>CAYQMO010000159.1:0-8661 GCA_964418315.1 uncultured Geobacter sp. | reverse complement strand
TGCAATCTGATAGGTACTGATGGAGGTTAGTTCATCAGTAAGGGGGGCGGTACCCCTCTCGTTTTGATAACCGGTGGCACGAGTCAAAGCTTTTTGTGGTGATGATGGTTTAGTGATGGGTGGGGCTATTTTCTCGCTTCCTTAATAATCAAGCTCATCTGCTTGGCTATACACTTAATTCATAAGCCTTTTACGGTTTATGATCTAGCCGTAAATGTTACAGGCTGTTTTTAACAGCTAAGAGTCCCGAAAGCTACAAACATGAAGATTGAAATGATCCCACAAAAACAACATTTTACTTAATTTGAGATTCCGCTTGACAAAAAAAACCATTATGAAATATTTCAACTCATAGAACCTTGTTTTTTTCATGACGCTATCATACTCCTGCATAAATGAAAGAGTAACCACACGTAAATGGATCGCTTAGATTTTAAATCCGATAGCTGGTTCAAACAGGTGTTCACATCCGCGCCGGATCCCGCCTGGATTATCGCCGGCAATCGCTTCATCGAATGCAATGAAGCAGCCGTTCGGACCCTGGGCTATAAAAGTCGCGAAGAGCTCCTGAACGTTCACCCCTCCAAACTCTCCCCTCCTACACAAGCTGACGGTCAGGATTCCTTTGCCAAGGCAGAGCTCATGATGTCCCTTGCCATGGCAAATGGCCTGCACCGGTTTGAATGGATCCACAACAAGGCCGATGGCACGAGCTTTGATGCCGAGGTTACGCTCACGCGCATATCTTTGGACGACCAGGACCTGATCTATTGCACTTGGCGTGACATTACCAAACGCAAGCTGCGGGAAGCACAAACCCTGGAACTGCTCACGCTGAATGAAACAATACTTAACAACGCTCTGGTCGGCATTGCCTACCTCAAACACCGGCATATAGTCTCCTGCAATCGCCGCCTTGAGGAAATCTTCCATTACGCCTCTGGTGAGTTGATCGGCGCATCTGTCAGACTTCTCTACGACAGCCAGGAAACTTTCGAACATATTGGCAGGGTCGCCTACGCGGCAGTAACCGATAACAAGAATTTCAGCACCGAAGTCAAGTTGCGTCACAAGGATGGCAGCGTCTTCTGGGGGGCGCTGAGCGGGCGTGCCGTAGACCCGAAGCACCCCCAGGAAGGGAGCATCTGGATCTATGCCGACATCTCAGAACTGAAGAGGGCTGAGGCGGATCTACGGATCTCCGCTTCGGCTTTCGAGTCGCAGGAAGGGATGTTGATCACCGATGCGAACTGCCTGATTCTGAGGGTAAACCGTGCTTTTACCGAAATCACCGGTTACAGCGCCGAGGAAGCTGTGGGGCAGACCCCCAATATCCTCAGTTCGGGAAGGCACGATGCCGATTTTTATACAGGGTTATGGTCAACTATCGAGCGCACTGGTGCCTGGCAGGGAGAAATCTGGGATCGCCGCAAGAATGGCGAGGAGTATCCCCTCTGGCTCGCCATTACAGCGGTACGCAATTCAGAAGGGGAAATTACAAATTACGTCGGCTCGCATTTCGACATTACGGAACGCAAGCGGGCGGATGAAAGGATCAAAGAACTGGCCTTTTACGATCCGCTTACCGGCCTGCCAAATCGCCGCCTGCTGCTTGACCGCCTGCAGCATGTTCTTGTATCGCGACTCCGCAGCGAGCGCTTTTGCGCACTGCTGTTCGTTGATCTGGACAACTTCAAGACGCTTAATGATACCCTCGGCCACGATTTCGGCGATGAGTTGCTCAAGCAGGTGGCTCAGCGTATGGTAAGATGTGTGCGGGAAGGCGATACCGTCGCACGTCTCGGTGGAGACGAATTCGTGGTGATGCTCGATGACCTGAGCAATAACGCCGAGGAAGCGGCTAATCAGGCGGAAATAGTCGGCGAAAAGATTATCCTCACTCTCAATGAGAACTATCTGCTCTTCGGTGGAACCGAGTACCGCAGCACACCGAGCATTGGCGTCACACTCTTCGTGGGTAATGATTGCTCACTGGACGAACTCCTGAAGCGCGCCGATCTCGCCATGTATCAGGCGAAGGCCGCTGGCCGTAATACCCTGCGTTTTTTTGATCCGGAGATGCAGACCATTGTGCTGCGGCGCGCGGCGCTGGAAGCGGATTTGAGTGAGGCGCTGGAAAAAGGGCAGTTTGTCCTGTATTACCAGGCTCAGGTTATCGGCACCGGCCCGCCGATAGGTGCTGAAGCTTTGCTGCGCTGGCATCACCCTGAGCGTGGTATGGTGTCGCCCGGCGACTTCATCCCTCTTGCAGAGGAGACCGGCCATATTCTGCCTCTGGGTCACTGGGTGCTGTTGACAGCCTGCACCCAACTGGCCAGTTGGGCTCACCAGCCGGATATGGCTCATTTGACAATCGCGGTGAATGTCAGCGTCCGCCAATTCAGGCAGCCTACTTTTGTAGAGGAAGTGCTGGCGGTGCTCTCCGATACCGGAGCAGACCCTTGTCGGCTCAAGCTTGAACTGACCGAAAGCATGCTGGTTACCGATGTTGAAGACGTTATCGCCAAGATGAGCGCGCTGAAAGCTCTGGGGGTGGGGTTCTCGCTGGATGACTTTGGTACAGGCTATTCATCCTTGTCCTACTTGAAGCGCTTGCCGCTGGATCAACTGAAAATCGACCAAAGCTTTGTCAGGGAGATTCTTACCGACACCAATGATGCTGCTATCGCCAAGATGGTCATCGCGCTGGCCGAAAGTATGGGGCTGTCGGTTATAGCCGAAGGGGTGGAGATGGATGTGCAACGCGATTTCCTGGCGCGCCACGGCTGCCATGCCTACCAGGGCTATCTGTTCAGCCGTCCGCTGCCGCTGACAGACTTCGAGAGCCTGACCTCGCCTGTCTGTTTGAACAGGAAATCAGAGAAGGATGATAGTATTAACTGAGGTCGGCAAATTGTTGCTGTATCGCCATTAATTCCGGGATTCTGCGCTTAAATGCCTTCCTGATTCATTCTAATTCGCCGCTTGGCGTCTAAAAAGTCCCCTCTCCATGAGGGAGAGGGCTAGGGTGAGGGGGAAATGTTGATTATGCCGCACAGTTTCCCCCTTCATCCGGCCTGTCGGCCACCTTCTCCTTCAGGGAGAAGGGATTAGCGGCGAATCAGAACAAATCAGGTTCTCTTATGGGTGGACTGATCAGCGGTTACAATGTGATACGCAGGACTCATCGAATGATTTAGCTCTGTTCTTTCAGCAGGTTGAATACCTTCTCAAGATATCCCAGTGCGTCAGCGTAAATTCCTGCAGGGTATTTTGATTCGCGGGGCCCGGCAATGTTGAGGTTGGAAATGTACTGGCCGTCTATCCAGCGCACCACATGATCCGGCTTGGTGACTTCAGGTACATCGAGTTGCACGATCAGGCATGGCTTGCCGTGCTTCACAGCGAACTCGTGGGTAAGCAGCGTTCCTTCGGTCACTTCGCCCTTGTTGAGGATCAGAGTACCATCGGATTCGCTAACATTCTTTTCCGTACGGAACCTCGTTTCTGGTTCTGCTGTTTCAATCATTGGATATCTGTCTGGTATCGCACCATCCTCGGCATACCTACCTTTAGGGCAATAACCACCAATGGGGAAACCGGCCTTTATGGCTGCGTCCAGACCGGCGCGATCAACACCGGTCTGTCCACCTGAAACAACCTTGCGAACCATATATATAAACACTCCAGAGGAAAAATATTGAATCAGATAAACATGCCACCGGATGCTTCAATGCGTTGGCCAGTGACCCATCTGCACTCATCGGACACGAGCGTCGCTATGAGGTCACCAATATCATCGGGCAAACCGACCCGCCCCAAAGCAGTCTGAGATGCTATGAAGGCATTGATCTGTTTGTCATCACGAACTCTGCCGCCGCCAAAGTCCGTCTCTATGGCGCCAGGTGCCAGGACGTTAACTGAAATGCCACGTACTCCCAGTTCCTTGGCCAGATATTTTGTTAATACTTATATGGCACCCTTCATTGAGGCGTACGCAGAATAGCCAGGTAGAGCAAAGCGGGCAAGTCCAGATGAGATGTTTAGGATACGACCGCCATCATTCATTAGCGGTACGAGAGCTTGTGTCAGGAAGAACACACTTTTGAAGTGAACATTCATAAGGGCATCAAACTGATCTTCCGTAACATCAGCAAATGCAGCATGCATACCCATACCGGCATTATTGACCAGGATGTCGAACCGATCAGCTCCCCACTGTGTCAGAGTATCCTTCACATGTTGGGTGAAAACAGGGATACCGGCAGTGGAGCCAGCATCGAGTTGCAAGGCAAACGCTTTTGCACCCAGTTCGACTGCTTGGGCAACAACAGCGTTAGCAGAGGTGCTATCCTGCTTGTACGTGATAATCAGGTCTGTGTTGCGTGCAGCCAATTTAAGTGCAGCGTTGGCACCAAGGCCTCGGCTTCCGCCGGTTATGATAGCTATCTTTCTTGTCATATGTCAGTTTCCTTTTGTATTTTTTGATTGAAGGCTCAGGAGTTTGCCCCGTTGACGATAATAGCGATGACCCATTCCGTCAGCAAAGCCAATTGTTTTAGGGGGATTCGCTCAGCTGTTGTATGGACCTTCTCATAACCGCAACTGAGTACCACCGTCTGTAAGCCCCGGCTATTGAAATAGTTGGCATCAGAACCGCCACCGGTAGATTTAAAGTGGACCGGCACACCGATACTGGTTGCTGCCCTTGCCGCACGGCAAACAGGCTCGCTCTCTTCTAGCAGTTTGTACGCATGATAGGAGGTCTCAGCCTTGATGGTGACCGAACCCCCATATTCTGTAGCAGCGGCTTGCATTATATCTGACAATGCTGCCATATGGGACTCTGCTTTTACCGGAACCAGTGACCGGACTTCACCTTGCAGTTCACATCTGTCTTGTACGATATTGGTTGGGCCGATAGCTGAGATACTGCCTATATTGGCGGTTGTTTCTGCGTCAATTCGTAACAATCCCATCCGACTGATGGCCGTTGCTGCGATCTGAATTGCCGAAATTCCCTGCTCTGGGGCAAATCCGGCGTGTGCGCTAAGACCATGAAACATGGCTGTAAACTTAATGTGCTCAGGTGCTTGAAGAACAATTTCTCCTACGGGTCCGCCAGCATCCAGAACAAAACCTATCCGTGAGGTGACCTGTGCTGTATCAAAATGTTTGGAGCCAACCAAAGACAACTCTTCTGCGACGGTCAGCACTAGCTCAATGGTCGGGTGAGCTTTCCCACTCTGCTTCAGTACTCTGATTCCCTCCAGCAGAGCAGCCAAACCTGAAGCATCGTCGGCTCCGAGCACAGTAGAACCATCACTTACGATATAATCCCCTTCAATACGGGGCTTGACGTTCACACCAGGTACAACCCGATCCATATGACAGGAGAAGAGCAACACTTCTCCAGTTGTAGTGCCTTCCAGGCGTGCATAAAGGTTTCCGGCGCTACCACCAATTTTTTCTCCAGTATCATCCTCAGAAACAACGAAACCAAGTGATGTAAGCATCTCCGTAAGCCGGTCTGCCATCAACCGTTCACAGGTTGGTTCGGAATCTATGGCACATAGTTCCATAAAGGTAGTGAATAGTCTGTTGTGGTCAATCATATCATAGCAGCCTCTCAAACAATTTCAGTCATTTTGTAGACAATCTTTTCAGCAATCAAATCACCGACTGCCGCAACATACGCCAGGAAGTGTTGAGATTTCATGTGCTGTTCCAGGTACGAAATGTCCATCCAGTTCTCGTAGAATACAAAGACAGCAGGATCATCGTTGTCCTGATGCAGACGGTATTCTATGCACCCTTCCTCCTTACGTGTCGGAGCAATCATTTTCAGGAGTTCAGTTTTTACAGCTTCAATGGCGTCACTTTTTGCTGTCACCTTTGCGACTACAGTTACGGTTGACATGGTTATCCTCTTTTCTCATGGGCTTTCTTTCCGTGGACCCGCTCATAGGCTTTGCAGAACGGGCAGATATCCTGTTCTACGTTCTTCACAAAGTCAAAGACCATACCCTTCTGGTGATAACGGGCATGGAGGCAAACCGGACAGAATTCGCATACTTTTGCCAGAGCACTATCAAGGGCTGAAGGTTCAGTATTCACAGCGGAAGTGTAGTTGCCAGTCTGGCTGCGTTGACAAGCTTGCCTCCCAGTTCGGACGCTTTTCGACAATCCTCCGGGAATACGTTGATACGCCGCTGCTTCCGCTCTTCCGGGTCGAAATAGTTGAATACCACCTTGTCGTAATCCTCAAACTGAAGGGTTTCATTGCAACAGAGCGATTCAGCCTGTTGTCCAAACATCCGGGTCAGATAGTTTTCGTTTGAACCAAAATGCACGGAATACAGATATTCCGTCATCATCTCTTCTGATATGTTCATGGTATAGATAAACGCCGACGGAACTTTTCTGGTGAAGGTTGTACTTGGTGGACTGGTATAAGCCAGATACTGGAACAGCAACCGTTCCATGAAAGAGCGCATCTCTCCAGTCACCGTTCCGAAATAGATTGGTGAGCCAAGAACAAAGGCATCTGCAGTAGCGATTTTTTCGAGGACGGGAGTCAAACCATCATTCATCGCGCATTTCCCGTAACTCTTGCCACCTTTCAGCTTGCATGAAAAGCAACTCGAACATCCCTTGAAATCCAGATCATAGAGGTGAACGAGTTCTGTCTCGGCTCCTTGAGATGCTGCGCCTTCGAGAGCCTTTTCAAGTAATGTTGCGGTATTCCATTTTTTTCTCGGGCTGCCGTTTATTGCAATTACGTTCATAAATCACTCCTCTGTTTGCGCTTTTTAAACGTGCTCATTCATTTATACAGACATCCTTGGAGACGCACGTCCACTCAGGATCATGCGTGTTAACCATTTCACGGGCAGTTTCATGATTCGCTGTCGCATAACAATACTGACATCCGAACCCACAAGAGTTGTTAACTCCGATATCGACACTGTAGTGACAAAGGCACCCCTCCCGTTGCCTGTGGAGACTTGGTGGTGAAGAATCCCTCCCACTGATTTTGTTCAGCAGATGAGCATCAACGCATCGTCCTGGAGCGATTCCCGGCACGTTTAATGATGCTTCGGCGCACGACTCAGCAGGCAGATTCCGGTCTGCAGCCTCGGATGCAATCCAGTTCAACAGGTCCGTATATGCGCTAATATCGTAACAAACCCCATTTTCGGCACTGCCGAGCCTTCTCTTGGTTTTCATATATGGATCAATAATGCTTATCACGAGGTGATGTGCTGAAGACCCGATTGCGTCTGCAAGGCGGCAGAAGTTGTTGCGGTGCCACTCTGGCGGAATCTTAGTATTCAAAATAATTGGATCATATCTCCATACAACACGGTTAGAACCTACGGCCTCAGATAGAGCCTGGAAGTTTTTTATAGCAGTTTCCACGGGAGGAGATCTCCCGTCAATGTTTTCAGGATATCCAATGACAGTGTACTGGAAGTAATACGGAAACTCTGCTCTGTCCAGTTCAGGAAGATATGGTATAAGAGGATCCGCGTGGCGAGTCCAAAACACGAAACCTGATACATCTTCCTTCAGAAGGCTTACCCGATAGAATCTGGATGGATACACCGGATTTGGATAGTAGCAGTAACCTGCACGTATTCTGTTCATCAACCAAGGGGTATAAAAAGCTGGAATGTCTGTCCGGCGACTGGCTGATATGATCCTACCCTGTCCATTCACTGCTGTGTACACTCCTCTTATTGGAGAGACCTTTCCAAGAGGGGCTTGAGGAATCTCTCAAAGGTTGCCAGCTGTTTTGCGGAGAGCAGATCGACGTCCCCTTCGTTGTCCAGCAAGAAGGTACCGACACCGATGACAGTCCGTGGCAGATAACCAGTACCTTTAACTGCTCGCTCGATCTCATCCCTTTGCTTGCTTATCAAGATCCGCAGTTTTTTCAGATCAATTTCCACACATACCCCTCACTCCCGTCACAACTTGCCCGGTTAATTATCGCGCCTTTCAATACACCTCTGCAACGGCTCCCTCAATACATACTACACATTGTCCATCTCTATTTCCAAGATGTATTTCCATGATGTTTACGCAACATCAGAATTTGTAAAAATCAGGCAATTATTCGCCTACATATTTTTGACAATAAATAGTTATAAAGGTAATAATATCCATTATTTAAATCGTGCTTTAGTCCCAAAAATAGTGTAGTATGTTGAACGTATATTGATCGATCAATGGTTGTCCGCAACTGTTGGATCGACACTTCAAGGAGGCACTAATGTAACGCGCAACTTATGAAACAGCTGGTATTCTCAGGGATCTATATAACGAGGAGTTTGGTGGTGACGAATTTGAACCCTACCAGATTGGCTGGGACCAACTCAGAGGGATAGCCGGTGTAGAGCGGTTGACCGATAGCATTTTATCCGATATCGGCACGGCAATGCTCGACTCTGGTTACGCTCTTGTTCCATTTGATAACTTCTTGCTGGTGACGATGGAATCCAATTTCAAAATGGCAAGGAAAGTGCCGCCCCGGATTGTGGAAATGCATCTCGCAACGTCTGAAATTGAGATCGATACCCAGGAGATTGAAGATGGCACCGTTTAATCGGGGGCACCATCCATTGAACGAACTTATAGATGACGCCTATTCAACTA
>CAYQMO010000158.1:2682-8704 GCA_964418315.1 uncultured Geobacter sp. | reverse complement strand
GCTTGTGAAGTCCAATTTATACGGCTACATGCTGCTTTTATGATTCATTTTGTTTTTTATGTGTGTTATTCACATATTCAAAATCACGTATTCAAAAAGGAGACGAAACAGATGGAAATGAAAATCACCTTTCCCGGCGGGAAAAAGGTCAATGCGGAGTTAAACGGGCATACCATTGCTACAGACCAACCGGTTTCAAGCGGCGGCGATAACTCGGCACCCACTCCCTTTGAATATTTTCTTGCCTCTGTTGGCACCTGCGCCGGTATTTATGTGCTCACTTTCTGTCAGGAACGCCAGATTGACACTAATGGCCTCGAACTTAACCAGAGAATGGAGTTTACAGTTTCTTCTGACGGCAAAAAGAGCCTGTCCAAAGTGGCTCTCGATATAACACTTCCGGCAGGATTCCCTGAAAAATACCGCAATGCAATAGTTAAAACGGCCAGCCTATGCACTGTAAAGAAAGTCCTTATGAATCCGCCTGAATTCGAGATAACAACTGCTGTGACAGGCGTATAAAAAGCATTTGGATGTCTGATACCGGAATCAAAAAAGTGACGGAGGTGTGTCATAATGGCAGATGCTGCAATCGAAGAGAGGATAAGGGCAGAAGAGCTACTTAAAGAAAGCGAAGAGAACTATCGCACTCTTGCCGAACTTACCTCTGACTATGTTCACAGATGTTTACGGAAAGGCGACGCTCCGTTCCGCATACAATGGATGAGTGGAGCAGTCAAAGTAATATCAGGCTACTCTGAAGAGGAAATTTTTGCCAAAGGGTGCTGGCTACCGGTCGTTCATCCAGACGACAGGGAAGAAGTCATGGCTTATCTCTTCAGCCTCACGCCTGGAGATCGTAAAAATATAGAGTTCAGAATGACCACCAAGGAGGGGAATATACGCTGGATAGCAGAGACCAGTGTCTGTACTGCAGGAGCAAACGATGGTGAGCTGATACTTTTTGGTTCTGCCACAGACATAACCGAGAGAAAACTGGCTGAAGAGGCGCTAAGGGAGAGTAGAGATAATATCAGCCGATTGCTTGAAGCCACAGACCAGGGAATTTACGGTATAGACATGAATGGTGCCTGCACCTTTATGAATAAGGCTGCTCTTGAAAATCTCGGTTATCGACTTGATGAATGTATCGGCAGAAACATGCACAGCCTGATTCATCACAGCCATCCTGACGGTCGGCCTTATCCTGAGGAGATCTGTCCAATTTCGCTTGCCAAGCTGACAGGAGAGGGTTGCCGTATTGCCAGTGAAGTGCTTTGGCGCAAAGATGGCTCATCATTTCCCGCTGAGTACTCTTCTTATCCAATCAAAGTAAACGGCAATATACTTGGCGCAGTTGTCACAATGACGGATATCACCCACCGGTTGCAGATTGAAGAAGAGAAGGCCAAGCTCGAAAAACAGCTTCTGCAGTCGCAAAAGCTGGAATCAGTGGGGAGACTGGCGGGTGGTGTCGCCCACGATTTTAACAATATGCTAAGTGTAATCCTGGGATACGCAGAGCTTGCGCTTATGCGTACTGTTGAGACTGATCGGCTTCATGCATATCTATTGCAGATCCGTAAAGCTGCCGAGCGTTCTGCAGACCTGACCCGCCAGCTTCTGGCTTTTGCCAGAAAACAGACCATCGCCCCCAAAATTCTGGACCTGAACGAAACCGTTGAGGGTATGCTCAAGATGCTGCAGCGACTGATTGGCGAAGACATCCAACTAAACTGGTGTCCTGCATCAAATCTTTGGTTGCTCAAAATGGATACCTCTCAGATAGATCAGATACTCGCCAACCTCTGCGTTAATGCACGCGATGCAATTTCCGGCATAGGGAAAATCACCATTGAGACTGAAAACAGATATCTGGGAGACGACTACTGTGCCCATAATGAGGGATTTATTGTCGGCGAATATGTCAGGCTGACTGTCAGCGATAACGGTAGCGGCATGGACAAGGCAACCCTTGCCAACATCTTTGAGCCTTTCTTTACAACCAAGGGGTTGGGAGAGGAGACAGGTCTCGGTCTTGCCACGGTATATGGTATTGTCAAGCAGAACAACGGCTTTATTAATGTTTATAGCGAGCCTGGTTCCGGCACTTCGTTCTCGATTTATCTCCCCAGGTATCTGGGCGCGAAGGATTGGAGTGCCGAGACTGTCACGCAAGCTCCTATCCCGAAAGGCAGCGAGTCCATTCTGCTGGTGGAAGACGAGCCGGTCATCGTTGAAATCATCACAATGATTCTTTCAGGTCAGGGGTACACTCTGCTTTCGGCTACCAGCCCTTCTGACGCGATTCGGATGGCCGAAGAACATGACGGCAGAATTAGTCTGCTGATAACCGATGTCATCATGCCGGATATGAATGGACGTGATCTTGCCAAGCACCTGCAATCAAAATTTCCGGAGCTGAAATGCCTGTACATGTCCGGTTATACTGCTAATGTAATTGCCCACCACGGTGTGCTTGATGATGGTGTACACTTCATCCAGAAACCTTTCACCCTGTCAGCAATCGCTGCAAAGGTGCGTGGGGTACTGGACAATTGCTGAGGATGTTTTTTTTCTTGACCATTATACGATTATTGCATAATGCTTCAAAAACGTTCTTTCAGTAAAACGTGCAAGTAATGTATCGTGCAGCTATCAGTCAATCGAAACCACAGGGCAAAGGAGGTACCCATGCAGAAGTTGATTCGTATTGAGCCATCCAAGTGCATTGGATGCAAGAGTTGTGAGCTGGCTTGTTCATTCAGGCACCGGGGAGAATTTTCACCCAGTAAATCCAGGATCATCAACGAGGTATTCATGGATGATGCCCAGTTTATTACGGTGACGTGCATGCAGTGTGATGATCCATGGTGTCTGAAGGCCTGCCCAAAGGGGGCTATCGACAAGCACGTAAAAACGGGGATCGTTACTGTCGATGAATTGAAATGCGTCGGCTGCCGCACCTGCGTCAGCGCCTGTCCATTTGGCATGATCAAGTACCTTTCAGAGACCGGGAAAGCAGACAAATGTAATCTGTGCGGCCCTGATTTTCCGGAGTGTGTGGCATTTTGCCCGACCCACTGCCTGAAGTTCTCGGAAGAGGATCTGCCACTCAGGGAAAAAGTGCTGAAGTTTGCCAGGACGATGAAAGACGGACAGGGGGAGGTGTGATATGGGAAACGGATGGCATGGTAAACTGCTGAGAGTAAATCTGAGCGAAAAGGTCTGTACAACTGAAGCACTGAATATGGACTGGGCTGCTACCTATATCGGGGGACGCGGCCTGGCGACGAAATATCTGACAGAAGAGATTGATCCCGCAACTGATGCGTTAGGAACTGACAACAAGCTGATTTTTGCAACCGGACCATTGACCGGAACGTATGGCGCCGCCAATGGTCGCTATATGGTGGTGACCAAGTCGCCGCTGACCGGAACGGTTGCCTGCTCCAACTCGGGTGGGTATTTCCCCTGCGAGTTGAAGTACTCCGGATTTGACATGATCATCATTGAAGGCAAGGCGGAACAGCCGCTCTACCTGAAAATACATAACCAGAATGCCGAACTGGCCGACGCCGGCCATTTGTGGGGTAAAACCACCGATGAAACTGAGGACGAGATTCGCGCCGAGTTTCATGGCGACGCCAAGGTTGCCTGTATCGGCCCTGCAGGAGAAAAGCTGGTTCGCTTTGCCTGTATCATTAACGACAAACATCGTGCCGCTGGACGTAGCGGTGTCGGTGCCGTCATGGGAAGCAAAAACCTGAAGGCGATCGCCGTACGTGGGACCGGGGGCGTAACCACTGCGAACCCTTCCGGTTTCCGGGAGGCGGCGCGGGAAACCTTGAAAATGCTGCGTACACACCCGGTTACCGGCGAAGGACTGCCAGCCCTCGGAACAGCGATTCTTGTCAATATCATCAATCAGAGCGGCGGACTACCGACCAACAACTCTCAATTTGGGACTTTTGACAAAGCCGAGAGCATTTCCGGTGAACGTCTGGTGAAAACATACCTCAAACGGAACAAGGGGTGCATGGCGTGCGTTATTGCCTGCGGTCGGGTAACAAAACTCACCGACTCTCGTTTCTCCGGCAGAGGAGAAGGCCCGGAGTATGAAACCCTCTGGTCACTCGGGGCTACCTGCGGCATTTCGGATATGGCCGCAATTGTAAAAGCAAACTATCTTTGTGATGAATACGGCATGGATACCATAACCATCGGATCAACCGTTGCGTGTGCCATGGAATTGTACCAGCGTGGTCTGATCACCGAAGACGTAGTAGGTATGCCGCTGAATTTTGGTGACGCTGACGCCATGGTTAAGCTGGTGGAGATGACTGGCAAGGGAGAAGGCTTTGGCAAAAAAATCGGTCAAGGCTCTTATCGCCTGGCTGACAGCTACGGCGTCCCTGAACTCTCTATGACGGTTAAAAAGCAGGAATTCCCGGCGTATGATGCCCGGGCGATACAAGGGATGGGGTTGGAGTATGCCACCAGTAATCGCGGGGCCTGCCACGTGCGTGGCTATCTGGTATCACCTGAAATTCTCGGGCTTCCGGAAAAACTTGATCCACAGGCGACTGAGGGAAAGGCCGCCTGGGCCAAAGCCTTCCAGGATGTAACGGCTCTGGTTGACTCCGCAGGTGTTTGTCTGTTCACTACGTTCAGCATCGGTGTACCACAGGTAACCAAGCTGCTTAACGCGGCAACCGGTTCAAACCATACCGATGACCAGATGATGGTGGCAGGAGATCGTATCTGGAACATGGAACGGCTCTTTAATTTGAAGGCCGGAATTACTCCGGCTCAAGATACGCTGCCGAAACGAATTCTCAGCGAACCGTTACCTGACGGACCGATGAAGGGTATCGTGTCCAAACTGCCGGAGATGCTGCCAGATTACTATAGCGCCAGAGGTTGGGGTACGGATGGAATTCCGACGGCAGAAAAATTACAGCAACTTGGCTTGGTGTAACTAACTACAGACAGAGACAGTGAGAGGCCCGTTCGCGGGCTTCTCCCGTTTTGGAGGCACCACTGATGCAGCAGCATTTTGATATGGTAATTATAGGCAATAGCGCCGCAGGACTGCAGGCCATTCGCACCATACGCCGTCATTCAAGGAAAATAAGCATCGCCCTGATCGATCGTGAAAAGTGTCCGGCGTATTCCAGAGTGCTGACGCCGTACTTTATCGGAGGCAAGGTTGAAAAAAAGCACCTCCACATAGTCGATTATCCATTTTACGACGACTTGGGAGTAACCCCCTTTTTTGGTTTGGCAGCAGTCAAACTGGATGTTGTACGTCATGAAGTGCAGCTTGACGATGGTACCACTGTTGGCTTTGGCAAACTTCTGCTGGCATTAGGCGGGGAAGCCCGCTCATTTATGGATGGTCTGGGACGTGTCAGTACTCTGCGTCACATGGCCGATGCCGATAAATTGCAGGCACTGCTGCAATCTGCCCGAAGTGTGACTGCCCTTGGAGCCGGGCTGGTGAGCGTTCCTGTTCTCTCACATCTTCCACAGGGGGTGGAGCGTCATCTTATTGTGGGGTCGGACAGAATCTTCAGCCGGTTACTAGATGGAGAATCGGCGGCATTGCTGGAAGAACATTTTATTTCAGCCGGCGTTATCCTGCACAAGCGTAATGACGTTACGGAGGTGACAGAGGGCGAACGACTTGAACTAAAGCTTTCATCTGGCAGCAACCTGGCCACCGACGCGCTGCTGGTTGGAAAAGGGGTTACGCCGAACATAAAGATGGCTCAGGATGCAGGCCTGGCAACTGGGGATGGTGTCCTGATCGACGACTTCTGCCAAACCGATCATCCCGACATCTTCGCCGCCGGCGACGCGGCAGAAGGTAAAGATTACGTCACCGGTACAAAAACCGTTCAGGGAAACTGGATAACTGCTGTTGAACAGGGGGAAAATGCTGCCTTGAATATGCTTGGACTCTCCTGTGCTTATGGCGGGAGCATGAAAAACAATATTACCGAGGTGTTCGGTCTTG
>CAYQMO010000158.1:0-2672 GCA_964418315.1 uncultured Geobacter sp. | reverse complement strand
TGATGTGTCGCATACTGTGACCTGTGGGGATCTGGCCGCCCGCCGATTCAGAAAAGTGTTCCTTGATGAGCAGCAACGGGTTGTTGGTGCGGTGCTGATCGGAGAAACCAATGATTCTGGTGTGTACTACAATATGGTACGAACCAGGGTGACGTTTCCCGGCAGGAAGATGCTGCATGGAACCGGTCGCCATGCGGCCTTCATACGTCATATTTCGTAGGCACCCTCCAATGGTCCGGTTACAGTTCTACGGTTTGCTGCGCCTCATGCTCTCAGGTAAAGAAGCACTTGAACTCCCGTGGCAGGAGGGGGATACGGTTGGTCTGCTTCTTGAGAAATTCCAGGCTGTCGAAAGAATTCCGGTGACCGGCAAGCTGATTGACGAGCATGGCATTCTACATGCCGGCACCATTATTCTGCTGAACAGACGTAACATCCTGCACCTTGATAAACTGGACACTCCGGTCAATGATGGTGATGTCCTGGCTTTGTTTCCTCCGGGTGCCGGAGGATAAAGCATGTCCAAACATTACAATTCAGAACGTTATTTGCGGCAACTGCTCGTTTGGGGAGATGAAAAACAGAAGCGGATTGCTGAAAGCACCCTGCTTGTTGCCGGTCTGGGTGGTTTGGGTGCCACAGTCGTTCAGATACTGGCACGGTCAGGAGTTGCCTCGCTGCATCTGGTGGATGACGGCACCGTGGCATTAAGTGACCTGCATCGCCAGAGTCTTTACGGTGAGTGTGATATAGGGCGGAAGAAGGTGCTAGTGGCAGAGGAGAGGCTTAAGGCAATCAACTCCGATGTACATATTACCGTAGACGATGCCAGGATCGATCATAAATTTTGCATTGCAGCGGAAGTAGACCTGGTTATTGACTGTCTGGATAATTTTAGCAGTCGCTTTGATTTATATCACGCTGCCAGAGTCGGGCAGTTTTTCGTGCATGGTGGAGTTCAGGCCAGTCAGGGTCAGGTGCTCACTCTTGTCAAAGGGGAATCACAACCGTTGGATGAGATTTTTGCTGGGTGTCTGCAGCCGAAGGGACCGATCCCGGTTTCACCGGACAGTGTCTTTATTATTGCAGGACTAATGTGCAACGAGATTTTTCAGACAATTTTTGCTGTTCCCAAGCTGCTAAACCGCTTCCTTGTGATAGACCTTGCCAATTTATCCCTTACATTTTTGGAAGTCTAGACTAACTCACAAACCATTTCTGCATTGACACATTGAGTTGTCTAACCTGACCATGTGCTCATGGTTACAAAACAAACTCAGAACTGCGGCCTTCGCGCCACTCCTTAAGCCAGCACTCGAACTCCCAGTTAGGCAGTGGTTCCGATATGAAGTAGCCTTGAAGCTCTTCACAACCTTCCTGTCGAAGTATATTCATTTCTTCAAGATGCTCAACCCCTTCAGCGACTACACGCAAACCGAGTGAATGCCCAAGGGCAATAATGGTTCTGGTAATCACCAGCTCGGCCGGGTTCTCTATCATGTCCCGCACGAAGCTACGATCTATTTTCAGTTTGTTGAATGGAAACCTGTTCAGGTAGCTCAAACTTGAGTATCCGGTGCCGAAATCATCGAGCGACAAGGATACGCCCATCTCCTTGAGGCGCCTCAATTCATCAAGACTGTTTTCGCTACTTGTCATAACAAGTGTTTCCGTCAATTCAAGCTGCAGAAATTGTGGACGCATACCATATTTCTGGATTGACGCAACAACGACGTCGGCAAAACCGCCGCGCTGAAACTGAATTGGAGAGACGTTGACCGCTATCGGTATTTCCCCCAAACCGCTTTCAATCCATCTGGTATGCATGCGACACGCTTCGTCAACAACCCACTCACCAATAGGAACAATCTGGCCGGTCTGTTCTGCAATGTGAATAAATGTTGCCGGAGGCATAATCCCCATGGAAGGATGCCGCCAACGTATCAGTGCTTCGATCGACAATAGTTCACCGTTAATGGCACTTACAATAGGCTGGAGATACAGTTCGAACTGGCTGTCGTTGATTGCATCGTGCAGGCTGTTCTCGATGGCCAGCCGTTCCACAGCATGCCTATTCATCTCCTCGCTAAAAAACTGGAAGTTGTTACGCCCGTTGGCTTTTGCAGCATACATTGCGGCATCAGCGTTGCGCATCAACAATTCGATGCTGGTGCCGTCATCAGGAAAGATCGCGGCGCCGACACTGCACGATATATGGATTTCAACACCACATACCGAATGTGTCTTAAGGATTCTACTGATCAAACGGCCTTCTATAATATGAGCGGCCTCTTGCTCATCAACAATGCCGTTCAATATAATGACAAATTCGTCACCACCTTGGCGGCATACAGTGTCGCCAGCTCGTACTGATTCTGTAAGTCTTCCGGCTACAGACTGCAGCAATGCGTCACCAACATTGTGCCCGAGGGAGTCGTTTATACTTTTGAAACGGTCGAGGTCGATAAATAACAGTGCTCCCCGTTGGCCATGACGCTCCGACTGTTGGAGCGACATACGGAGACGCTCGTCGAAAAGAATGCGGTTGGGAAGGCCGGTCAGGGCATCGTGGTGAGCCAGGTGACGTATTTTTTCTTCCTGAGCCTTGCGTTCAGAAATATACTTCACACGGTCAACATTTGCGTTTTATCGAACATCTGAAATTTTAATGT
>CAYQMO010000157.1:0-8799 GCA_964418315.1 uncultured Geobacter sp. | reverse complement strand
ACGGGAGACACTCGTGTTCTGGTGGATGTCGGTCTGTCGCTCCGCGAGACGCTGCTTCGAATGGAAACGGCTGGTATCGATGCTTCAGGCATTCATGCGGTACTCGTAACCCATGAGCATATCGACCATATCAGAAGCGCCGGTTCTTTCTCCCGCAGGTTCAATGTGCCGGTTTTTGCCAGCCATAGAGTTCATGCGAAGTCAGAAAAATATTTCAAAAAGAGTCAGGTGAACGAGTTCGAATCAGGTTCCGCTTTTACCCTCCGGGATATTAAGATAGACCCGATTCCGATTACCCATGACAGTTGTGATCCTGTCGGGTTTGTGTTTGATTCCAGCGAAGGGCGCGCCGCTTCTGTTACCGACTTCGGTATTGTCACGCGATTGATTACCGAAAAGCTGCGTGGCTGCCGCTTCCTTAACCTGGAGTCGAATCATGATGTTGAAATGCTGATGAGCGGTCCCTATCCGTGGGAGCTGAAACAGCGCATCAAGTCCCGTCACGGACATATTTCCAACGAGGAATCGCTTGAACTACTCCACGAACTTGCCCATGAGGGGCTGGAGATGCTGATAATGGCGCATCTGTCTGAGGTCAACAATCACCCGGAGCATGTGCTGCGCTCTACGGAGTCGTTTCTGCGTGATCAAAATATCTGTGCGCCGCAGATTGTCATTGGTGATCAGTATAAGGCAAGTAGTCTGATGGAGATTTGAACCGCAGCATGGAGTGCGCGAATATATCAAATTGCGTGTAAACATTCGGTGAACCCCGTAGAAACTATCTTTGCCACCATCAAGAAATCCCTCCACGTCAGAATTGAAACCACTGTAATCGCAGTCTGACAGCAATATAAAGCTGAAATTCCAGCAAGGCTTACGACCTGCCCTAAAAAACGAGCTGTATCAACCCCGCGTACTTGTAAACATCAACTGTAGAAGGTTTTGAAAAATTATTGGTTGTGTAACGCAATTGAGAAATCAGTCACTGGAAGCACATTCCCGTTCATGCCAGGCCATTTTTGATTCAGGATATGCAGAATGATGTGCTATAGTCCGCCACATCTTCAAGCATGAGGTCGTCTCTGGAAATGCGCATCTGTATGAACAGGCACCATCCCATTTATTTTATCACACTGCTGATGTTGTCATGTCTGTCACCGCTCCTGTCCGGTTGTAAAGGGAAGGCGGAGCAATCCTCCTGCGTTCGTTGTCACGAGAATCTTGAACAGGTATCCAAAACCCACGGCGAATGCGTTTCCTGTCATGGTGGCAAGCCGCTTGAAGAGGAAAAGGAAAAGTCGCATCAGGGTATTTTCGGCATTGCAAATCCTGAATATATCGGTCGCTGGGAGAATGGCTGCGCTCCCTGCCATAAGTATCAGTTTGAACGGATGAAGAGCAACCTGATGTACACTGCTGCCGGGATGATCCGTAATATTCAGTTGACCTGGGAGGGTGAGAACGGCAATAGCTACACCAGCCATGGCGAAAAACAGTTTGCTGCCGACGGTAAGCCGTTTTCCCCCAAACCGGTGGCCGAACTTGATAACCTATCCGGCGAACTCTTTCGCAAATTTTGCGCCCGCTGCCACATCGGAGCCGAGACAACAGGCGTTTACGCTGCCAGCCACGCTTCAGGCTGTGCCGCCTGCCATTTTCCCTGGAATGACACCACCACTTATGAAGGGAATGATAAAACCATGAAGGGGAAAGCTGGTCATTCTGCCAGCCACGCCATGACTCCGCTGCCGGATACCCAGGTCTGCGCACGCTGCCACAACCGGAGTGGACGCATCGCCTTTTCGTATAAGGGGTTGTATGACGGTAACAACGGACTCGTGCCGACCAGGGGCGGGGAAGCCGGGCCGGTGATGGTCAGTGGAGCCCGCAACCTGACACATATCACCCCCGATGTTCACTTTGCCGCCGGCATGGAATGCATTGACTGCCACACCTCGCGCGATGTCATGGGGGATGGCTTTGCCTATCGCAACATGTATCTGCAGACCGAGATCGCCTGCGAAGATTGCCACGGCGGTGCCGTTGAGGTGCCGCGTTATCGTGAAATAACCCGCGAAAACGATGAAGCATTGCGGGAGTCGCGCTCATACAAGCAGCCGGTTAGCTACGGCATGCGCATGATTCAGACCGCCAAAGGACGCAACTATTCAAACGTATTTTATAAAGACGACACCATCTGGCTGCAGGGCAAACGGAGCGGCAAAATGCACCGCAGCAAAGTTATCACCGGCACACCGGAACACACGATCGCCGGTCATGAACGGCTCGAATGCTATGCCTGCCATTCCCGCACTTCGGTACAGTGTTACGGCTGCCACACCCGCTACGATAAAGGGGTGGCCGGGATGGATTTCATCAAAAAGGTAGAGACGCCTGGCGCATTCAGTGAAAGCGAAGATTACCGCATGCTCTACCCCTTCCCGCTGGCACTCAATCAGCGTGGTCGAATCTCCCCGGTGACGCCCGGCTGCCAGACGTTCGTGACCGTGGTCGAAGAGAATGGCTCTCTTTCCAAATCAGAATATGTGACAAAATTCAACGGCTCGCAGCAGCTTCGCTTTGCGCCATTCTACTCGCATAACAGCAGCAAAAAGGCTCTGGCGTGTACTGAATGTCACGGCAATCCGGCCTTTCTCGGTTTCGGTCAGAATATAGTTGAAGGCAACAGTATCACAGGGACTCTTATCTGCGAACGCTCGGACAGTAAACCTCTGGATGGTTTTTTGACCATGAACAATGGCAAGGTGAATGCCTACTCCGCCATTACCCGTGAAAACTCCAGACCGCTGAGCGGACTCGAAGTGAAGCGAACCCTTGCAGTCAACCTCTGTCTCCCATGTCATGCCGAGGCGCGTGACCCAATCTACCGGAAAGGAATAAACCATCGTGCGCTGGATGATACTCTTCATCGTCGGCTTCTTTCTGGCAAATAGTCCGGATGCAACAGCAGCTCATGTCGGTTTGGCGTGCGGGTCGTGCCACCGTCAGGGTGGCAGCAGCAGTGATCCGGCCTCCCGTGAGAGTCGGGCAAATGGCTGTGTCGGCTGCCATAAGGAGCAAGAGCGGATTTTCGACCATGCCATGGGGCAACGAATCGGAGAGAAACAGTTTGTACAACGGAGCTACGGACGCTTTGATTCCGGTTTTTGGGACAAAAACTGCACCTCTTGCCATCTCAAGGGGTGCCTCGACTGCCACGGCGATCGCGGAATAACAAAACCGTCCGTTGCCGCCTGCCAACGCTGTCATAACGGCTATTACACCGGATGGGACTATTCTGGGCGCGCACCACGAGAAGACAACATGCGCTATCAGCGAGGCGTTGTCGTGAATGGCGCTACATTTCTGAAGATGCTCCCCGATGTGCATTACAGGGCTGGCATGACCTGCGGAGCCTGCCATTCGATGGACAGCCTGACGAAAGGCAAAAAATCGTCAAAAAGATGCAACGACTGTCACAAGCCTGACCTGAATGTTCTGGAACACCGTATTCCAGGTCATCTTCAGCGACTTGAATGTTACGCCTGCCATTCTGCCTGGGCACCACAGGAGTACGGCACTTTCTTTCTGCGCTTCCGCGATCAGCGTTTAAAGGAGGATTTTGATATCAAGCCGGGGCCGAATGAGGAATATCTTCGTACCGCTTACCTGAAAAAACAGGATGCTCCTCCGCTCGGCATTAATGCTGCGGGGAAAGTCAGTCCGATCAGACCGATGTTCATCTCCTATTACACCGATATTATGAGAGCCCGCAACAACGGCCCTGAAAACACATTGCTGGCCGCCGAATGGCGGGCATACTTTCCGCATACTATCCAGCGCGGCACCGTCACATGTGAGGGATGCCATGACAACCCGACGCGCTTTCTGCTTGAACCTGAATCACGGCGCATCTACAATCTGAAAAGTGATGGTATGGAACTCGAATCTTTCTGGCTTCAGCAAGGGCAGCGCGTCAGCAACGGCAGTTTTATGGACGCCTCGCGTTATCTGCAGATGAGCAGCAAAACTCCGGCTTATAAAAAAGCATACGTGGAAAAATGGAAAAACTTTCTCAATCGCGTAGAAAATTCATCACGACCCTGATCCTGATGGTTGCTTCGGGTGGTCTGCTGGTACGGTATCTCACACCGCGTACGCCTGTAAAGCGCCGTGTGCTTGCCACTGCATCAGCCTCTGATGTGCCGCCGGACGGCGCTCTTGTGTTCAGCAACGAACGACTGGCGCTACTCAGGGGTGACAGCGGTTTCTATGCGCTTAGTCTTATTTGCACCCATTTGGGGTGTACTGTCGCAGTCACGGAGAGCAGCCTGACCTGTCCCTGTCACGGAAGCCGCTTCGACCGTCTGGGAAGGGTTGAGCTGGGACCTGCCGTCACTCCTCTCAGGAGGTTTGAACTTGATGATCGTAATGGTTTGATCACGGTGTATGAATCATGATTACTGATTTTCTGAAACATCTTTTTCCCCGCGTAGTAATTGAGCGCAATCTTCGTTTCAGCTACACATTCTGTCTGGGCGGGCTGGCGTTTACCGCGTTTTTGATTCTACTGGCCAGCGGCCTGTTGCTGCTGATTTACTATCAACCCACGCCGGAGCGAGCCTTCAATTCAATATTGTTTCTTGAAACTTCGGTTTACGGGGGAAAATATCTGCGCAGTCTGCACCGCATGACATCCCATGTACTGCTCGGACTTATATTGCTGCACACCCTGCGGGTGATACTGACCGGTGCATATCAACGCCCACGGCAGCTCAACTGGGTCATAGGTTGTCTCCTGTTGTTCCTGGCGCTGTTCGAAGCTTATACCGGTTATCTGCTGCCATATGATCAGCTTGCCTTCTGGGCAACCCAGACCGGGATGGAACTGTTGGCGACATTGCCATTCGGGAGCTTCTTTCGCTCTCTTCTCGTGCCAGACGGAGTTGGGCAATCCCTGTCGCTGCTCCGCTTTTATGCGCTGCATATCGCCATAATACCGCTTGGACTGCTGGCGCTGTCGTTCCTGCATTTTTATAGGGTCAGAAAAAACAAGGGGGTGCTACCGTATCTATGAAACACGGATTCGTTAAAAGCTCGCCGGTTTTTTTCGGGCTGATCATCCGTTCAATGTACGGCGTGGCTGCAACACTCCTCTTGCTGGCTGCCCTGGTTCCAGCTCCGCTGCTGGAACAGGCAAACCCTGCAGTCACACCAAATCCAGCCAAATCAGCCTGGTTTTTGCTCTGGATTCAGGAACTGGTCAGTTGGTCTAACCTTATGATATATCCAGTCATACTGCTGGGATGCTTGTTTCTAGCACTTCCCTGGTTGCCTGTCGGAGCGCGAATCCACAAGGCCATCTGGTTTCCCCACGAGCAAAAGGTCGTTTCGGCAGTTACGCTTATCCTTGCTACAGCTATCGTTGCGCTTACTGTTGTGGCCATGTTTTTCAGGGGGGCTAATTGGTCTCTTGTCTTTTAGCCTTTGTTCTCTTTCTGCTCCCTGCATTGTCATGGAGCGGGCAGCAGCGCCAGTTATGCCTTTCCTGCCATGCCACCCATTATGCCGAACGGGGTTTATGCTTTGACTGCCATCGCGGCAATCCTGCATCAGAGCGCAAGAACATCGCCCATTCAGGTGTGCGGGCAGGAAAATTTGTCCATTTTACCCTTGGCGATCCGGCGCAGAAAAAAGAAGGTGAGCATCTGATGGATCAGCTTGCCTGCCGACGCTGTCATATCACCGCCGGTCGAGGGAACGCTCTCGCCTCCAGTCTTGATGGAGCTGCAGCCCGAAGAACTGCCCAGGAACTTGTCCTCTCGATCCGGCAGCCGGTGGCGACTATGCCGAAATTCGGTCTGGATGATGAACGGATAACCATGTTGATTAATATGATTTTTGCCGGATCAGAGGGTCGTGATATGAATAAATCAGCTCCGGTAAAGGTACATTTCAACAACTCCGGCAACAAGAACGAAAATATCTTCACGAAGAAGTGCGGAAGCTGCCACCGGGTAGTAACCGGACATCTCGGTGCTCTGGGAAGTGGCGATATTGGCCCCAACCTGTCCGGACTATTTTCTCCATATTATCCGAAGACTTTTAAAAACAGGGAGAGTTGGACACCCCATAATCTTGGTGATTGGCTGAAAAAATCCCGTGATATACAGATCTGGGCACGAATGCAGCCTGTTTTGCTGACAGAGAAGGAGATGGCAGAGCTGGTGGCAACTTTTCCTGTAATACCGGATGCTGCAAGTCATATTCCGAAGTAGTTTATTACGAAGGCAAAGAGCTGTAGCAACTACAAATATGGAAACTCGAAAGGAGACAGAATGATAAATAAACGTGATTTTGACGCTGTTGCCCAGAGCTGGGACGAAGAGCCGCGACGGGTCAAGCTTGCAGGTGATATTGCCACTGCGATATGCAGCAAGCTCAACCTGTCAAAAGAGTGGGATGCCATAGATATGGGGTGTGGAACCGGGCTGGTTACTCTTGCTCTTGCTCCTCTACTGGGCAGCATAACTGGCATTGACAGTTCCTGCGCCATGCTCGAGAAGCTCGCCGAAAAAGTAAAAGCCAGTGGCATAGCAAATGTAAAAACTGCCTTGTGTGATCTCTCTGCCGGAGAAATGCCGGATGGTGATTTTCACCTGATTGTCAGCGCTATGACCCTGCATCATATACAAGATCCTGCGAAGCTTTTGTCAGCACTAACGTCGCACTTGCGCCCTGGTGGCTGGATTGCCCTTGCCGATCTTGCAACAGAGGATGGCAACTTTCACGATGACCCGACCGGTATTTTCCACCACGGCTTCAGTAGAGCAGAGCTGACGAACCTTTTGGAAAACGCCGGTTACGCTTCCGTCTCAATATCAGAGGAAACGGCAATACAAAAAGGAGACCGTACGTATCCGGTACTTCTGGCAGTTGCACAGAGATAAGGCTGCTGTTGAAAACGTTATGGTTGCGTTGGAGATAAACCAACTGTCACGATTGACTGGCTTCAGGTAGCACAGGTAGCATTCATTTTTCTGTCTTGACAGCCGTCAGCAACTTATATATTAATTTCCCTATATTGTAATACCGGTGCATATTTTTGGAGGCATGTATGTCATTTTTTAGAAACATCAACTTGTTGTGGAAGTTCAGTGTGTTTGGAGTTTTGGTAAGCTCACTGCTGCTTGTGGTAATTACCGTATCATATCTCGGTGTCAAGGGGACCAATGACCGTTTCGACCGTTTTACTGATAAATATTCAGCACTGGCTCTAACTGTTGGCGAGATGCATACCCAAGGGGTTCAGACCGAACAGGCCATTCGTAACGTGATTCTGAATCCGTCTGACGAAAAGGCCCTCTCCAACTATAAAAAGGCCTCTGAGGAGTTTCTTGCTCTGCAAAAGGAGGCAGTTGGTATTTCGAAAGGTGTCAAGGAGTATGGCAAGCAACTGGATAAACTGTCGCCGCTGTGGCAAGAAAACGGTGCCATCAAGGAGGAAATCATTAAGTTGGCCAAAGATGGTAAGCAGCCAGAGGCCGTTGAGTTGCTGGTTAAGAAGGAGACACCTAAGTGGCGTGAGATCAAGGCCCTCATCATCGATATGCAAAGCGCCCTCAAGAAGGATATGAAGGCCGAGCATGTAGCGCTCAATGACTATACAGACCGTAGCTTTACCCAAACAATGACAATTTTGGTGGTCGCACTTATTGTTGTTAACATTATGTTAATTCTCTTCTGGAGAATCATGCAAACATCGTTCAATGAAATGGTAGAGCGCTTAAAGGATATTGCTTCTGGCGATGGAGATCTGACCAAACGACTTGAGGTAAAAGGCAAGGATGAACCGGCAAGAGCGGCTTACTTGCTCAATCAGTTCATCGAAAAACTTCACGGTATCATCACCAATATTTCCCAGACATCAAACCAAGTGTCTTCCTCGGTCAATGAATTACATTCAACAGCAGAAAAAATAGCAACCGGTGCCGAAGAGGTAGCGGCGCAAGCTGGCACTGTTGCCACAGCCGGTGAAGAGATGTCAGCTACAGCTTGCGACATCGCTCGAAACTGTCTGATGGCCGCAGAGGGAGCACAACGCGCATCGCAAGCGGCCAGTGACGGCGGCATGGTTGTCGGGAGAACAGTCGCAGTCATGGGACAGATTGCACAAAAAGTTCAGGAGAGCGCAAGAACGGTTGAAAGCCTTGGTCAACGCTCCGATCAGATCGGTGCAATCATCGGCACGATTGAGGATATTGCCGATCAGACCAACCTGCTGGCCTTAAATGCCGCCATCGAAGCTGCCCGAGCTGGTGAACAGGGGAGAGGTTTTGCTGTTGTTGCCGATGAAGTTCGTGCTCTGGCCGAGCGCACCACCCGCGCCACCAAAGAAATCGGCGAAATGATCAAAGCTATTCAGAGAGAAACCAAGGGTGCCGTCGCCGCCATGGAGCAGGGTGTTCAGCAGGTGGAGGCCGGTACCGAGGAAGCGGCAAAGTCAGGTCAGGCGTTGCAGGATATTCTGCAGCAGGTAAACGACGTTGCAATGCAGGTCAACCAGATCGCCACTGCCGCCGAAGAACAGACCGCTACGACCAGCGAGATTTCAAGCAATATGCAGCAGATTACCGAGGTTGTTCAGCAGACATCGCAGGGAGCGCACAAATCGGCCACTGTAGCGGCCAAGTTGAGCGGCAATGCGGAGGAGCTGCAACGGTTGGTCCGCCAGTTCAAGTTGTAGCTGCAGAGCTCAGGTTGTCATCCTGAACGATAGTGAAGGATCTGCTGTGG
>CAYQMO010000156.1:0-8921 GCA_964418315.1 uncultured Geobacter sp. | reverse complement strand
GCATTCAGGCGCAGCCGCTGCTCTGCGGATATGACGGAACAGTAGTGCTGTAAAAAGGATATTACAACTCCTCATACTCCCCGGTTACAACGATACCATCATCATCATCGTCGTATTCTTCATCACTCTCCGCAGGAGTGGAATCGGCAGCCTCTTTCTTTAGGGAACGGATAAACAGATCGTTCTCACGAATGGTGCGTTGCACGTCGGCCAGCAGTTTTTCCAGTTCATTCGGCGCTTGAGCTATGATTGCCATAATCAGCGTCTCACTGCGTCCAGATAGCGCTCAGCATCCTTGGCTGCCATACAGCCGGTGCCGGCTGAAGTAATTGCCTGACGATAGGTAAAGTCCTGGACATCACCGGCTGCGAAGACCCCTGTGACACTTGTTGCAGTCATGTTTCCCTCAAAACCGCCGCATTTAGTTTTGATATAACCATCCTGCATCTCCAACTGCCCCTCAAATATGGCGGTATTGGGTGAGTGCCCGATAGCGATGAAGACACCGTGCAGTGCCATCTCTCTGGTGGAACCGTTCCGGTGGCGGAGACGCATGCCGGTGACACCGCTCGCATCACCCAGGACTTCATCAAGCTGCTGGTTCCATTCAATAGTGACATTGCCCCCCTTACTTTTCTCAATCAGGCGGTCTGTCAGCACCTTTTCAGCCCGGAACTCGTCGCGACGATGAACAACTGTTACGTGCCTTGCAATATTCGACAGATAGAGCGCCTCTTCGACCGCCGTACTCCCGCCACCGATAACCGCAACATCCTTGCCACGGTAGAAGAAACCATCGCACGTTGCACAGGCTGACACACCCTTTCCCTTGAAAGCGGTTTCGGAGGGGATGCCAAGGTATCTGGCCGATGCTCCGGTAGCAATAATCAAGGCATCGCAACTGTAAGTGACTGAATCGCCATGCAGCAGAAATGGTCGCTGTTTTAGATCTGTCCCCGTGATATGGTCGTACACCATTCTGGTATTGAAGCGTTCGGCATGGAGACGCATCCGTTCCATCAGTTCCTGCCCTTCAACCCCGGCATGATCGCCAGGCCAATTATCAACTTCGGATGTTGTGGTCAACTGCCCCCCCGGCTGTAGTCCGGTAATGAGAACAGGATTGAGATTAGCACGGGCTGCGTAGACGGCAGCCGTATAGCCGGCCGGGCCGGCGCCAAGAATAATAAGTCGATGATGAACAGGATCCATAGTCCCTCCCAAATTGTTGTAGTCGGACTGTACCAGTAAACCGGCAACTTGCCAAGTATGTTTGACCGGTGCCGCGCCATCTGTTACTATCAGACCTCATTTTCGCAGGGAGGACATCAACATGCAGCTTACTACCCTTATTTCTGATGCATATGATCGCCTCCGCAAGCGTGTTCGGCGCAGTGAACTGATCTATTCGCATTATTACAGCGAGCTATTGGGGCTGCCGCTCTATTTCAAGTGTGAAAACCTGCAGCGGACCGGCTCATTCAAAATCAGGGGGGCGCTGAATTTTATGACCTCCCAGCCGCGAGAAAAACTTGCGCATGGTGTCATAACCGCGTCGGCAGGGAATCACGCTCAGGGGGTCGCTTTTTCCGCTGATCTCCTCAGCGTAGCCGCCACCGTGTATATGCCGGAGATAACACCGCCGCAAAAAGTTCAGGCCACACGCGACTATGGTGCCGAGGTTGTGCTGACTGGGCGCAATTTCGATGAAGCATACGCTGCAGCGATAGCAGCGCAACAGATAAGTGGCGCGCTGTTCGTACATCCTTTTGATGATGAACTGGTCATGGCGGGGCAGGGTACTATAGCAGTAGAGATACTGGAAGAACTTCCCGACCTGCGCAACATCATCATACCGGTCGGAGGGGGCGGCCTGATCGCCGGTATGGCGGCAGCACTTCGGGAGCGAGCCCCGCAGGTACGGATTATCGGCGTTGAATCGACCGCCGCCCCTTCAATGTCTGCCTCATTTGCTGCGGGGAAACCGACTGAGCGACCGGTGCATCTGACGCTAGCCGACGGCATAGCGGTCAAACTCCCCGGAGCGCGGACGGTACCGCTCATCTGCCAGTTAGTCGATGAAATTGTCCAGATAGAAGAGGAGGATATCGCTCTGGCGATTGTTTCGTTGCTGGAGAAAACCAAAATGCTGGTTGAGGGAGCAGGGGGGGTGACATTGGCGGCGGCGCTCAATCACCGAATACCGGGGCTTGTGGGCAAAACTGTCTGCCTGTTGTCCGGAGGAAACATCGATGTCAAGACGATCGCCCAGGTAGTGGAGCGTGGTCTGATCGCCGGCGGTCGCTATCTCAAACTGATAGTAGAGCTGGACGATCATACAGGGGCTCTGGCGACACTTGCCAATGACATCGCCGCAACTCGTGCCAATATTTTTCATATAACCCATGACCGCCGCTCGAAATCGCTGGCGATTGGCAGGACAGACGTTTCTCTGGAGCTTGAAACACGCGGATATGATCATATCAAGGAGATTGTCGGCTATCTGGAAAAAAGGGGCTACAACCTGACGGTTTTGTAGCGGTAGTGGACTATGAATGATAGCAGCAATCAGATAGAGCAGATGTTCAGGGAAGGCTCCAAGTTATTACGGCGGGGGAACTTCAATGAGGCGCTGGTGTGTTTCCGAAGCGCCTTAGTTCTGGAACGATCAAATACAACTCTCAATCTATATGCCGGTACGGCGTTGCACGAACTGGGACGCTACGAGGAGGCCGTTGCCTGCTATCGGATGGCTCTTGACTTTGCACCTGGTATGGGGGAGATACATAACAATCTGGGGAATTCTCTGCTGGCGCTCGGTCTTTTTTCCGAAGCAGCCGACTCTTTTTTACGTGCAGCGGCGATTTTGACCTCTTCTCCCGTTCCTCCGGCTGCACGAGCCACAGCACTGCAAGCGCTGGGGAAAATTTCTGAAGCAGAAGCAGAGTGCCGCAGAGCAATCCTGCTTGATCCCGCTTTTGCCGCAGCCCATTGGAATCTTGCCTTGAACCTGCTGCTTCAGGGACGGTACGAGGAGGGGTGGCGGGAGTACGAATGGCGCTGGCAAAAGTCTGATTTCACTTCTCCATGCCGTCATACAGACATCCCGCTTTGGGACGGCTCACCTTTGAAAGGTAAAACTATTCTGCTGCATGCCGAGCAGGGTTTCGGTGACGCCATACAGTTCATCCGCTATACCCCGCTGGTAGCGACGCATGGTGGCACGGTTATCATTGAGTGTCATCCGCAACTTGTGCGACTCTTTCAGAGCCTGCCTGACGTTCACTCCGTCGTCCCTTTCGGAGCAGCTCTTCCACCATTCAACTGTCAAGCGCCGCTGCTCTCATTACCAGGTATTTTTGGCACCACGCTACAGACCATTCCGTCAGCATATCCATACCTGACTGCCAGTGAGGAACTGCGCCTGAAATGGTCTGTACTAATGTCCGTTTATCCTGCAAAAAGACGAGTCGGCCTGGTCTGGGCCGGTAAAAAGTATCCTGATCCGCTCCGCTCCTGTCGTTTGGCGGAGCTTGCCCCGCTGTTATCTCTGAACAACGTCACCTTTTTTTCCCTGCAACTGGGAGTTGAAGCCGGTCTACCATTTGGTATGAATATGGTGGATCTTACCGGTCAGATAGATGACTTTGCAGACACCGCTGCACTGATAGAGCAGCTTGATCTGGTGATAACTATCGATACGGCAGTTGCCCACCTGGTCGGTGCAATGGGCAAGCAGTTTTATCTTATGATTCCGTTTGCTCCTGATTGGCGCTGGTTGCTAGAGTGCAGTGACTCAGCATGGTATCCGAGCGCGCACATCTTTAGACAGAAACAGCCTGGTGATTGGAGTGATGTAATAGCCATGGTGTATGCCGCACTCGAAACATTTTTGCACAACAATAAAAAAATCCTTTGAGTCGCCTCAAAGGATTTTTTTCGCAATATGACGTCTGCCCGGTTCACTGCGCGGGAGCTGCCCTCAAACCTGCGGCAATATTGAAATCGATATCAATGATAATAGCAAGCTTCTCAGGACTCGGGTAGGCCATAACTTCAAACAGTCGCTTGTCTACAAAAATACTCAGATTCAGAATGTCTTCGCGCAGGTTTTTGGGGAGCGGATTTTCGGGGTCGGAGAGCTCCGCCTGAAAAAAACTCCAGACCTTTTGATTAAACTTGACCGCATCCAGCAACTTGCGATCTCGATCTGGCGCACCCCAATTATCTTTGACACTCTTCAGCATCAGACCAGCTCGAGACAGGATGGTAGCCTCTAACTCCCTTCCACTCAAATTTTCTTTCTGTACGGCTGTATAGGCGTTAAGCTGGTTTTGAGACATGACTAATAAGCTCCTCTTCGTAGTAAATCAGTTTCCTAGCCACCTTAAGGGCCGGGTAAAAATCAGCCCTGACAATATACGCGCTTATCTGAGAAATCAACTCTTTTGTGCTTGGAGCGGCTGCGAGCACATCTCGTACCAGATCCCAGTACGCCTGGGTAAGCCCTGATGTCAAGCCATCGCCAACATACATCAATTGGATGACAAAATAAATTCTCTTACATGGAGACGTCGCATCCTGCTCAGTTAGAACATCCTTCTGCCGGAGAAGCGTCACACGGTTTTCTATCTGTAGATGAGCGACTGACGAGCCGTTTTTTATCACCGCACCGGCAAGAATTACCCGCTCTCCCGGCTTTAAGGTCAGGGAGAGTGGCATACTCAGCGCTTTACAGCATTGATCATACCATCTTGAACCTTGCTGATTTTACTTGCAATCTCGTCTAACTGTTTAGAGGCAGCAGCAACCTGGGCATCAGGAGCATCACTAGGCAGAGTAGGTGTTTGGAGATTCTTGTCCGCTTCGTTGAAGAGATCCGCCCATAGATGCCTGACGACTTCATAAAACGGGGGGGGAGGCTCAGGAAACTCCAGACTCTGGATCTGTTTTTTTAGGGATGAAAAATTCATTAACTGATCTATACGCTCCTGGCTTTCAATGGAATACGGGGGATAGTTCTTGATAATCTGATCCAAAGAACTCTTCATATCGGTAATAATACGGGAGGCTTCCTGCAGACCTTCGTTTGTCTGGCGAAGATTGATGGCGGTCGTATTGAGGAAATCCGAGATATTACCCATTTTTTGCAACGTATCTACAGTGCTCTTAGGAAGTTCGACATTAATAGAAACTCTATCACCTGCTATCGGCTGCGGCGAGTAATCTTTGCTCACCTTTTGGGCGTCCTGCTCCTGGACATATTTAGATGCCAACATCTGCTGGGTTCCGGTGTTCTGCATCTGGGCGGCTGTTACCGCCGCCAGTCTCTGATCGTTACCTTCGATTCTCATATCAATCACCTCACAATTATAAAATATGCAAACGGGGAGAGGTTGCCCTCTCCCCGCTCAGGTTTAAATTGACAAGTCCTCTTCGTTTACGACTAGAAGAGTCTGAGGACAGCCTGGGAAGCCTGCGAAGAGAGACTTAATGCTGTAGTGCCCAAGGATTGGCGGGTCTGCAGCATCAGCATGTTGGCGCCTTCCTCATTCATGTCGGCCAGAGTCAGGTTGTCGGAACCGGTCTGCAACGTAGTAATCATACTATCAGTGAAGTTCTGACGAGTAGAAATGATGTTCAGGTTGCCAGCCAGGTTTTTGGCCTGGGTGCGTAAAAATTCTGTGGCACTACCCAAACGCCCCTGATCGGTAGTAATATCATCACTAGTAGCCCAGGTTCCCATATTACCTGAGTCTATAGTTAAGCCGGCCGAAGTAGATGTAAATCCAGTTACTTTCAGGGTTGAAGAGCCATTTTCGTTGAAAGTAACCGTCAAGTCAGATCCGGTCAGCAGATTGGTGCCTCTGTAGCTGGAGTCGCTGGAAAGTGTGTCAATTTGCGACATTAAAGTCATATACTGTGTTTTAAATGAGAGTTTCCCAGCAGCGTCTGATCCGAGGGCAGCATTTGCAATACCTTTTGCCGCTTCAATCAATGCCGAAATGGCTGACAAGCCAGCATCGGCAGCCTTTACGGTCTGAATCCCCTCTGCCATGCCATCTTTACGGATAGCCAAGTCTGCCGATCTGTTTACGGCTGCCTGTGCCGCAAAATAGTTGGTCGGATTGTCGAGTGCGCTGTTTACCTTTTTACCGGTTGAAAGACGCTCCTGTGTACGGTCGATAAGTTTGGAAGTTCCTTGCAATTGCAAGAGATTGTTGCGCATACCTGATGTTAATGTTACATCTGCCATGAGTTGTTACCCCTTTCTTGGTTTATTTATGGTCTTCTGACCATTATTTGATTTGATAACCGCTTGTGTACTTGAGATTATCGGCGACCGTCTCGTAAACTTTAGCCTTTTTTATGACCGCTTATTTAAAGCCTCCGAAATCCTGGTAACAGGTGCGCGCCACTCTCCAGTCACCTCTTGCCGGAAGAGTCTCATCGAGGAGTACCACGGGCTGTCATCGCGTTCCTGAAACCAACGCCAGTCAGAAGCATATTTCAGCAAAACCCAGGTATTAACGCCCAGTGCACCAGCCAGATGTGCCACGGCAGTGTCAACGGATATGACCAGATCCAGCGTAGCAACAAGTGCTGCGGTATCGGCAAAACTGGTAACCTTGTGCATAACATCCTCAACAAGCCCACCGAATTCAGACGACTGTGCAGCATCATCACCTGCCTGAAGGCTGATGAAGCGGAGCCCTTTAGCCTGCAGTATCGGCAGCATATCCTGCAATCGCATGGAGCGGTTTGCATTCAGGCGAGGCTTTCTGCCACCCCACACAAGGCCGATCCTCATCCGTCGGTCAGATGAGCCCAAAAACTGATCCCATCCGTTTTTTCTATCGTAATCCGGTAATAGATAGCCGTTGGGGAAGGGAATCGTGGTGAAATCAGTATTAAAGATCAATGGCAGACTTAATAATGGTACCTGATAGTCTACTTCCGGAAGTTGTTCTCCTCTGGCAATGACGGTAACTGATGGGTCTATACGATCAATCGCTAATTTTATGGAATGATCCTGTGCCTCAAACAGCACAGAACCTCCGAACCGGCTCAACAACGGTAAATAGCGAGCAAACAGTAGTGTGTCTCCGTACCCCTGCTCGGCCTGTACCAACAGGGTTTTACCACCCAACGGTTCGCCATGCCATCGCGGCAGATCCGGATGGTTCAGTTTAACAGGGCCAGCCAGTGAAAATCTGCTTTCATAATCCGGCCACCCGGCTTGAAAATCTCCCAGCGTGAGCCTGGCCAGAGAGCGGTTAAATATCAGTTGTCCATCACCAGGTACTTCCTGCAGAGCACGGTCAAAATAGTCGATTGCCTGAAGTGGCATGCCGCGCGAACGGAGAATGGTACCCAGGTTGTTAAGCGCCTCCGTATTACCAGGATCGTCCCCCAGTATCTGCCGGTAACAGGCCTCGGCGCCGTCAAGATCTTCAAGATCCTGCAAGGCCATTCCCTTGGAATTGAGTACTCCGGCGTTATCAGGTGTTGAAGCCAGCACCTCATCAAAACAAGCTATAGCATCCTGATAACGACCAAGTTCCATGAGCATATCGCCCAGGTCTATTCTACTTTTCGCGCAGTCAGGCTTCAAAAGAACAGCCCGCTCCTGGCACTCAACAGCTCGTTGCAGATTGCCCCCGTCAAAAAAACAGAGGGCAAGATTCTGCCAGGCCGCAACGAATTTCGGCTCTTCGGCGACTGCCAGCTCAAGATTTTCAATGGCAGCGCCACTATCCCCAAGCCGTTTTAATGTATTGGCAAGATTAAAGCGGGCAATAAAAAAATGTGGGCGCAGCGCCAGAGCCTTTTCATAATACCAGACAGCCTCGCCATACCTTTCGAGCCGGTCAAGAGTTGTCGCCAGGCTGTTGTACAGTTCAGGGTCTATGGGAGACTTCTCCAGCAGAGTGCGGAAGCATTTTTCAGCCTCGACGAAGCACCCGGCAGCAAACAGCAGCTCAGGATCTTCCGGTAGAGTCGAAACGGCAGCAGCACAATGTGGCTTAGCAAGTTGATCGGCCAGAGCATGAAAATTCCGGGCGGCTCCAGACCAGGATAGCCGTGTCATTGCCAGAGCTGCAGCTTTGCCGACACCCTGAAGCATCTGTCTGTCACAATATGCCTGTTCCAGAAGTGCGATCATCTCCTCAAGAGCCGGCTCAAACCAGACACCGGCAATATCATTACCGATGCGTGCCAGAACCGGTTCGTAGCTCTGCAGACAGAGGGCATGCCCAGGCGTGACAACATCGCGATGTCCAGTCATGGTCGAGGCTATGACCGGTCTGCCACAGGCCATGTACTCACACATCACCATGTTGTTGCCCCCCTCGCAACGATTGGGAAACAGTCCGACATCGCTGTTGGCATAAGCTGACTTGATAATATGGTTTTCCATCACAGGATAGAGAATTACACGAGTCGGATCGATACCATTGGTGAAGAGCAGGTCGGCGTAGAATTGGTCGCACGGAAGATCACGATACTGAAACTTGATACAACGGGATTGCTCCATTGTCCTGATTGAATTCGGCCAATGGTTGTGCCAGGCGCAGGCGAACCAGACATCCTTGTGTCTGGCCATGAAGACCTGCATGGCCGCAATGACCAGATCGTGCCCTTTGCGAAACTCGAATTTCCCTCCCGAAAAGACGATGAAACGACCATCATCCTGACGAGGCGGCAATGGATGGAACAGAGCCGGATCAACCCCCTGCAGAATAGTCGATGTTCGCTCCATCCCTGCAATCCGGAGGTGATGTTCGCACCAACTGGAGCCTGCAACAATATGATCCCAACGTTTGGCCGCTTCCGGAATGTAGCGATAGGCGAGAATCTCATACTCGAAAAAACAGTAGCCGATATTGTAGCGGTTCCACCGATCCTCATCACTTGCT
>CAYQMO010000155.1:0-9059 GCA_964418315.1 uncultured Geobacter sp. | reverse complement strand
ATAACAATTTGATTAGCGGGGGGAAGATTCGTTGTAAATGGCATGGAAATAAACGAGGCTCCCGGCGAAATTCAGGAGCCTCATGTTTTTTTCGCAGTTGCAATCAAGATTACACTTATTTCAGGACAGACCCTAAAGGTTTTCAAAACCTTTAGGGTCTATAAAATGTCACCTTGAAAGCAAAATAGAATTACACATACTACTTTAAGAAACTATCTCTGCTCTACTTTTGCGACTCAGCCTTTAAATCAGTGCTTCTTCACTCCCTCTCCTCCGGTGACATCGATACCGCCTGGTGCGTGGCAGTCACTGCAGTTTATTTTCTTCATCTCATCGCCGATATCTACCGGATGTATAAAATCCTTAACCAGGGTACCCTTGGGGATGTTTTCCTGAGTCTGGCTCAATACACTGTGGCAGATGTTGCAATCCTTGGAGATGACCTTGCCTGCAGCATCCTTGTGTTTTCCATCGTGGCAGCGGAAACAGCCCGGAAAGTAAAAGTGCCCCATGTGAGAAGGGTAGGCGCTCCAGACGACCTTCATCTTGGGGAAGAAGTTTCTGGAATAAATACGCTGTACCTCTTCAGACGCCTGCTTGATTGATGCAGCCTTGGCGGTAACCAGGGGGGGATAATTCTTTGCGTAATAGTCGCGAAGCCCCTTGTCGATGGCTGCGAAAGCCTCTTCCTTGCTCTTGTAAGTCCCTTCCAATAGCTCACTGCTTATTTTTTTGAGGTACGGAAGAGACGGGTCAAGCCGCTTTGCCTCAAAGCTATGATCAAGCATATCGCTCGGAGGGTTATAGGAATGGGCCGGCCTGTTGTGACAGTCGATGCAGTCCATGACCCGTTTTTCATGTTTTGCCATTTCTTCTTTTGTTATCGGTTTTTCAGTGCTTATGTACTCCTCAAGGGTGCCGTCACTTTTCTTGTACGAAATATATGGAATGTTCATACGTTTCTCGTCGGTCGCGATGTATGAAACTTCCTTGCCAATGTGCCAATGTATTCCCGATGTATTAGGAGCTCCGGGCGTACCGCCTATTTTAATCAACATCTGTAATTCGCGCTTCGTATTTTCCTCATTTGGGGCGTTATGAGAAAAAATCTTGTGACGTGCTGAAATGAATTTTTCCGGCCAGTGGCAACGTTCACAGGTTCCACGCGCCGGGCGCAGGTTGTGAACAGGAGTCGGAATCGGTGTCGGAAAAGTTCCTGTCAGGACGGAGTAAAGCTGCCTGGTTCCATTAATCTTGGCTTTGACGTAATAATCGAGCCCGGAGCCGACATGACACTCGACACAGCGAACCCGTGCATGAGCTGATTGCTGCCAGGCGACATGTTCCGGCTCCATCGGTACGTGACATACCTCGCCGCAGAACGTGGTTGATTCGGTAAATTCAAACCCCTTGATGGTTGCTACACCGATAACTCCGAAAAAGATAACCGTTGCGAGGGCAAAAAATGCGGTCAGGCGAAGCTTGCTCGGATCATTGAAATCGAGGCGCGGCAGCGGCGGCAGCTCCGCACCAGGAGTTTTACGATGCCTGCTGCGTGTTTTCCAGGCGCCAAAATAGGTCAGTACGCCACCAAATAAAATACCCCCAGGCAAAATAAAGAACGTAACTATTTCCAGATAGGGATTTTCAAAACCCCTGAATGCCTGTAGCGCCAGGAACAGAACAATTACCACAGTGCAGATCGCAGAGGTTAGCATCCCCAACAAACTGATAACATTCATGTAGTATTTTTCAGCCGAAATAATTTTGCGTGTGTCTACTATGCGAGTTTGTCCCTTAAGCCGATCATCTTGGCGCGTATTCCCAAGATTGTTCTTCTCTTCCGGTGTATCCATAATTCCTCCCTGATAGTGTGAATACGGCTCTACAAAAAAACCGTTTTTTATTCGAATGATTGCAAGCTGTCCCCGCTTCTTATGATACAACGCTCCTGATAGCATGAATCACTCTGGATATTCAACATGATAATGATTATATGTTTTAAATAATAACCGTCAGTTGCACGAAAATTACATTCAGATTCTACTTGACAAGCCAGGTGATAAACTATTGCTACGGCAATCTGTCTGTTGACAGCATCCATAAATGAGATTATTTTGAGGGGACAATTAATAACGGTATTATAAATAACGAAATTGGGAGATCTCAAAATGAGAGGATCTGAACCAACTGCTGAAGAGAGGGAGAAAGAACTGACGGCGCGGCTGAAGGCTATGGAACTGCAGATGGAGAGGCTGAGCGCACGCCTTGGCGATGAAGCTTCAGCCGCTTCCGGTAGAAAAACTGCTGTTTTAGCGGACGAGAATGATTATCCGCCTGAAGGTATTGCGGACGTATCTGAAGAGGTTCTTAACTGGGCAAGCCGTAACGCCCTTTTACCACGCCTCGCCACGCTCTGTTTTTTGATGGTTGTTGCACTGATTCTTCGAACCATAACGGACAGCGGCATAATTGACAAGCTTATCGGTTCTGCTGTAGGCATGGGCTATGCGGCCATCCTGATGTTTGCAGGATGGTATAAATACAGAGAAAACAGTTTGCTCGCCCCCATTATTGCGGCCAGCGGTGCGATCCTGATGTCGGCCATCGTGGTTGAGACACATACACACTTTAATGCTCTTCCGGTGGTTCCGGCGTATCTGACACTGATAGCAACCGGGATCGGCATGGCGTTGATAAGCCGCCAGTTCAACGCTTTTACCCCTGTTTCGGTTGGAATTCTTGGCATGTGTTTTGCCGGGGCAGCCATGGATTATCCGCGTCCATTTTTCCCTTATCTTGCGCTGGTGCTTTTTACCGCAAACCTGCTCGGATATTTTGCCTCACAACTGAAGCGTTGTACCTGGCTGCGATGGTCGGCACTTTTTGTCACCATAGTCATGTTACAGTTATGGCAGACTCAAATCGTAACAGCATTAAAACAAAATGCAGTAACTCCTGAAATGGCTATTTCCTGGTTTCTGCCGGTTGTTGCTGTTTTTGCAATCACCTACATGGCACTGGCTCTGTTCGGTATAATCCGGAGGGGGCCCCAGAAGCTATCCAAATACATTACGAGCCTTCCAGCAATCAATGCCTTATGGTCGTATTCTGCGGCAAACTTTGTGTTGGCCGCCCAAGGCGGGAACATTCTGTTGCTTGGCATCATAGGCATTTTGGCGGCAATAAGCCATTTTGGAGCCACATTCTGGCTTGCCAGACGCAATCTTGAAGGTGCCCCCGGAAGTAGTGCTTTTACCTTGGGCGGTGGCGTACTTCTGGCGCTGTCCCTGCCGGCAGCAATCGGTTCGTTTGCTATATCACTGCCGGTAATCTCTATCGTAGCCATTGTAATGGTCTATATGTCCAGAGTCTGGGGTAGCGGACATTTGCGGTTGACTACCTATCTGTTTCATCTCTACAGCAGCGTTGCGTTGGCCATCGCACTCAGGGGTTCTACTTCATCTGCTCTGGATATTATAAATGTACTCCCTGCCGGTACGTTGGCCTTGATCATAATTTACCAGTATCTCTGGTGCCGCAGGTATCCTCCAACTGACGGTTATGCATTCTTTGGCAGCTTTGATTCAAGGGATCGAAGCGCTGTTGTGCTGCTGCTGGCCGGACTGCTGTGCGGATTTTTCATGATGCGCGCTGCTATCTACCAGACCATGCAGTTTTTTTATGCATCAATACCTCTTGAAGCTTTCGGGTGTGCTCAATCGGTGCTGATCAATACTGCGGCGATAGTCCTTATCGTGCTGGCTTATCTGCGCCATGACAAAGAGATCAGAAACGTTGCGATTTTCGTTACCGTTGTGGGGGGAGTCAAGGTGTTTGCCTACGATCTGCTGGGTGGAGCACATGGTATGCCGTTGGTTTTCAGCGTGTTCTCCTTCGGTGTGGCGGCCGCTATCGAGTCTGTTGCGCTTGGCAAATGGACGAATAAGCCGGCTAAAAATGTCGCTGCTGAGAATCCGTAACCAGAAGTTTAGTGCTTTTATCCAATAGATCCTCACGAGAAAGGGGGACGCCATACCGGCGTCCCCCCCTTTTTTCACAAGACGATGTGTCTCATCTTTTTATTCTCCAACGTTTCAGCCATTCTTTGTTCGCAGTTGCAATCAAGATGACACTTATTTCAGGACAGACCCTAAAGGTTTTCAAAACCTTTAGGGTCTAAATGGAATTAGTGTCCCCCTCCCGTCACTAATGCAAGTATCATGAGTGCCAGCAGGGCAATTCCGATAAGAACCGCTGTAAAACCAAAGCCTTTCATTATGAATTCATATAAAGCACCGCTGGTTTTCTTGCAGGCAAACTGCTCGGTAATCCCCTCTGCCTCGTAGCGTTTCCACTGATCACCCCGCTCCTCGATCATCTCTTCTTTGGCAATCTGTCCGTTGAAGATTACAAAATCCATCGGGAACTTCTCCGGACGTCCGTGGGTGTTAAAGAAGTGAACCGTAAAGATGAAGCCGGTGGCGAGAAGAGCCTCATCGGAATGGACGATCGTTGCGACATTAAACGCCCACCCTGGGAGGAATAGCCCGAACAATTCCGGGAACCAGAGCATCAATCCCGATCCACCGATAGCAAACATACCCCAGAAGACCGCGACAAAGTCGAATTTTTCCCAGTATGTCCAGCGCTCAAAAGTCGGTTTCGGCCCCTTGAAGAGGAACCATCGGACCATGAAGAATACATCCTTGATATCACGCAGATTGAAGCAGAGAGAATCCGGGCCGAACAGGCGCTGCAGCGGATTTCCTTTGATATCTTTCCTGATGAAGAGGAAGTTGATGCTCATCGCCAGAGCAGCACCAAAATACACAAAGGTAATTACCGCTCCGACACGATGTAGCAGCGCGGCATTGGCGGCTCCCCCGTAGAAGCTCATCATGAAGTTTGCCCACTGCTGACCGCTGAACTTGAGCGGCAGACCGGTTAAAGAGAGGAGCAGGAAGCTGGTGATGACCAGCAGATGCAGGAATATATGCAGCTTGTTGAAGCGTCTATACTGTTTGTGCGCATCCGGTATGACATGGATATGCGTGCCTGCTGCGGTAGCATGAACATGGTGGTGCGCGTCTGCGGTCAATTTAGCTGCTTTCTCGCGGTTTTCAACAAAGCCTCGGAACATCCAGAGCAGAGTATGCACCCAGAAAACGGCAAAGGTTGACAATAGCAGTCCGGTCATTGCGACAAAGGTATAAAACAGGATTGGGTATTTTTCCCGATCAGTCATATCGCCATGGGAATAAAACTGGGCAAAAAGCGGCGTTGCGCGGGGGTGGCACGTAGCACATTGCTTGGTCAGGTTTGCCGGGTTGACGCTCGATTTTGGATCGTTCTCCGGCAGCACCGAATGGGCGGTGTGACAGTCGGAGCAACCTGCAACCTTATCGGGAGCGCCAAGCCGGTAGTTTTTACCGTGATAGCTCTCCAGGTACGATTTAACGGCAACGTTGGTGACGTTGTTTCTGGCCATCATCTTTGCGTCACTGTGACAATTCATGCAGACTTTGGTGTGGAATTCACGCCCCTTGTGATCGGTAGCTCCACCCATTTTGTCGATGGCATGAAGATTGTGGCAGTCGTGGCAGGCCGCTGAATCGAGGTTGCCTGCCGCTACAGCTTTGCCATGGATAGAGTTGCGATAAACGGCCTCACTGTCATGGCACTGGACGCATTTGGCCACAGCGATACGTTTGTCATTTTTCCAGTAGTTATGGGTATGGACGTCAGTGTGGCACTGGGCGCACGTCACCCCTTTTTCCGCATGAACACTGGCATAATGCTCGGAAGTCTGCTTTTTATGGCAGCGTTCGCACTGCACCTTATGGACTTTGATCTCCTTTCTCATATGTTTCGGGAGATCGGTAATGTCTACGTGGCAACTGGTGCAGGCGTTTTTTCCATGGACAGAAGCTGCGAATGAGTGAATGGATATTTTATTGCTGTGACAGCCGAGGCAGGTAGCCGGATCAATCGCCATTCCCTGTGTGGCCGATACAGGTGCTGTTGTCAGTAATAACAGAATTAGCGCCAAGACAATACGAATGTACATTTCTAACCCTCCCAACAGATTTGTTCAATAAAATACCCCGCAGCAGTAAGCTACGGGGTATGGCGTCAGTAACTATATTCCAGCTTTGAAGCAAGTTTCCCGAGATATGATCCGGAGAGATCAATCCGCGCGATAAAACGAGGTTTCAGGTTACTTGGCATGGCACTCTTTACATTTTGTGGGACCTTTTTTCATTTCTACGTGGCAATCCTTGCAGGTTTTGTGGGCAAGATCCTTACCGAAACCAGCAATTTTGCCACCTTCGGCTTTTGCATGGCACTTTGTACAATCTTTAATGGCATCAGCATGTGCTTTGTGCTTGAAGGTGACACCTTTTTTCATTTCAATTACATCAGCAGCGATGGCTGACCCGGCAAAAACGGTTACTGTCAGTAGTGCGGCCAAAATCTTTTTCATGTTTATCTCCTTTGTTTTTATTGTCCGCCGAGAACGGCAGCAGGTAAATATTACAGGCGTTGGTTCCTACATCTTGTGGCACTTTTCGCAATCACCCTGAACCGGGAAAGCGTCTTTCCCTTTGTTATGACAAGCACCGCATGATTTTCCCGCCTCCATGTTGCTCATGGTAGCTTTCAGCGTCCCCGCCTTGTACGGGAAGATTCCTGTGTGACAATCGGCACATTTGTAACTCTGCAGATGGAATTCGTGGCTGAAGGTTGTTTCACCGCCATCGTTCTTGTACTTGATATTTCCGGGTTTTAACCCTTTGTGGCATTTTCCGCAGTCACCTGTGGAGGCAAAGGCATCCTTGCCGTTGTGGCAGGCGCCACACGATTTCCCTTTGGCCATATCGACCATAGTGGCCTTGCCGGCAACGGTTTTTTTATAAGGGAAGGTTTTGGTGTGGCAATCTTTACAGTTGTACGCCTGAGTATGAAATGCGTGGCTGAAGGTAGCCGGAGCAACACCTTTCAGTGTGAATGTGATCTCTTTAGGTTTGAGCCCTTTGTGGCAGCGATCGCAGTTTGCCGTTACGGCAAAAACGCGTTTGCCGTTGTGGCAGGCACCGCAGGTACGTCCCTTTTCCATTTCTGCCATCGTCACCGTTTTTTCCTTACCGGTTATTACAACTCCGTTGTGGCACCCCTTGCAGGTGCCGCCAGTTTTGGCAATGTGGGTGGCATGGCTGAATACGGTGGTTCCCAAACCTTTTACCGGATAGGAAACATCCAGGGGTTTGCCGCTATGACAGCGCGAACAATCTTTTTCCGTCGCGACACTGAATGCCTTTGCGCCGAGATGGCAGCCGCCGCACGATTTCGATTTCTCCATTTCTGCCATGGTAAAGCGTTTCTTGCTTTTCAGGTTGTAGATCGCGTCATGGCACATTCTACAATTGTTTTTGTATTTTTTAAGGTGCAGTTCATGGTTGAAAACCACCGGACCGGCATTTTTGAAAGCAAAAGTTACATCCTTGTACTCGGCCGCACCACAAACGGCTGCTGTCAGAAGTAAAAGCATGAGAGATGTAAATCCCAATGTTCTTTGCATTGCCCGTCTCCTCTATTAAAACAGATAACCGTATACAAACGGGTGAATTATACATACCCGGCTGAAAAGCGTCAATTATAAACTTCATCCAGTGCCTTTTCGGTTTTATTGGTTGACCGATTATGCTAGCATCCAACCCCCGTGAATTAATTGATCCAAAAATTGTTTAAAAACAGTGGAACCCTTTTTATGCTTAAACCTGAACTGCTCGCCCCGGCCGGCAACATGGAAAAACTGAAAATAGCGATCCATTACGGGGCTGATGCCGTGTATCTCGGCGGGCAGGCCTTCGGTCTGCGCAATAAGGCCGACAACTTTTCCCTTGACGAAATGAGTGTAGCGCTCGATTTCTGCCACGCCAGAAACATAAAAGCTTATCTGACGGTTAATAGCTATCCTCGCAACGAATCTCTTCCGGCGTTGGAGGAGTACCTGATGCAGGTTGCCGCACTCCCCTTCGACGCGTATATAGTCGCCGATCCGGGGGTGATTGATGCGGTGCGGCAAATTTCACCGGAACGCGAACTGCACCTCTCGACCCAGGCAAACACCATTAACTGGCGCTCTGCCCGTTTCTGGCAACAGCAGGGAATCAGCAGAATCAACTTGGCTCGCGAAATGACCCTGGAAAATATCGGTGATACGGTGCGCAATGTTCCGGGTATGGAATTCGAGGCCTTTGTACATGGAGCGCTCTGCATCTCCTATTCGGGTCGCTGCCTCATTTCCAGCATGCTGACCGGACGAGATGCCAACCAGGGGGAATGTACTCACCCCTGCCGCTGGAGTTATCATCTGGTGGAGGAATCCAGACCTGGTGAATATTTCCCGGTGGAAGAGGACGAAAACGGCACCTTCATCTTCAACTCCCGTGACCTCTGCCTGCTGGAGCATATTCCGGTTCTGGTCGCAAGCGGAGTGCATGCGCTCAAAATAGAAGGGCGCATGAAAGGGATCAACTATGTGGCCTCGGTGCTGCGGATCTATCGCCAGGCACTCGATCAATTTATCGACAATCCGGAGGGATGGAGCTGTCACCCCGAATGGCTGGGTGAACTGGCTAAATTGAGCCATCGCGGCTACACGACCGGTTTTCTTTTCGGTCAGCCACGTACCGTCGGTCAGGAGTACGATTCAGCCTACATACGCAGCCACGATTTCGTCGGCATTGTCGATGAGGTGAAAGGTGACGGAACAGTGCTGATCGACGTGCGCAACCGGATCAAGTCCGGCGACCTGATCGAATGTATCGGACCGGGGATGCGCAGTGACACGCTGACCTTGCAGCATTTTTCAATCCTTTCAGAGCGTGGAGTAGCGATTCCTGCGGAGTTTGCCAACCCTAATTCGCGGATACTTTTGAAAGTGCCATTTGCTGTTGAAGCGGGGGATTTGTTGCGGCGGGAGAAGTCTTAAGGAGTTATTCGCAGTTGCAATCAAGATGATACTTATTTCAGGGCAGACCCTAAAGGTTTTT
>CAYQMO010000154.1:4161-9123 GCA_964418315.1 uncultured Geobacter sp. | reverse complement strand
TTAGTTCTGATTCGCCGCTAATCCCTTCTCCCTGAGGGAAACTGTGCGGCATAATCAAGCATTTACCCCTCACCCTAGCCCTCTCTCTCATGGAGAAGGGTCTTTTTAGACGCCAAGCGGCGAATTAGTCGGCATACCGCTTAATCACCGTTGCGACTGAACCTATACCCGACTGCGCGCACCGTCTGGAAATGTTTCGGATGTGAGGGATCCGGTTCAAAGTATTTGCGCAGCCGGACGATAAAGTTGTCCAGCGTTCGGGTTTCGGTATCGCTGCTGTATCCCCATACGGAGTGGAGCAGCTCAGTGCGATGGATAGGACGCCCCTCTTGCCGGAAAAAAAGTGCCAGTACCCGCACCTCCATTTCGGTCAGGTCGATCTCTCCCTGAGCCGTCTTTGCCCGGTATGACAGCAGAAACACCTCATTGTCACCAAAGCGATACCCTTCCTCAACCGGCTCCGGTCGATACCACGATGAACGCCTCAGCATCCCTTTGACCCTCAGTAGAAACTCAACGAGATTGAACGGTTTGGTGAGGTAGTCGTCTGCCCCGTTTTCAAGCCCCTCGACCCGATCGGCATCTTCAGAACGCGAAGTCAGCATCAGGATGGGTACTCGCGGGTCAAGCACCCTGATGGCGCGGCACGCCTGAAAACCGTCCATACCAGGGAGCATGACATCCAGAATAACCAGATCGAAGTGCTCTATTTCAATTGTTGCAAGAGCCCTTTCGGCGGTTTCAAAATGGCTGACCCGGAGCCCCTCCTCTTCAAGATTGAAACAGATGCCACGGGCGAGGTGACTTTCGTCTTCAACGAGCATGATATGCGGTTTGTCGTCAGTCATGGTAACTCCTTATGCGGCGTGAAGTTTTACGGTAAACGTACACCCTTTTCCAGCCCCCTCGCTGGTAACCCAGACCTTGCCGCCATACCCTCTGATTACCGTTTCCACGATATAGAGACCAAGCCCTGTGCCACGAACACTGCCTCCCGGGGGCTGGACGCGATAGAAGCGTTCGAAGACATGTTTACGCTCTTTTTTGTCAAGCCCGCGACCGAAATCCTGTACCGAGAGATGAAGCATCGTCCCTGTTTTTACCAGTTTTACAATAATATCAGGGCTCTGCGGGGAGTAGAGTACCGCATTTTCTAACAGGTTGCGCAGCACCATATCCATCTCTTCGGGATCAACCAGTGCCATCAACCCTGGAGCCGCCTCAAAGATGATTCTTCCCCCCTGCGGGAGAGAAGCCCGTTCCCGTTCGACGTGCTCATTTATCAGTTGTGTCAGGTCGGTCGGCCGCCGTTCGGACTGTTTGCGGCGATGTTCCAGTCGCGCTGCCATCAGCAGGTTGTTGATCAGATAATGGAGACGATCGGTGTCGGCAAGCATGGTGCCGACGAAAGAGTCGAGACGCTCCTCAGACGGCTTGCGCAAGCGGATTGTTTCCAGATGTAGTTGTATGGAGGCGAGCGGGGATTTCAGCTCATGGGTCACCTGTGAAATGATGTTGCGTTGCTGCATATAGAGGTTTGACTGGCGGTTCCAGTAGACGAAGATCACGTAGACACCGATCAGCATCAGGAACAGCATGACCAGCCCTTCCACCATGACCGGCCAGTTAGCACCCTGGCCGAGCAGTTCGGGGCGGTATTTCTCGGCAAGTGAGCTGAATTCACGATGCTTGCCGATAAACCAGTAGATCCAGAACACTACTGCGATGATCCAGACCAACTGAATGGCGATCAAGGCCATAATTGGATGAAATAAGCGGCGAAGTATGTTCATAAGTACTCTCCGAAAAAGGTTTTCATCCTCGCAAAGATAGCGGAAGAATCACCTCTGACAATCTCCGTATCAGGCAACGAGCGGATAAATATTCTGCCGTAACTCTTGTTCAGCACCCGACGATCCAGAATCAGTACCGCTCCCCGGTCATCACGACTCCGGATCAGCCGTCCGAAACCCTGGCGGAATTTTATGACCGCCTGCGGCACGGAAAAATCACGGAACGGGTCGCCGCCGTCAGCTTTTATTTTTTCGGCGCGCGCCTGCTGTACCGGTTCGGTCGGCACCTGAAACGGCAGGCGGGCGATTATGACAAGGCGGAGCGCCTCCCCTTTGACATCGACCCCCTCCCAGAACGAGTCGGTACCGAAGAGCACGGCGTTTCCCTCTTTGCGAAATTGTGTCAGCAGCGTGTGGCGTCCGGTTTCCCCCTGTTTGAGCGAGGTCAGCCCCAGTTTTGCCAGTGTTGGAGAGAGCGATTGGTAAACCCGGTTAAGCAGGTCGTACGAGGTAAAGAGGATAAAGGCGCCGCCCCGTGCGATGGTGACCGCCGTGAGGATATGGCTCTCCAGCGCTTCCCGGTATCCGGATGCGGCAGGTTCGGGCATTTCGTCAGGCACGGCGACAAAAACCTGGCGGGCGTAGTTGAATGGCGATGCCAGATGCAGCTCAGTGAGCCGCGCTGGCGGAATCAGGCTGAAGCCGGTTCTTTTTTTGAGATAGTTGAACTCCCCACCCACCGTCAGTGTGGCCGAAGTGACTATGATCGTTTTAAGTTTATCGAAGACGGTCTCCTTGAGCTGGGCTGAAATATCGAGCGGAGCGGCAGAAATCTTCGCCTGAATACCGCGACTGTTCCGCTTCGTTTCGATCCAGCGGCAGTACCCCTCGGCTTCTGTCGTGAAAAAAAGCAGTGTGTCGGCCATGCTCTGCAGCCGCCCCTCTATGCCGCCCGTATCGAGCAGTTGATCGGCCAGTTTCTCCTGCAGCTTTTCCGGCAGATCCTTGCAGCGGCGGAGCAGGGAGCGAAGCGACGACGTGTAATCATTAAGAGCATCGGCCAGAGCGTGGAGCTGCTGACGACACTCTCTCCAGAACTCGGTACCTTCGACCTCGATAGTGATCCGCAGTTTCTGCTCCCGCCCGGTTGCAATCCCCCCCCCATGCTCAACGCTGTAGGCAAGCCAATCCATGGTCTGTTCGGTTTTTCCGTTCAGATCATGCGCCTTTGGCAGCAGGTGCCCTTCAAGCAGTCCCGACAGTTCGGCGTAGAGACCATCCTGCGACTCCGGCAGATCGCGGCTGATGCGGGACAAGATGATCGTCAGCAGGCCGACCCGATTCGCCTTTTGCGGCACCAGACGCTGCAGTTGTTTCAGAATGGCGCTTCCGGTTATCGTCAGCGACAGATGACTGGTGGCGACATCTTCGAGATGATGACCCTCATCGAAGATAAGACGGGTAAACGGGGGGAGAATTGCCGTGGCGTCGTAGCCGGTCTCCTTGCGTAGCACAATATCGGAAAGGAGCAGGGCGTGGTTGACCACCAGTACCCTTGCTGCAGAAGATTCACGCCTGGCCCGGTAAAAGAAGCATCGGTTGAAATGCTTGCAGCGTGACCGCCCGCACTGGTCTGCCTCGCAGCAGACCTCCTCCCAGGTGGCATAATGCGGTATGAAGGCAAGATCACTCCGGCAGCCGTCCTTGCAGTTGTGGCTCCATTCGACGATGGTTGTCAGTTCGGCGGCAGATTCATCAGGGAAAAGCGCCGGCTCCGCCTCGGCATGTTCCAGTTTGCGCAGGCAGGCGTAGTTGCCCCGCCCTTTCACCAGCGCCGCCTTGAATTCTACCGCTGAGTTCTTCGCCAGAAACGGGAGGTCTTTGCGGATCAGTTGTTCCTGAAGGTTGATGGTATTGGTGGAGATGACGACCCGCTCATTATTGCGAATCGCCCAGAGTATCGCCGGGATCAGATACGCCAGCGATTTCCCGGTACCGGTGCCGGCCTCAACCAGCGCCACCCTGTCGTCATTGAAGGCATCGGCAACGGCAAAGGCCATCCTCACCTGCTCCTCACGCTGCTCATACCCTTTCAGGTGAGCCATCATGCCGTCTTTGGCAAAGACCTTCCCGATCTCTTCCAGCGAGAGCCGCTCCCCTTTTTTTTCGCTATGCGGCGTGACCACCTGATAACAGCGATTACAGTCATTGTGGATGATGGCAAAGCCGATCCCCTGATTGCCGCAGACCGAAGCGATGTCCATGTCGGCTGGTGACGGGGTCAGATCGCCGGAGGGGTGATTGTGGATAACGAGGTCGCCACTCGCAGCCCGGCTGATGATGGCCGGCACAGCAACCTTGCTGCCGCGTGCGATGGTCTCGACTTCACAGACGATGCCATCAACGTCGGTGTGACCGATGAAGAAGATTTCGTTGCCGCCGGAGGCGGCAATTTCGTGCCGCATCAGAGCGCGGCAATCAGAGGTAAATTGAGTTTCCATTTGGTGCGGCACCATAGCATATCGCATGAAAAAAGGCACCGGGAAACCCGCCTGCGGAAGAGTAGACCATAAAAGTATAGACCCTAAAGGTTTTAAAAACCTTTAGGGTCTGGGTCTGGGTCCGAAATACCGGATACTTGTCAGTTCAGCAACAGCCCGACCACCCCTGCCGCCAGGATAACTATCATCGGGGAGATCTTTGTCCATTTAAAAATGGCAAAACCGACGCCCAGGATCAGAAACTCTTTCACGCCGGAAAGCGAGGCCACACCGAGGTTCCAGGCTGCAGCAGCGACCATGCCGGCTACCGCCGGAAGTAGTCCGTCGAGGGTGCTGCCGATGATGTCGATCTTTCTCAGGCGCTCGTAATTACGCCCGACAACAAGCATCAGGATAACACAGGGGAGAAAAATAAAGATGGTTGCCGTCAGTGCACCGGTAAAGCCGCCGACGCGGAAACCGGTGAAGGTTGCCAGCATCGCCAACGGACCGGGAGTCAGTTGGGAAAGCGCCACTCCGTCGAGAAACTGGCTCAGGGTCAGCCACTGATACTGGTCAACCATGATATGATTAAGGAGCGGAATCAGCACATAGCCGCCGCCGACAAACATCAGGCCGATGCGGAGGTAGATCCAGGCGATCATGGCAAGGCTGGGCATCAACGGCAT
>CAYQMO010000154.1:0-4151 GCA_964418315.1 uncultured Geobacter sp. | reverse complement strand
CCTCCGGTAATATGAGGCGCCAAGCGACCAGAGTGCCGCGCCGAGTAGTATCCAGGCGGCGTTGAGCTTGAGGAATGCCGAGGCAGCGAACGCGGCAAGCGCCATCAGGACGCTGTTGGCACTTTTGATCTGCTTGCGCCCCATATCGATGGCAACTACGACGATCAGGCCGATGACCACAGGGTTGGTTCCTTTGAGGGCGGCCTGTAGTTGTGGCAGTTTGTGATAGGTGAAATAGACCCAGGAGAGGAGCGTTACCAGAATAAATGAAGGGAGGATAAAGCCGAAGGCTGCCATGATTCCTCCGCGAATGCCGCGCAGGTGGTGGCCGATAAAAGTGCAGACATTCAGGGAAAACGGTCCGAGAATCTGCCCGAACGCCAGTCCGTGCATGAACTCATCTGGGGAAATCCACCCCTTTTCACGGACAGCGACCCGCTCAACCAGGGCAATAATGGCCATACCGCCACCAAAACCTGTAAGGCCGATAGTAGCAAAAGTAAGGAATATTTCGCTCAGGCTTACTTTCGGAGCAGAACTGTTCATGCCGTTGCGCTAGCGGCGAAATTACACTTTGTTCATCGGCCTGTCAAAGCGTCGGCGTCCATGGTGTACATCAAATTCGATTTTCCAGCTTAGGTCGCTTTTTTTAACCGATCTGGCTGTAAGAGCAAGGGTACCGCTTTCCGTAGCACAGGAACAGAGTCTAACTCCCACTACTTCACCGATTTGAAAACCTTCGACAGGTAAGGTGAGATCAATCCGCCCCAACTCCTGCAATTCATCCGGCTGCCAGAAATAGAGCGTGCTGCCGATCTCGTCCTGACGCCGCACTGAGGAGGAGAAGAAGCGCAGATGCACCGGCTGCCCGACGCGCAGGCCGAATTCATCCTTCTGTACGGCGATACAGCTCTCTTCCATGCCAAATGGCGCTACGCAGAGCACAAGCAGATGTGGTGCCTCGCCCGGAATTTTCGGCATGGCCGATTCGACCTCCACATAGTAAGAGAAGGCAGTGCCTCCATGAATGCGCACCCCCTGACCGCGCCTGACAAAGCCGTAATATGCCGCGCCGCGCGCCGCCGCCAGATCAAGGTCGGCACCATCCAGAACGCGAATCGGAGCGCCCTTTTCGGTAGCCAGCCAGGAGTCGATAGTGGCAACGGTGCGCTCCACCAGTGCTTCGGATTTGAAAACTCCGCCATTAAAGAGCAGCGCCGTTGGATGGAGAAAGGTGACTCCGGCTTGCGGTGCGTGTCCGTGTGCGCTCAACTCTGCCGTCGCGCCGACCTGCCGCCCCAGCAGCTCGGCCAGATGACGGGTCACGGCAGTGTCCTGCGTATATGGCAAACCGATCTGTGCCAGGCCACTGCGACGGCTGGTTACGGGTCGAGCCGAGGCTTGCACCTTGGGGAAGAAGCCATCCAGAACGACGCGCCGCACCTCCTCGGCGGAGAGTTCGGAGCTGAGCGTGCCACCGATCAGTTTCGAACCACGACTGTGAATGACGATAGGCATGTTCTCCGCACTGGCATCGGAGAGAAACTTCTCCTTGGCGCTGCGGCATGCAAGTGTCAGCGCCCGCAACTGCCAGGGATCAATATCGGCTCCACCTGCGGTCAGCTTGCGCGCCACCAGATACGCCAGAGCCAGATCCATGTTGTCGCCGCCAAGCAGAATATGATCACCAACGGCGACACGATGCAGTTCGAGATTCCCTTCCTGTTCGGTGACGGCAATCAGGGAAAAGTCGCAGGTACCGCCACCCACATCGACTACCAGGATAACGTCGCCCGGCTTGACTCTTGTGCGCCAATTGCCGGCAGTCCCGGAAATCCAACTGTAGAGCGCCGCCTGTGGCTCTTCCAGCAGGGTAACCGGCCCGTAGCCTGCCGCCTTGGCGGCTTCCAGTGTGAGTGAACGAGCGCTCGGATCGAACGATGCGGGGATTGTGACCGTGACCTCCTGCTCATTTAGCGGCGCTTCCGGATGGGCATGATCCCAGGCCATGCGCAGATGCGCCAGATAACGGGTCGTCGCATCAACCGGCGAGATCGACGCCATCTCTTCAGGGGTCTCGTTCGGTAAAGTTGAGGCGCGTCGATCCACACCGGAGTGGCAGAGCCAGCTCTTGGCGCTTGAAAGGAGCCGGATCGGCGTGGTCGCGCCACGCATACGGGCAAACTCGCCGACCACATAATCCGGTTTGCTCTTCCAGGGGAGAGCCAATTCGCCGACAGCCAGTTCGTCCTGATGCGGAATATAGAGGAAGGATGGGAGCAGCGGCAACGACTCGACCACGCCCGGACCGGTCAACTGTGGAATATCGAGCATACCGCTGACGATGTTCTCGCCGTCGCTCCTGTGCAGATCAACCCAGGCAAGCGCCGAATTGGTAGTACCAAGATCGATACCGATGGAAAAACGCGCGTCACTCATAATTTTACCTCCAGTTATATGCCTGCGGCTTTATTACCCTTTTGCGCATATTTCTTCTCCAGGATCAATGCCCGCTCAATATCGGCGGCTTTGACATTCAGGCTGGACATTGAAACATAGCGCAGGCCACCTTCACTAAGATTTTCCACAATGGTGAGCGGGCCTGTTTTCTCCTCCTGCACCGTTTCAGAGGTATTGCCAAGCTCCATCCGGACATTTTCGTGCAACGTTTTCTTTACGTTAATTTTGGCGTTTGCTGCCGCAGCAGTTTTGCTCCGGAGGGTTGCGATACGTCTGCTCAAAGCGGCCGTACTCTTGCGCAGTTCAGCAATATTCTCCAGCGAGTGGGCTAATGCCATCTCGTCCTGAATTGCCGTCAGCTCCTCCTGCAACCTTTGCTGCTCTTCGAGAGAGTGGTAATCAACACCGACAAGCAGGTTTGTGTGTATTGCTGACGGTGAACCGAGTTTGCTGGCCTCAATCCCCCCCTGGGCGATGCATGATCCTCCGGAGATGGTATCCTTGTCGACGATGATCTGCCCGAGCGTTTTTATGATGCAATCATGTACCTCGACATCGACAATAACGTTACCGGCACATTCAATGAATGTGTCGTGAATATGGTGAGCGTGCAGCGTGCCGCCGCAGACGATACTGCCGACGTCCTGGCCATCCATGCCGCAAAATGAGATATCGCCGTCGCTGACGATGTTGCAGACACCGATGTTTCCGGTGACGGTCAGCCCCTTGGTCGCCGTAATGTCGAAATGATCCAGGACATCGCCGCGCACTTCAACAAAACCTTTTAAGTTGATTTTGCCGACATTGAAATCGACATCCCCCTTGACGATAAATTCCTCCTCAACAGAGAACTCTCCCCGCAACTGAGAGAAGCGACCGGTTGAGGTAGAACGGAGAATCCAGCCATCCTTATCCTCATCGAGACTTACATTTTTGCCGAGGGTATATTTAAGCTCTTTGACCGGCTCCGGTAAAATCGGCATCCCTTTGACATTGCGCCCCGGTACGCCGGGCACTGCCATGAAGATTCGCCCTATCTCATCACCCGGCCCTACGTTGATAAAGTCCTTGACTCTATACATATCAACGACTCCGGTTACATTGTCTCCAGAAATATGCAGTGTGGTTGAAACGGGCGCCTTTAACTCAAAATATCCGTCACTGCCATTAACCTGCGCCGTTCCGGAGGCCAGGAGCATATTTAACTGCTGCCGTCCGGCTGCAGCCATGGTGACAAATTCTTCACACGCGTTCCGGTCGATCATCTCAAGAACGCCGTGCTCTTTCAGTATTTCGGCCAATTCGTCGGAGGTCAGCATGGCCCCCTCTTCGTGGGGGAGATAATTGCAGCGGCATTCGAGGCAGTCGTCCGATATCTGCAGATAGAGGGTGTAACCTGGCTGTTCGACTTTAAAGCCGCTGAAGGCAGGTGCAGATGAAGATGGAGTGGCATCGCTGCTGTCAGACACGTTGTTCTCCTGTCAGGCTTATATAAAGGCAGAAGATGATACATCGACATCTTCGTAATAACACATCACCGCGTAACCATACAGCAAAATTACGTCCCCTGGGAGCGCGGACATCCTGTCCGCATTCGGGCGGATTTATGCCCGAATAGTTTTCTGGCTTCAAAGAGTGTTTCAAGCGATACACCCGCTTGAAAACGGACAGGATGTCCGTGCTCCCAGGCA
>CAYQMO010000153.1:0-9159 GCA_964418315.1 uncultured Geobacter sp. | reverse complement strand
CATCGAACAGATCGACAAGCGCAGCCAGATCTTTCGCCTGAATAATCTGGTGTCATTCACTTCAGATGAAGAGCGGGCTTGGGAGTTTGGTTCAACAGTTTGGAAAGTTCTGGTGCCGTTATGCAAGATATTTTTCTACAACGAACTACTGCCGGGCAGCATTATGAAGGGGGAGGGGGAGTATCTTGTTATCGGTGGGGAATATCGGGTGCGGCGGGTGATGTGTACGATTTGACCGGACTATCTACTTCCAGATCGGCAGTGTAACCGTAAATGTTGTGCCACCTCCCATCCTGCTTGCCACTTCTACCTTCCCACCCATGCTTTCCACCAGACGTTTTGTCACGAACAGACCCAGCCCGGTGCCTTCCCCCTGTTTTTTCGTAGTAAAATAGCGATCAAAAATGTGGTCAATAGTTTCGATCGGGATTCCAGGGCCATTATCGGAAATGATAAAGCGCACTGCGCCGGTTTCTACGTGCGTGGTTTCAACGAGGAGTTTTCCGCCGCTCTCTTCCATGGCCTGCAGGGCGTTCATGATGATATTCATCAGTATCTGCTTCAGCAGGTTCCCGTCAAGGCGGATTGTGGGGAGCGTGTTATCAAACTTTTTCAGGACAATTACCGCACGACGGGCGGATTCAAATTTAACGAAGTTAAGAATAAAATCGACGGCGAGATTGAGATCCACATCGCTAATGGTTTCGTCGTGGCTACTGAAATTTAGCAGCCCTTTGGTCAGTTGAGAAAGTCGCTGCGCCTCTGAGGCGATGCGTGTGATCATTTCCTGTACAGCCTCAGGAACACCCTCTTCCCGCAGGATTATCTGAGATGCCGAGATTATGACTGAGAGCGGACCGTTTAGTTCGTGTACCACTCCGGCAGATATCTTGCCCAATTCGGCCATTTTCTCGTTATAGGCCAAATGCCGCAGTTGATCTGTGGTGATAATAGCGTCATCGCCATATCTGGCAGCCGAATCATTCATAGATGCTCCAGATGGTAAAGAAGCCGCCCGAAAGGTGGCGGGTTACTGAAATACCACCTGTTTTGCAAGAATCCTACCGAAAGTTTATCTGTTTAGTTCAATGCGGTTTCACTGCCGTAACGCGTTGTCAAACAGTGATAATTAATGGAATGTCGAATGTAGAGTCTGCACGGATTTAAATATTCAACAGACTAACACTTGTCAGTATGCATCTATTTTGTGCATGCTGCCGGTTGTTCTGCAAAAAAAATGTTTCAGAAAACTGCATTCCCACGCAGCGCGTTGGAACGAGAAAAATTTTCACCCCAGCCTTTCCTTCATCCATTTATGTAATGCGGTTTCTTGACGATCGACATTGTCGGCACAACCGGTGCCAACCGGCGTGAGGTGTTGTCGACCGACGGGTATGCTTTGCCTCCAGCTCCCCTCTAACTCTTTCCGTTTACTTGCATACAGATCTTGCTTATAATCGCCATCTGTAATGTCAACTCGATGTAAAAGGATATATTTATGCGTCTGACGCCAACTACCGAGCTAGAATATCGCTGTAGTAAACTTCAGGAATATATGGTGTCCGAATCGCTGGACGCCGTTATTATTGTGCAGAATGCGGATCTGTTTTATTTTACCGGTACTGTTCAGAGTGGAAATCTTTACGTACCGGCGTCAGGTCAGCCACTTTACATGGTGCGTAAAGACGCGGGGCGAGCCAGGATGGAGTCTGGTCTGAAGGAAGTTATTCCCTTTTTGTCATTGAAGGATATGCCTAAGATTCTGGCAGATTATGGATATTGTGAGCCGAAACGTATCGGGCTGGAATTGGATGTTTTGCCGGTAAATTTTTTTGAACGCTATCGTACTTTTTATCCGGGGGCTGTTTTCACAGACGCAACTCCCCTGATTCGAAAAGTCAGGATGATAAAATCACATTACGAGATTCACCTGATGAAAGACGCCGCCGATCAGGTCGATCTGGCGTATCGTCGCGCCCGCGAAATAATTGCTGTCGGCAAGAGTGATCTCGATGTAGCCGCCGAAATCGAATACACGCTCCGCAAAGCCGGACATCAGGGATTGATACGTATGCGCGGCTTTAATACGGATATCTGTTACGGTCAGGTATTTTCCGGCAGTGACAGTGCCGTCCCGGCATACATGGATGCCCCGCTCGGAGGGATGGGGCTTAACCCTTCTTTTGGACAAGGGGTCGGGTTGAAGTGTATTGAGCCAAATGAACCGGTAATAGTTGATATCGCCGGATGTGTAGATGGCTATCTGACTGATCAAACCAGAGTATTTTCAGTCGGAGAACCTTCTAATCGATTGCGAAGAGCCTACGATGACATGTTGGCAATTCAGACTTTGATGACTGACGTTGCCAGAGTAGGCCTGAGTTGGGGAGAACTATACAGTATATGCCACAAATCCGCAGTTGAAATGGGGTACATTGACAGCTTCATGGGGGCAAAAGGGGCGCAGGTCTCGTTTATCGGACATGGTCTTGGAGTGGAAATTGACGAGTACCCGTTTATTGCCAGAGGTTATGATCAGATGAAGTTGGAAGTTGGTATGGTATTCGCTTTTGAGCCGAAGGTCGTTTTTCCTGGAGAAGGTGCCATAGGCATTGAAAATACCTTTTATTTGAGTAATGACGGTCTTAAACGTCTTACCCACTCTAGTGACGAGCTGGTAATTTTAAATTGATTTCAGAGAGCAAAAATTTTTGTTGCATTTTTTGTATACGGTCGAGTATAACGGCGATGTAAATCTTGTATACAGTATGCCATAAGAGTCCCCGTTTCTCCCCCCGAACATAATATAGATTAAGTTGTTAGGACGCCGTAAGAGCTTTATATCCAGGTTTAACACCACACCACGAAAAGGAGAGTAAAACAATGGCACTGAAAGACACACTCAAGCAGAAAATTGAGGCACACCGTCCCCGTACCGCCAAGCTCGTCAAAGAATTTGGTCAAGTTGTTATCGACAAAGTCACCATTGACCAGTGTATCGGTGGTGCCCGTGATATCCGGTCACTCGTAACCGATATCTCTTACCTGGATCCTCAGGAAGGGATCCGTTTCCGTGGCATGACCATCCCGGAGACATTTGCTGCTCTGCCCAAGGCTCCCGGTTCGACGTATCCTACCGTTGAGTCCTTCTGGTACCTGCTTCTTACAGGAGACATCCCGACCGATGCCCAGGTTGCTGAAGTTGTTGCCGAGTGGAAAACACGTCAGGTTGTTCCTCAGTATGTTTTTGATGCAGTTCGCGCACTGCCGCGTGACAGCCACCCGATGGTTATGCTCTCCGTAGCCATGCTGGCAATGCAGAAAGATTCCAAATTTGCCGGTTTCTATAACTCAGGCAAGTTCAACAAAATGATTGCATGGGAATCAGTTTATGAAGATGCCAGCGATATCGTTGCCCGTATCCCGATCGTTGCAGCTTTCATTTACAACCTGAAATATCGTGATGACAAGCAGGTTGATATCGATCCGACTCTCGACATGGGCGCCAACTTCGCTCACATGATCGGTCAGAAAGAAGAGTACAAGGACGTTGCCCGTATGTACTTCATTCTGCACTCGGATCATGAGTCAGGGAACGTTTCGGCTCACACCACTCATCTGGTACACTCCGCACTGTCCGATCCTTACTATGCATACTCTGCAGGTCTGAACGGTCTGGCTGGCCCGCTGCACGGGCTTGCCAATCAGGAAGTTCTCGACTGGACTCTCAAATTCCAGGAAAAATACTGCAAAGGTGTTGAGCCTACCGCAGAACTGATCAAAGCTGCTCTCTGGGATACTCTTAATGCCGGTCAGGTTATTCCGGGATACGGACATGCAGTTCTCCGTAAGACCGATCCTCGTTATACCTCACAGCGCGAGTTCTGCCTGAATACCGAGGGTCTCAAAGATTACCCGCTCTTCAAAGTTATCGCCATGATCTTCGAAGTTGCTCCTGGCGTTCTTACTGAGCATGGTAAAACCAAAAACCCATGGCCAAACGTTGATGCACAGTCCGGCGTTATCCAGATGTATTTTGGTCTGACCGAGTTTGAATTCTACACTGTGCTGTTCGGTGTAGGTCGTGCGCTTGGCTGCATGGCTAACATTACCTGGGATCGCGGTTTGGGCTATGCTCTGGAGCGTCCGAAGTCTGTTACTACTCCGATGCTCGAAAAATGGGCTGCTGCAGGTGGCCGTGAGTAGGCATGATTAGTATCTGAAATTATAGTGTGAAATGGAGAGGGGGAATGCAGAAATGCATCCCCCCTCTTGTTTTATTGGCCTTCGCTTCGACTATCCCCCACTTTTAAGACCTTTTTCAAAAATTTCCTGAATCTGTTTATCGTGATGTTTGACTCCATAACTGTATATTTGGGAGCAGAGAAGCCATACAACGGCTACGAATAATATTGTCAGAAGTATCTGACGAAGACTGGGCTTGTAACGCTTGCTCTGAGGCTCTGTTTTTTCACCTGCAGCGATGCTATCGATATAGGCATAATGATTGTTTGACGAGGATGAGACATTATCAGCAGTGGGCACAACGTCGTTAAAACCTTTAAATTGACGTATTCGTTTCAACTGAATACTGCTGATATGGCTGTTGATGGCGGAACTGGCGGATTCGTTGATTAAGACGAACTGCATGGCGGTACAAATTTGCGACTTATTATCTTCGGTAATATTACTGTAGTTGGTTAAAACCACCCGCGCAACAATATCAACAATACACTCTGATGATGGCACGTACGCCTCAAGCATAATCAATTCATCCATGCTGAATTTCTCATTGGTAAAGATTTTTATGCCTCCACCACTGATATTGACAGCCAGCGCCGTTACATCTCCCCATGACTCATAGTAAGGGCTATCTGGAAGCTCTTCTTGAGGTGTGTCTTGAGACAGTGCGACTGGATCAACAAGAAAAAAACCTTCCAGGATTTTCAGTTCCTTTGCACGTTCCTCGGCTCGTAGTCTTGCCCTTTTTGCATCCAACCGACTCCGTTCTCTGGTAGCATCATCTTCACGACGCTGCTTGAGATGAGCCTCCCACTGCTGTTTCACATTGACGGGATTCTGGTCATTCAGCCGATGAAATTTAATTGGCAGAAAAGCATCGACCCGGTAGAACTCCCGCAATTCATTGGCTATAGTTTCGCTGGTAAAACGAAGCAGTAAATCCTGCTCATATCCTTTACTAACAATGAATGCTCGATAGGTGCGAGTATTGCCGCCACTCTGACCGGTTATTGTCAGAACTTGTCCAACTCGGAGATTAACCCCTTCCGGTAATATGTCGCGAGAGAGTTGCAGAGAAACCAGGTCTTCATCTATTTCGTTGATAATTGCCCAATCGCGGAAAACCTTTGTGTTGGGCAGGGGAATCTTGACCTCGACCTTCATGCCGATGAAATAATTACCGGTATGCTGCTCAATAGTGCTCATCGGTTTTTAGCGAGGCGATCTGTCATAAAGCACATGTAATAGAACCTTGAAGTCAAAAATAAGTGTTACAAATTTTTTTTCTTGCAATAATGAACAAGTACGGTATAAAGGACTGCATCTGTCGTATTTAGACTTACATCATACAACAAAGGAGAAAATATCAATGGCAAAATTTCTTGAAGTTTACAAATGCAACCACTGTGGCAACATTGTCGAAACAATCCATGCCGGTGGCGGTTCACTTACCTGCTGTGGTGAGAAGATGGCACTGCTGACTGAGAACACCGTTGAAGCAGCCAAAGAAAAACATGTGCCTGTCATCACTAAAGTTGATGGTGGCTATAAAGTTACGATTGGCAGCGTGGCACATCCTATGGAGGAGAAACATTACATTGAGTGGATCGAGTTACTTGCGGATGGCAAAGCATACCTCCAATTTCTCAAGCCGGGCGAAGTTGCCGAAGTGATGTTCTCCGTTGAAGCTGCAAACGTTACTGCTCGTGAGTTGTGTAATCTGCATGGAGTATGGTCCGCTCAGGGTTGATACTGACTTATTCAGAGAGGCAGCACAATAAAAGACCCTCAGGATTTCCTGGGGGTCTTTTATTGTGCGTGTCACCTCACGTTGAAGACCAGATACCTATACCCATCTCAAGCGGGATATCTTTCTTGCCCACGAAGAAGTTTTTTAACTGCAGCTTTACATCACTTAACTGAATGCCTACCTCAACGCCATGAAAAACATCAGACGAACCGGATCCGTTTGAGAGCATGAGAACAGATGTGTTCAGTTGTCGTAAGGTTCGATAAAATTCGGTGATATTCTTTATGTTTTCCGGAAAAAAATCTTCGATTGGATCGAGTACAACAAGCTTTACTTTGTAGTATTCGCAGTATTTCAGCAGATAGGTGAGAGTTTTGGTGGGGCGTCCCGATACATCGATAAGGTTGGGTTGAACCCCGTAACAGTCATCACACATTGCGATACAGGTCAGATTATCGCCATTTTGCCGTAATTTGGTATTAAAATCAGGTGCTGATTTCTGCCACTCACGACAGAGACGTTTAAAGCGCCGACAATTATCATCATCTGTGTCCTGTGAACTCAGATAGATTACGTGCCCTTGCAGAGTCGGGTATTTTCCGAGAAATGGCAGTCCCAGTGCAACTGACATTGCGGCTTGCATTGCCAGCGTAGTTTTTCCATAGATGCCGTTTGTCTTTAGACATACCAGCGATTTGGCGGGAATTATTTCGGCGATGGTGTACTCCTCAGCTTTCGGAGCAGATACCTCCCTGGTCGTCCACTCTTTAATGCCGGTATGTCTTGCAAACGGATTATCTTCCATAGTCTTTAATGTCATAAGAATCTCCTCTTTATAACTAAATAAAAAAAATTGGTGTTACGTGTCGATGCGCTGTGTAGAGACTGTGCCGGTGACACCGTGCCGAAGGCCAATTGCTTTACCATCTGCCTGCCCACAATTATAGGCACTACTGTTGATGTAGCTCTTGCGGCTATGCATTGTCCGTATCTTGCCGATTTCACTCATCGCCTGCCTGATCAGCCCTTCTTTGACCGGAACCAGTGCACCGGTATTGATCGGGGTCTGAACTTGCTGCTCTCTCAGGCGGGTAGTGATTGTGGTTACCGCCCCTAGAAAATAGGATTGACGCATCAGCTCGCGGTGGCGGTTTGTAACTGCGTTGTTGGCATGCAGCTTCATGTAGCAGCTACAGAGCATTCTAACGGTACGTTCAAGATAGGTAAATGTATAAACTGCGACTTGCAGATCTGCTCCCACGCCGATAAAGGTCATTTTTCCGGTGGCTGGGTGGTGGACTGCCTGACAGTCGAAAGCACTGCTAACTCCGGAACACAAGTGACGCAGCCATTTTGGCAGACTCCTTGGTACGCTGGTTTCTACAGTATCGGCCTTATCAGGCTGGTGGGCAGCCTCAATATCGGTCATGGCCAGATTGTGCTCTGCAAGCAATCGCTGGGCGTGACCCGCAGCCAGGGCGGCCTCATGCTCATTGCTTGAATCAGCCAGAGCCAGCAGTTTCTTGATTTTTTCAATGATCGGTGTCTTTTCCAAGAATCCTCTGTAACACTGATCCGTTTAGTCGGAGATATGAGTCTAAATGATGAATTGCTGGGAATCTTCGGTGCAGACCAGCTTTTCAAGCGTATCCAGCAAATGCGGTGAAAAAAGCCCTTTCAACTGATTGCGCATAAGCTGGGTGGCAATGTGGGGTGGCATGGTTTTGTTGCCGTGAATATCGTTTGTCAAAGTGCAGTATATGTCTGCAATTCCAGCTAGCTGTGCACTGCGTGGAATATCGATGCCCTGAAGTCCCAACGGATAGCCACTGCCATCATGACGCTCATGGTGGAGCCTGACAATAGAGAGTGCTACTGGTGAAAGCACGCCTTTGTCCGAGAGGAAAACATATCCGTCTTCAGGATGGCGTTTCAACTTTTCGATCTCTGTATCGGTAAGTCTACTACTCTTGTTCAGGATATCCTGCGGAACAAATATCTTGCCAAAGTCGTGGAGAATAGATCCGGTGCCGACATCAAGCATTTCGTCGCGGGAGAGCGAAAACGCATCAGAATGAATCATTAATGTCAGAGATGTTACCTGCAATGAGTGTACGAAAGTATGGTAATTGTGAGACATGACCGTTTCCAGGGATCCGATGGCCCCAGGATTGTCCGAGATAAATAACATCAGGTTTTCTATGAGACGTCTGGTACGATTCGTGTCTTTTGTTTTGTCGGGATTATTGAATAGATCATCCACAAAATTGATGGATGTCTGGTAGATCATTTTCCCTTTTGCTTTAGCGGTGAGGCGGTCGCTTTTTAAGAGTCGCTCTGCATTTTCTTCCATGTGAGCTGTGATAACATTCATGTCGCTTTTTGAAACAAAAACAAACTCAACTCCGTTAGTAGAGAGTCGAATGTGGTCACGTTCGGTGAAATCCCGACCGCTGTTTTTATAAAGGACATAGTTTCCACCCGTTTTTATGAACAGCGAGACATCAGGAAAAATTGTGGGTTCGATGCTTTCAAGGCTGACCGGAACAAAGGTTTGTAAGTTTTCCATAGCTGTAACCTCAAAAGGAAGTTGCTCTCTTATCGGCGTATCAGACACATTTTTAAAGCAATGTTTTATTAACTCAACAGGTTACACTTTTGTTTACCGTAAACCTGATCACTTCATCCGGTTTAAATACAGGGTGATCAGCCGACTCTCGGCGCTCAATCGGTACAGCAGCGGCAGAAGCGCCGCCAGAAAAATGATGCCGCAGCCGAGCCATTCCCGACTGCTAAGCCTTTCTCCCAGAATGGAAAACCCGGCGATCAGGCTCCAGACGGGATCGAGGGTATAAATAAGACCTGCCCGCGTAGGAGTAACATAGCGTTGATAAATATTCTGCAAAGTGAAACATAGTACAGTCGGGAAAACAGCACAATAGAAAATTGACAGGAGTGCGGGCATGGTGACGCTGAAAGCGGGTAAGGGGAGGAGCAGCGTTGCAGCGCCGGCGATAAGTGAAACTGTGGCGAACTGGACAAAGGTGATCAAAAAAACATCATCGTTTTTCAATACTTTGGAAACTGAGATGATATGACAGGCGATCATAACTGCGCAGAATGTTGAGAGAAGATCGCCTCTATTGAAGCCGCTGCCGCCTCCGGTC
>CAYQMO010000152.1:0-9160 GCA_964418315.1 uncultured Geobacter sp. | reverse complement strand
CGAACCCCAACGGATGTAATGATGCCAGCCGGAATGTTGGGGTTCACGATAAGGCCGTTCACCACCAACCTACCAGTCAATCCAAAAACGCAATTACAGGCCGTTTGCAGTATATCCCTGCCAGAGCCATCAGTTCACTGCGGCGAGGCGATGCCGATGCCAGAACAATCTCACCCTGATTATTTTCGCTCATCAGCAACCTTACGTGCTTCTTCGGCAGCACTCCTGCGCTGTGCCGCACGCTCAATAGCCTCCTTCTGTTCCGCCTCCATCTCCTGCCAATGTTTTGTCCAGTCCGTTTTGCGCACATAGTGGAGAATAAACACGCCGGGAACAATGACACAGCCCCAGAAAATACTTATGGTCAAGTCATTTACGATGCCATATATCAGTGATAAAATCCCCATCAGCAGCAGAAAAATCTCCGATGGTACGATGCCGCTCAGGTAGCTTTTCCGAATTTCATGTTCCGTCTCTTGTGACATAACCCTCTCCTACCGGTGGAATAATTTACATTTGGCCAAATAAGGCCGCCATCATAAAGTTACCTGATTAGAACTAATCAGGAAATGGAATAAGATGGTTACACTACCGTGCCATCATATCAAGCTGATAGCGGCTTTTCAGGATATGCAGCAGCGTTTCAACACCCTTAAAAGCTTCGCGGAGCTGATCCCTTTCCCGATCCATCAACACCATCGGATCGACAAAATTATCCACCGGCCTTCCTGATGACAGAGCGATCAACTGTTTGTTCAAGCGCATCTTTACCAGAAAGGTAAACGCGTCACGGAGAGTTTCCAGATCATGATCCGACACAACATGCAAGCGGTTAAGCCGCTCCAGTTTTGTCCATGTAGTCCCGCCGGTGATACCCGCCTCAAGGGCGATTAGGCTGATACCTCTGGTCAGGGCAAACACCCCCCCTTTTTTCAAATCCAGCTTCCCGCGCTGGTCACCTTTCTTCTCGACCTGAAACCGACCGAACATGCCGAGCGGCGGTTTAAAGCGGACAATATTGCGTGCCATGCTGGGGAAAAATATTGCATTCCTGCGTGTGCATTCACAGATAAATTCCTGCAGTTCAGCCTCAAACGACACGTCGCCGTGCATTACACGCAAATCCTGGAAAACACCGAAATGCACCGTTGCATCGGCATCGGGGCGACTAATCCACTGCTCAACGAGCTGTTTCCACTCTGACAGGCTGTGACACCACTCCGGATTACTGGCCATCATGTTGCCAGGACAGAGCGGCACGCCGATATTTTCGAGAGAGGTAACAATTTCGCCGGCAAAACGTCGCACTGCCACAATGTCGTCACGGGACAGGTCGTCACGGTAGACAATGCCACTGTCCTGATCTGTCCGCAGGGTCTGTTCCTGACGCCCCTCGCTCCCAAGTGAAAGATACGCCGCACCCGATGGCAGCCGGACATTGTGTTTACGGTCCAGAATATAGATAAGACGCTGCGTGAGCGCATCGTTAAAGTGGGAAATCAACTGGATCATGCTTGGGGTGTCGGCATTGGTCTTGAGGGCGTAGCGGAGCATTCCGGTCATTTTCTGACCAAGAATTCGTAATTGATCGATTGAACCGGCTGATTCTATCTCCTGCACAAGATAGAGCGGGCTGCTGGTCTGGATTCGCATCAGATCCGAATCGGTTATGACACCGGTCAGTGTGTTGAATTCATCGACAACAATCAAGCGGTGAATGTTGTGTTTTGCCATGAGAAAAATGGCTTTAAACAGGTAATCACTACTCCGGATCGTGATAAGTTCCGTTTTCATAACGTAACGTACCGTCAACGTCTCAATAGATCCTGCGACCTCGGCGATCAGATTGCGAAGGTCACGCAGAGAGACAATGCCGACCGGCTTTTCATCAATCACGACAACAATGCCTGAAATATTATTGATCATCATCAGCCGTGCCATTTCAATCAGGCTGAGATCTGGTGAGCAGGTAACTGCAGATCGACGACAGACCTCCTTTACCGGCATGAAAAAAAAGCTGTCCTCGTTGGTCGTTGGCATATTTATACCTGCTTGTCCGGCTGGGGAAATAGTGCTGTCGCGCTATGGTTATACCCTACTGACAAGTTAAAATCTAACTGTTTCCTCCCGGTAATTTGGTATCACTGTTATGCAATAAAACAACTATAAATTTGATATTGATTTGTAATAGCGCAATAGGGCGGGAGAACTAATCTACTTTAAAACGGGTTGTCATTTATATATGAGAACAACATTTAACTGCATCAGCAACCATAACAATCCGGTATATCATACAAAAAAATGTTTCTATGAAATTGTAAAAAAAAGAATTGACTATTTTGAAACGTTGTATTAAACACCATGCAAACGAGTTATATGTTATTTATTTTAACTACCGGTGTCAGTTTGACACATAGTTCGCAATTAAAGAGATAGGAGATCTAATTATATGAAAGGATCAGGAGTATATTCCGTTCAGGCTGTTGTTAAGGCCATTGATCTGCTTGAGGCACTTGCGCAGGGTGGTGGCGGTTTGTCAATTGCTGTCCTGGAAAAAAAACTCGGCTTAACCCATAGCAAAGCCTTCCGCCTGCTTGCCACGCTTGAAAACAAGGGGCTGGTAGAGCGCAACAAGAAAAAGAATACCTACACCCTTGGCTTGCAGGCATTCGGCATGGCGCAGCATATTCTGAAGAGTGACAACCCGATCACTGCTGCACACCCGGTTATGGTCGATCTGGCGCAGCAGATCATGAAAAGCGATAACCTCATCAAGATGGCACATCCAATGATGGTTGAACTGGCGCGCAAGTTGGACGAAGCGGTCTACTTTACCGTACTCAATGACGATGAAGTGCTGTTTCTGGATATGGTTGATTCTTTCCAGAACATTAAAACAGCCGACTTTGTCGGCAAACGTTTTCCGTTTTTCACCAACGCCGCCGGCAAGGTTATCAGGTCGGTCAGCTCAATTAACTTTTTTGGCAGGAAGGGAAAAAAGAGCGGCATTAAAAATCCGGAAGTTCTGGAGCTTGAGCTTGAAGAGATCCGCCGAAAAGGTTTTGCTGTCGATTTCAACGGTATGGGTGAAGGTATCTGCTCCGTTGCGGTTGTCATCCGTGATTATGCTGGCAAGGTTGTCGGGGCACTGACGCTGTTGGCTCCCTCTTTTCGCATGTTGCAGGATCGGCTTGATGACGTGGTCATCCCCTGCATGCTCGAAAGCGCCGAAGCGTTGTCAATAAAATTTGGTTATACACGGGCGTACGCATAAAATTTTCATAGAGGCGCAGTAGAGAATTCAACCCCTAGCCGCCCGCTGAGCCTGGGCAGGGATGGTCGGCAGCCACCCACACAAGAAAGGAGGTAAATGCCACACAGACTCGCGGAAACCGTTGTAAAGAAATTAAACATCACACAAGAGGAGGTTTTATGTCAGTTCATGCAACGAAAGAGTTACAAGCGTATTGGAAAGAGAATCTGGTCATCATCGTTGTTCATCTTGCCATCTGGTTTTTTGTCTCGTTTTTCTGCGGCATCATGGTTGTTGATCAGCTCGACGCCTATTTGATCGGCGGCATGCCGCTCGGCTTCTGGTTTGCCAATCAGGGCTCAATGATTACCTTCGTTATCCTGATTTGGACGTATGTTTACATGATGAACCAACTGGACATCAAATATGACGTCCACGAAGGGTAGCAAAGCAGTGCGCACAGCAGTTGGCACTACAAACACACTAAATTTACGAGGTGACAATCTATGAGTATTTTTGTATGGACCTGGATTTTGACGGGCCTCAGCTTTGCCCTGTACATCTACATCGCCTACGCAACACGGGCAAAATCAACCGGCGACTTCTACGCCGCCGAGCAGTCTGTTCCCGCCTATATGAACGGTATGGCAACCGGTGCCGACTGGATGTCAGCCGCCTCCTTCATCTCCATGGCCGGTCTTATTTCGTTCATGGGGCGCGACGGTTCCTTTTACCTGATGGGTTGGACCGGCGGCTATGTTCTGCTCGCCATGCTCTTTGGCCCTTATCTGCGTAAATATGGTAAATTTACCATCCCGCAGTTCATGGCAGATCGCTACTATTCGCAGTCAATCCGCCTGCTCTCGCTGGTCTGCGCGATCTTCATCTCGTTCACCTACGTGGCCGGACAGATGCGCGGCGTCGGCGTGGTCTTCTCCCGTTTCATGGGTCTCAGCATCGATTTGGGTGTTGTCGTCGGTATGGCGCTGGTCTTTTTCTACGCCACCCTCGGCGGTATGAAAGGGATCACCTACACTCAGGTTGCCCAGTATGTTGTTCTCATCGTTGCCTACCTGATTCCGGCTATCTTCATCTCCATGCAGTTCACCGGTAACCCGCTTCCGCAGCTTGGACTCGGCTCAACCATCACTGCCGAAGGCGCTGCAATACTTAATGACCCTTCCACCCAAGGGAAATACCTGCTTGATGTTTTGAACGGCATCCATAAGGATATCGGTTTTGCCGCCTATACCAGTGGTGCCCGACCACGTATTGACGTCTGGTTCATTACCATGTCACTGATGATCGGTACCGCAGGACTGCCGCACATCCTGATCCGCTTCTTCACCGTACCCAAGATGCGCGATGCCCGCTCCTCAGCCGGTTACGCGCTGATCTGCATCGCCCTGCTCTACACTACCGCACCGGCAATCGCTGTTTTTGCCCGCACCAACTTCATCAAATCTATTAACAACGTAGAGTATACAAAGGCTCCTTCCTGGTTCAAAAACTGGGAAAAAACCAAACTGGTCGCCTGGAAAGATAAAAACGGCGACGGCATCATGCAGATCCGCAAGGGCGCATGGGATAGCCCCAAAAGCGAAAACGAAGTCAAGATCGACCAGGACATCATGGTTCTGGCCAACCCTGAAATCGCCAAGCTCCCTAACTGGGTCGTCGGTCTGATCGGCGCTGGTGGCCTTGCCGCCGCGCTCTCCACCGCAGCCGGTCTGCTGCTGGTTATCTCTGCCGCAATTTCTCACGACCTGATGAAAGGAATTTTGAAACCGGCCATGAGTGAGAAAGAAGAGCTCTGGTGGGCCCGTGGCGCTGCCGGTGTGGCGGTCTGTATCGCCGGTCTGTTCGGTATTTATCCCCCCGGCTTCGTGGCCCAGGTTGTCGCCTTTGCCTTCGGTTTGGCGGCCGCCTCCTTCTTCCCCTGCATCCTGATGGGTGTCTTTAACAAGAAGGCCAACAAGGAAGGCGCCCTGGCAGGTATGGCAGTCGGTATCGTTTTCGTTGCCGTGTATATCACCTACTTCAAATACATCAACCCCGCCATCAATAACAAGGATGGCTGGTGGTTCGGTATTTCGCCGGAAGGTATCGGCACTGTTGGTGCGGTACTTAACTTCGTCACCATGTATGTGGTCGGCAAGCTTACACCTGAGCCTCCGCAGGAGATTCAGGATCTGGTCGGCAGCTTACGCTACCCAGGCAAGCTGGTTGCGCCTCCGCCTGCAGGTCACTGAGTAATAAAACCGACGCTAGCAGGTAGTTACAAGATGGCGGCTGTCAGCTTCGGCAGCCGCCATCTTTTATACTGGCTCATGTACGATGCTTTGCACGGCATGAAATTGAGTATTTGCAGTTGTAGGCCGGATGAAGCGTAGCGCATCCGGCAGCAATGCTGGCGATGGCAGAAAACGCCGGTTCCGCTTCGCTTGAACCGGCCTACTAAACACTCTTTTAAATCAAAAACTTTTCCGTGCATAAATCGGCCCGAATGCGGACAGGATGTCCGCGCTCCCAGGAAAAAGAGGAATGTTTGGCAGCCAGGCGGAGAATTTGAACGAATCATTTTTTTGCACAAAGCACAACAATCAGGTAAACAGGAGTATTTTAATGCCCACAGACGCCAGTACGATGGAGAACAGACAAAACATGATCCTGAAAACGTTTCGTAATTTTAATGCCGGTATAGTGAGATTTGTCATGTGCATCAGGTTTAGGGCTATCGGTGCCACCATATTGGCGTCTTTTGCCGGGCTGAGCCTTACAACCAATATTCTCCCGTCAGCCATATCAATGATGGGCCTGATGGACAGCTTTTCCGCTCGCTGGGAAATGGGCGGTTTTGCCGTTTACTCCATGATGTCCTGGGCCGTCGGTGGCTGGGCGGTACAGAAAACCGGTGACAAGAGAATGGGGGCTATTATTCTCGGCATGGTAGGACTGGTCACCGGGCTGATCTTTACCGGCTTCGGCATCAGCACGGAAATGAATTTCCTGCTGATCGGCGGCGGTGCGGCGCTGCTCTACGGCGCCATCGGCGGCATGATTATCGGCGATGCCCTGCGAGACCCTCCTGCCGACCCTGCCGATCCGTACGCAAAAATCGGGCGCATCGGTGACCTTGGAATATTCGATTATTTCAGGAAAAATGCTTCGTAACCACAAGTAAAAATTTACTGTATCAGGAGACCTCATCATGCTCACAGCCATAGTCGTCATCTTTGTTATCGTCTACGCCGCCATTGCCCTGGAGCATCCGCTCAAGGTTAACAAGTCCGCTTCCGCTCTTATCGGAGCCGGTCTCCTCTGGACGATCTACGCACTTTCAACCGGTGATCATGCTCTGGTGGGGCATCAGTTGAATGAATCTCTGATGGGTACCGCCCAGATCGTCTTTTTCCTGATGGGAGCGATGACCATTGTCGAGGTGGTTGATGCCCATAACGGCTTTGAGGTGATTACCTCCCGTATCAGGACTTCCAGTCTGACTTCACTGCTCTGGCTGGTCGGCTTCATAACTTTTTTTCTGAGTGCCGTACTTGACAACCTGACCACTACCATCCTGATGATCTCTCTGATGAAAAAGCTGCTCGACAGCCACGATGACCGCCTCTTCTTCGCCGGTATCATCGTAATTGCCGCCAATGCCGGCGGTGCCTGGACCCCAATCGGAGACGTAACAACAACTATGCTCTGGATCGGTGGTCAGATCACCACATTGGCTATTATGAAAGGTGTCTTTATCGCCTCGATGATTAACATGATCGTGCCGCTTGCCGTTACAAGCTGGTTTCTTAAAGGCAGAAAAGTTGTAGCTCCCACCGCAAAAGTAGAGGTGCATGGGCATAGAGCAGTTACCACACCCTTTGAGCAGAATCTTATGTTCTGCATGGGACTGGGAACTTTGATCTGCGTGCCGATTTTCAAGACGGTTACACATCTTCCCCCGTTTATGGGCATTCTGTTCGGCCTCGGTATTTTATGGATGGTGGGCGAGCTGCTGCACAGCAAAAAGGAGGATGAAGCCAAGGAACACCTGACTCTGGTGCGCGCCCTCAAACAGATCGACATGAGCTCGATTGTCTTCTTCATCGGCATCCTGCTGGCGGTGGCCACCCTGGAGCATACCCACATCCTTACCAATCTTGCTGCCTGGCTGAACAAGACCGTTGGCCGTGAAGATGTTATCGTCACCATTATCGGCCTGGCAAGTGCAGTGGTTGATAACGTGCCGCTGGTAGCCGCATCAATGGGAATGTACAGCCTGACCCAGTATCCGCCCGACAGCTTCTTGTGGGAGTTCATGGCCTATGCTGCCGGCACCGGCGGCTCAATCCTGATTATCGGTTCGGCGGCGGGAGTTGCGGCGATGGGGCTGGAGAAGATCCACTTCTTCTGGTACGCCAAAAGGATCGCCCCTCTGGCGCTGATCGGCTACTTTGGCGGCATTGCAGCTTATATCATCCAGTACAGGATGTTACACTGATTTTTTTGGGGGTAAGCTCCGGACGTATCATCAAATATCAACAAAACGCATTATTCTTATTGACTTCTGGTGGCATTTCAAGTATTAAAACCCGGTCTTCGCGAGACTACGAATTGAGTTCAGTGACAGGTTATGCAGGATTTTAAAAACTAATCAAAAATAAAAAGGGAGTGGCAACATGAAAGCGTTTCACAATTATTCTTCGATTCTTCGTAAATTATGTGTACTTCTTTTCTCTGTTTTAATTGTTTCTACATCCATTGTCGGGTGTGTTGACAAAAAAGCAAGAAGTGAAAAAAATAAGGCCGATCTTATGCTGAAACTATCCGAGTTGACCGCTCTGCAGGATAAAGCTGTTGCTATGATGGCGGCTGGCGATGTTGAGGGCGCAAAGAAATTTGCAGATACTTCCGTTGCCGAAAAACGCGCAGAGTTTGCAAGTTTAATCGAAGAGAAAGCAAAAGAACAAATGATAACACCAGAAATTCAAGATGAAATTTTAAAAAGTTTAGCGGCTAAAGAAAGTGAATATCTGAAAAAAATGTCCCCTGCTCCAAAAAAATAGTTACTGTTAAACATAAGATGAGCTAACAATATGACACGAAATAATGGCCACCTGCACTGGGTGGCCATTATTTTTAGTATAGTTCCGGAGGCTAATCTGATTTTATTGAAACGAACAAATCAGCTTTGGAAATTGTATGCGTTCATCGGATCAATGGCGGTTGGTGGCGGCATTACCCTCTTTCAAAGTCTGCTTCCCAAGGTGATGGAAAAAGAAGTCATTCCCTATTTCGTCATTGGCGGAATGTTACTTTTAATAGGAGCTTTTGCCTGGGCATATTCTGCAATCAGATGCCCTGAATGCTCATTAAAACTGTTCTGGTATTCACTCACCAAAGAGGGTCTGGGAACCTGGTTTACCTGGCTGATACATCTGGAAGAATGTCCACAGTGTACAAAGCTGAACAAGTTGGCGACGTCAACACGGAAACGGAAACGGTCGAGCGCAAAGGTATGAATAAAGAGGTACGTTTACCCGGAGTACTGGAACATCAGGCAACCGGCATTTTTCTCAATGCGCTGCTGTTTGCTACGCATTTTCTGCTCTTTTATTTTGTATTTATGTCTATCTTCAAGGAAGAGCTTGACGGATTGTTGCGGCTTGGCTGCTGCTGGGTGGGTGCCTACGCACTCACCTGGATCTGCAGTTATCTGACCAAAGGTAAATCCAGGCTTGTTGTTACTCTCTTTTTTATCGCCATACTGCTTATCATTTCCTTTTTCCGCCCGTAATGGCAGTAAGGCATACGGCAAAATTTATTCTGATTAGTTCTAATTCGCCGCTAGGCCTCCAAACAGTCCCCTCTCCATGAGGGAGAGGGTTAGGGTGAGGGGGAAATGCT
>CAYQMO010000151.1:6564-9180 GCA_964418315.1 uncultured Geobacter sp. | reverse complement strand
GTTTTTCGTTGCGTTCGTTGCGGCGTTGCGTGATCAAATGCCGTATTTAGGTTAAATGGTTTGGAGTTTTGCAGGACAACTAAACAGACGTGCAAACCTGATTGTTTGCAACAGAATCAGTCATGAGTTCGGCACGTATTTTGGTGTTTTTAAGTGCGGTTGCGAGTGTTATGGTGTCAAGCACCGCTTTGGTTAGATTGTCAATTTCACTGGTAATGCTCTGCAACTCCCATATTATCGGATCGCCGTCACTACTCCAATGCGGGACGTCCAGTTCTGACTCCAGCGTCTCAAAAAGCTGAATCACTTCGAGTAATGTAGTGCGCCTGACATTCCCCGAAAAGCGGTATCCCCCGCCAGCACCGCGTACCGCCTGAACCAGACCTGCATGTGTCAAATTACGCATGATTTTGGCAAGGTGATGAGTTGAAATGCCATGCTTTTGTGCAATATCTGTTGTCGATAGCTGTTTCTCTGGATCACTGGCCAGTTCCAGAACCGCAATGAGAGCGAACAGGCTTGCTTTATTAAGTTTCATTGTAGTTGCCCTTAATCGATCTGTTTTTCAAGTTCAAGATACTTTCCGGTGCAGAGACCGAGGCTGCGGAAAAAAGACAGAGTCAGCTTGTCGTCACGGTCAACCATCGTACGTACCGTTGTAACACCAGCCTGCTTCAAACGTTTCGACATCTCTTCAAACATCTGTTGGCCAAAACCTAACTGACGACTCTCAGGAGACACTGCCAACGCAAAGACCCATCCGCACGGAGGCGAACCGAACTCCCATGCACGAACTTCTCCGATTATAAAGCCAACTACAACATTTCCGGATTCCGCGACCAGAAAAAAGCGGTCGGTTTTGTCGCGGCGAACGTAGTGGTGGAATACTTCATTCCAATAGGCCGGTTTTTCTTCCATGGGAGCCCATTGATCCAGAGAGATTACCGCATCCAGATCGGATGCAATGGCGTCGCGGATGGAAATCTGTACTTTCATTAGTCAATCCATGAGTGAATTTAATAATATTCTGGTACTTGAATACCACTTTATAACAGTTATTTCAAGTCATTAATTCAGCACTGAAAACATTGAATTGACAGATCGGCTGCAATCATCTACTTTGGCGAAAAGCTGGGGGAGTTTCGACTGAGAGCGGTATGACCGCGACCCTTCGTACCTGATCCGGGTAATACCGGCGTAGGGAAGCGCGACCGTCTGATTTTTCAACAAGCCGCTGCTGCGGTTTTTTTTGTTTCCGGAGGTGGATGTGAAAATTCTTTTAAATGGCGAATTTGTAGAGACGGCAGAGGGGGCTACGGTAGCGTCACTTCTGCAGCAGCTTGATATCAGCCGGGAGCGGGTGGCGGTAGAACTGAATGCCGATATTATCCCGAAGGCTCATTATGAAAAACAACCTCTTTGTGATGGTGATAAAATCGAAATAGTCCATTTTGTTGGTGGAGGGTAACAGCTATGACTCAAAATGCAGACACATTAATTATCGGCGGGCGAGAGTTTACTTCACGCCTGATGGTCGGCACCGGTAAGTATGCCAGCTTCGAGCAGACCGCCAAGGCTCTGGAAATATCCGGCGCCCAGATCATTACCGTTGCAGTGCGGCGGGTAAATCTTGACCGCAGCAAGGAATCGCTGCTCGATTACATCGACCTGAAAAAGTACACCCTGCTCCCCAATACCGCCGGTTGCTACACCGCTGATGATGCGGTGCGCACCTGCCGTCTGGCTAGAGAGGCCGGTATGTCCGATTTTGTCAAACTGGAGGTTCTGGGAGACGAAAAAACCCTCTTTCCTGATAATGAAGAGCTGCTTAAAGCCGCAAAAATCCTGATTGCTGAGGGGTTCACAGTTCTTCCGTACTGCAGTGATGATGTAATTGTCTGTAAAAAGCTGGAGGATCTCGGCTGCGCGGCGGTCATGCCGCTTGGCGCTCCGATCGGCAGTGGCCTCGGCATTCGTAATCCCTACAACATCCGTATCATTCTCGAAAATATCAGCGTTCCGGTGATTGTTGACGCCGGAGTGGGTTCAGCGTCAGACGCGGCAATCGCGATGGAGTTGGGCTGTGCCGGTGTCCTTATGAACACCGCCATTGCCGGAGCGCAGGATCCGATCGCCATGGCGGAAGCGATGAAGCTGGCGGTGATTGCCGGAAGATTATCGAACAAGGCGGGGCGGATACCACGCAAGCTCTACGCCAACGCCTCCAGCCCGCTGGACGGCATGATCGGTTAAATCCGGTATTTTAATGCAGACGACTGACTTCAGCCTGTATCTGATTACTGATCGGCAGCAGACCGGCGGCAGATCGCTGCTGGATGTGGTGCGCCATGCTCTTGAGGGCGGTGTCAGAGCCGTGCAACTGCGTGAAAAAGATCTCTCCACTGCCGAGCTGTATTCTCTTGCCGCTGAACTGAGGCTGCTTACCTCCCGATTTGACGCCAAACTCATTATTAACGATCGTGTTGATATCGCCCAGGCTTCAGGAGCCGATGGCGTCCATATCGGTGTCAGCGGCCTGCCGGTGGCCGTTGTCCGGGGCTTGATGGGGAAAGATAAAATTATCGGCTACTCCGCCCACGCCATCGACGAAGCTCT
>CAYQMO010000151.1:0-6464 GCA_964418315.1 uncultured Geobacter sp. | reverse complement strand
TATCTGCGCCGCCGTTTCGGCGTTCGTGTCAGCAAGGTCAATGTCGATGCCGGTTTTACCTGCCCGAATCGTGACGGCAGCAAGGGGGTCGGCGGCTGCATCTACTGCAATAACGTCTCGTTCTCTCCGAAAGGCACTCAGGCGGTCGTGCCGCTGGAAGAGCAGATGGCTGCAGGCATGGCCTATCACCGTATCCGCCTCGGCTCCGATAAATTCATCATCTATTTCCAGAAATACACCAACACCTACGGCTCTGCGGCATTGCTGGCAGAGTTGTATCACCGCGCCCTTGCTCACCCTGATGTCATCGGCATTTCAGTCGGAACGCGCCCAGATTCTCTGAGTTATGAAGCTTTAGAGCTGTTGACGGAGATCGCCCGGACAAAGTATGTCTGCCTTGAACTCGGTTTGCAGTCGATGGATGACGGTATTTTGACGAGTATCAACCGTGGCCACACTCTGGAGGATTTTGTTACTGCGGTAAAGCGGGCATCTGGTCGGAATTTTGACATCTGTGCCCATCTGATTCATGGTTTTTCGGGGGAGAGTGCCGCAGAGTTCCTCAAGACGGTCGGCCTGATAGCCGATTTGCCGATAGATTCGCTGAAACTGCACCAGCTCCATGCCGTTGCCGGCACTAAACTGGCCGAGTTGTATCTTCGTGGTGAGTTTATGCCGTTAAGGCTGGAGGATTACATAACTACAATTGCCGACTTTCTTGAATTGCTGCCGCCGCATATCTCAATTCAGCGGCTTTATGGCTCGGCTCCTCTTGATATCTGCGTTGCACCGAAGTGGGGGCTGAAGAACAATCAGATGTGGTACGCCATTGTCAATGAATTGACAAAACGTGGAAACTGGCAGGGGTGCCGACGCCAGCGGTTTTGAAGTTGCTACATATATTCAACCCTGTTACGCCCATTCTCCTTGGCTCTGTACAGCTTCTGATCGGCCATATTGATGAGGTGATCCGGCGCTGAACCCTCCGAAGGAACAAAAGTCGCCATTCCCAGACTCACCGTGACGTAAGGCGAAATCGGGGACGATTGATGAGGTATTCGGAGCGACTCAACCTTTGCGCGTATCCGCTCAGCCGTACTGAGCGCCCCCTCTTTATCTGATTCGTAAAGTATGGTGACAAACTCTTCTCCGCCGTATCTGGCGGCAAAATCAGATGCTCTCAGGGACGAGAGCAGAGCGGCTGTAACCCGTTTCAGACTGTCATCCCCCGCCAGATGTCCGTATGTGTCATTGTAGAACTTGAAATAATCAACATCCATCATGATCAATGACAGGGCAGTCTGACTGCGCAGGCTGCGGAACCATTCACGCCCTAAATGTTCATCAAGGGCACGCCGGTTGGCTATGCCTGTAAGCCCGTCAAGCATGGCAAAGCGAGCCTGTACATCCCGAAGCCGTTTCAACTCAAGCTGATTACGTACCCGCAACCTGACAATGTCCGGATGAAACGGCTTGGTTATATAATCAACAGCTCCCAGCTTCAGTCCGGCGATTTCATCCTCCGGCTGCGACATGGCTGTCAGGAATATAATGGACACATCTTCCCGATGCGGTATTGATTTTAGCGCCTTGAATACTTCATATCCGTTCATTCCAGGCATCTGGATATCAAGAAGAATAAGATCCGGCTGGCTGCTTTCCGCAATTGCCAGAGCATCCTTGCCGTTTGTGGCGAACACGATCTCATACTCATCGCCAAGAACCTCCACAAGAATCTGCAGATTGATCGGAGTATCGTCAACGATCAGGATTACCTGCTTTTGGTCATTCATGTTAATTCCCCTTTTCCGGAAAGTTCAATTCCCATTGTCTCGGCCAGACGCACCAGGGTTGTCTGAGCTCCGCTGAAATCAAACCTGTCTACCTGCTTCTCCAAAAGAGTGCGCTCCTTTGTATCGGGAAGCCGTTCCCTCAACTGCCGAAACAGCTTTAGCGCAGAAACCCTGTTCAGGCCGAGTTGTCCATACAGTTCGCGCAGATCACCGGCAAGGGCATTCAGGTCTATAGATCCGGACTCTCCGGCGTTCGCGGTTACTGCATACGGCGTACCTGTCTCCTCCAATAATAAGATTGCTGCAAACAGTTCATGCAACTGTTTTTCCATGATGTCAACTGTTTCCTTAACTGCTTCTTCATCGTCATGTTTGACAAAATCCTCGAATTTGGCGGCAGTCGTGGCGAGTGAAGTCGCGCCGATGGTGCCTGCAAGTCCTTTCAGGGTATGCGTTATCTGCAGCAGATGATCGCGGTCACGCGCTGTCGTGGCATCCCTGATGTCAGCAATTGTAGACCTGTTAGTATCTCTGAACTCGGCAAGTATTCTCCTTAACAGGCCGCTGTTGCCATTTACTCTTGCCAGCGCGGAGGCAACATCAATCCCTGGCAGAGTGTCAGGAAATGTTTCTGCAGACGTATTATTGACGACCGGCGCGCTAAGTGTTTTCCCCGGAGGAATCCAGCGGATCAGTACAGAATACACATTATCCGGATCAATCGGCTTGGCGATGTGATCATTCATACCTACGGAAAGACATTTATCACGTTCATCGCTAAACGCAAAGGCTGTCATGGCAATAATCGGAAGTTCAAGTTCCCCCTTCATCTTGCGTATGGCGGCTGTCGCCTCAAAGCCATTCAGTATCGGCATCTGGATATCCATGAAAACCAGATCGAACATTTCTCCTGAGCTGATTCTTACAACCGCCTCGTGGCCATTGTTTGCCGTAATCACCTCGACGCCGAACTTGCGCAGCATCTCCCTGGCAACGATCTGGTTCACCTTATTGTCTTCAACAAGCAAAACTTTGACATTGCTGAGCTGCTTCATGCCGCCGGATGTCGTCTCATTTTGATATTTCACACTTTCCGTGGCTTGCTCAGCCTGGAAATGAGAACACTCGAACTCAACGGCAAATGAGAAGGTACTGCCCTGCCCTGGTTCGCTTACAACTTCAAGTCTGCTTCCCATCAGCTCCAGAAGACGGCTGACGATGGAGAGTCCAAGACCGGTGCCGCCGTAGTTGCGACTGATTGAACTGTCAGCCTGGGCAAAAGGTGTAAATATGCGCTTAAGCTGCCCCTCCGCCATGCCGATTCCGGTATCGGCAACCGAAAACATCAGGGTGACATGGTCAGGCTTTGTTATCTGCAGAGCCGACGAAACGGTGACGACAATCCGCCCTTTTTCGGTAAATTTGATGGCGTTTCCAACCAGGTTATTGAGGATCTGGCCAAGCCGGAGTGGGTCGCCAATCAAAAAATCAGGAATATCCGGAGACCTGGAGAATAATAATTCCAGATTTTTGTCCTCTGCTTTGACTGTTACAAGATCTCTTACAGAGGATAATAGCGTGTTCAAGTTAAAGTTTACTGCTTCAAGCTCCATCTTGCCCGCTTCGATTTTTGAAAAGTCAAGGATGTCGTTTAGTATGCCAAGCAACGAATTAGCAGCGCTGCGAAGTCTGGTAATATACTCCTGCTGTTGCGGATTAAGGTCAGTCTGCATGGCCAGATAGGCCATACCGGTAATGGCATTCATCGGAGTGCGGATCTCGTGCGACATGTTGGCCAGAAAGTCGGATTTGGCACGAGTGGCCTGTTCCGCCTTCTCCTTCTCCAGGATCAATGCGGTGTGCAGCGCCTTGCTCTCTGAAATGTCGCGCCAGATGACATGGATAATGAAGTTGCGGTTGAGTTGGATTTTGGTAAGGGTGACCTCCACCCAGAACGGCTCGCCATTGTCGATACGAGCGTGCATCCACTCAAATTTCCTGGTTCCGGTCTCCAGGCAAATGCCAATCATCTCGTTAGCCTTTGTCGCCGATGGACGGCCATCCGGCTGGAACTTCGGGGAAAACAGCGACGGGTGCATGTCAAGAAGTTGCGTCTTGAGGTCACAGCCCAGCATCCGCACCGCCGCTTCGTTGCAATCGATAACGCGACCCTCCTGGAGCAGGAGTACGGCGTCGGTGGATTCGTATACCAGTTTTTCGAAGACATGTTTCTGCTCGTTCAGATCGGCAGTGCGTCCAGCCAGTTTTTCAGAGAGCAGACGAAAATGCTCTTCGCTGGAGCGCAATTCATCTCGCTGACGAAGCGTTGTCCAATGAGAGCGCGCCGCAAAAAATGCCAACAGCAGCAGTGTTAAATAGCCAACGGTAAGCTGCATCGTACGCCATTGCCACTCTTTGAGCGCTTTCGCCTTGTCAAAACCGAAGGCAACAAAGAAGGGAAAGCCTTCGATCTTGCTGAACCCGAACAGGCGTTCACGACCATCAACATCCAGTTGAGCCGCACCACTGGTGCTTCCACCTGTCGAGCGCAGTACCTCCGGAATTTTGAGGGTAGTTGCCCGCTTTTCTATCGCCTCCACCAGCAACGGATGACGAGCGAGAAGAACCCGATCCTCATCAAGCAAGGCAACGGAATCTCCGGGTTCGAGACCCGGTAAATTGAACAACTGCCCGACCGTCTTAAGTTCGATGACGCCAAGCACTCCCCCCTTAAAATCGCCTGCAGGTGAGGTGACGTGACGTGACAACGTAAGCACAGACTGGCCTGAAGCAGATTTTGTGCCCGGAACGTAACTTACCAGAGCGTCAGGTCCAGAGTGTCGCTTGCGAGCTTCGCAAAGCTCTTGCTTTGATTTAACGCCGGTATTTTTTCCGGTTGTAGTTGCTGTGAAAACACAATCCTTATCGAACATCACCATGAACAGGAAGTCCGGAACCGTATCGGATTTGCCCTTAAGGAGCATTGTCATCCGTTTGGCATGTTCCTGATCCGGATCAGGTAAAACCAGATCCGTTTCCTTTATTCTTCCGAGTACATCTCTCAAAACGTAATCGCTGGTCAATACTTTGGTACGGAAAGATTGACTGATGACCAGGCTCTGCTGCACTGCACGCTGCGAAGTGTCAGTCAGTACCTTTTCGTAACCTCGTTGCAGGTCAACCGCGAGCCAAACTCCAAGCAGTACGAAAAACAGCAGTAGCGTACCGTAAAGACCGAGCAATGGCGACTTATATGCAGATAAATTGGGCATAGTTATAAGGTTTCCCGATCAGAATGGTATGAAAGATGTCATGCGCATGCCGACGATGTGGTTCTGCTTCGAACCATTCCACCCACCATCCTTGGCGAGCAGTGAATTGCCGCTGCTGTTGTACATGTCGTAGCTTATGCCAACGGTGATCAGCCGATGTACCTTGTAATTTAATGTCATTTCGCTGACAAAGGTGTAGTCGCCCCTGACGCCTCGCTTGTACGGGGTGTTGTCCGTAGCCACGCGCGTCGCCGATTGCGAAGCCAACGCATAGAACTTGCCGAGGTCGTAGCGAACACCTGCAAGATAGTTAAGGTCCTCAAGCTGTCCGTCTCCCCTGGAATAGCTGAAGCGGCCAAAACCGACCCAGTTCTCGTCGATGCGGTAGCTGGCAGAGGCCATCATGGCGTCGGTCTGCGGAGCCTTTGCTCCCGGACCGGGCCAGACAGCGTCCTTGTCGTAGAAGCGGAATGGGTCGATGTGGTTGAAGGTCAGTTGATAGTGCTGCTTCTTATCCTGGAAATTCAGTTCGAGAACGTAGGCAAGATCCCCCTTTACCAGGTTACGCGCGGCGTTGATGGTCTCACGATCACCAAAGGCGTCGCCGACGATGCCGGTGAGCGACATGCCGCTGCCGAAATCCTGTTTGACGACCAGAGCCATCGAAGGGAAGGGTGGCGCCACGACGCGGGTGGCGGCGTTGCCGTAGTCGTTGCCGTTGCTCAGGTCACCGCCGAAGAGCGAATCGGCCAGATACCAGTTCGAGGTGTCGATTTTGCCCGCCATCACCATCGTGCCGTTATTCCGGTAGGTCGCTGCCAGTTCATGCAGACCGGACTTGTAGTCAACTCCCTTGCGGGATGTCCCGGTGGTCTCGACGGTATTCACACCGAAGGTCATCGGGTTGGTGAGCGAGTAGGCGTTGTTGCCTCCAAGTGTGCGGTTGTCAGCGTAGGAGGCCATTAATGCCCAGGCACCGTTCTTGAACTGAAGCCCTAAGAAGTCCTGCAGACGGCCGCCGGTATCGGTCACAAGATTTGGTCGGAAGGGGCTGGGGCGGTTGCGCAGCGCATCTTCCGTACCCTTCTGAATGGTAACGTTGTTGAGGAAGAAGCCGCTCCAACCATCTGCTGCTTGTTTAGGCGGATCAGCAGCAAAGGCGTTGCAGGTGAACAGGCAGGCAACCATTAGACACAACAGCGTTAAGTTCATTTATTGGCCCTTTTGGGTCCTGGAAATGGCTGATATACCGTTTTTGTATGGGCGAATTGTGTTCGCCCTGTTGGGATAACCGATAATAATGAGTTTCATTTCTGATCCAAACAGGGCGTATGCCATACGCTTAGCTTTTAGTAGGCCGGTTCAAGCGAAGCGGAACCGGCGTTTTCTGCCATCGCCA
>CAYQMO010000150.1:0-9424 GCA_964418315.1 uncultured Geobacter sp. | reverse complement strand
AATGGAGCCGCACGTTCAATCGATATCAGTGAAATGAACTTTGGTGACCGGCTGACTCGTGATGAGTTTAAGGTCAAGTGGAAATCGAGAAATGAAAGTGAGTGGCAAAGGGCTATCTGCTGCGGGGTTACGGATAGATATGATGAGCTGAGCTACCGGAATAACATTGAACTGGGCACGGTAAGACAAGTCTGGTCTCCCGATCCGGATGATATTGATGATACTGCCAGCGACCGGAAAGGCAGACGAGTTATTGACAAAGCAAAAGAAGTCCTTAATCGGTTTTTTGAATTTGTGGATCAGGCATTCTGACGCGATGCGATCCAGTATACGCACAGATATTCACGAAAACACGACTCCAGTTTTCAAACTTTTACTTGTTGACGATTCGTATCTTGACGATTGAGGTCGCCGATACCTCTTCGCAGATAAGCTCATACGCTTCCCATTCAACCCTTTCCGCCTGTTCCGGGAACCTGCCCAGTTTTGCCAGGATCAGACCGGCAATGGTATCGTAGGGTAGCCCCTTCTCGAAGTTCACATCAAGTAGTTCTTCCAGGTCGTTGAGCGACATCAGGGCATCAACCACAAGTGAACCGTCGGCAAGTCGTTCCGACCGGCGCATCTCGCCAGCGTCATGCTCATCCTCTATTTCGCCAACCAGTTCTTCCAGCAGATCTTCCGTTGTCACCAAGCCATTGATGTCACCATACTCGTTAACAACAAGGGCAATTTGCATTCTTTTACGCTGCATTTCCCGAAGCAGGTCACTGGCTCGTTTGCTTTCCGGTACGTATAAAGGTGGTCTGACAATCTCATCCAAGGTGAATTCCGGTGAATCAATACGAGGGTGCAGAAACAGGTCTTTGCTGTGAATGAAGCCGACAATATTGTCTCTATCGTTCCGATAGACCGGGTAGCGAGTATACATGTTCTCCCGGACAACCTGAAAAAAAACATCTATTGGTGAGTCTATATTCAGGGCAACCATTCTGGTGCGTGGTACCATCACTTCGCTGACCTGCGTACGGCCAAAGTCCAGCATGTTTTCAATTACCTTGTGTTCATGTTCGGTCAAGGCTCCCGTCTCTCCGCCTGCGGTAAGAGTGTGCAACACTTCATCCCGAGTAACAAATTCTTGCCCACGATCGGGTTTCACACCGAACAGGGCCAATACAAACCGGTTTGACAGAGTCAGAAATTTCACAGCAACTCCGCCAATCGTTGCTAAAACGTTAATCGGTTTTGCGACAATCAGTGACATTCGATCCGCAAACTGAAGGCCTATGGTCTTAGGGGCAAGTTCTCCCAGAATCAGGGAGAAATAGGAAACCAGGGCAACTGTAATACCAATTGAGATTGGCTCAGATGCTTCGCGTACAAAGTTATATGGAACAGATTCCAGCATCGGCTTGAAATACTCGACCGCCGCCGCCCCACCAACTGCTGATGCCAGTGAGCCAACGACAGTTACACCGATCTGTACCGTTGCCAGAAAACGATGCGGGTCATTTTGGAGTTTTTCCACGACCATTGCATTTGTGTTTCCTTCTGCTACCAAGCGAGAAACAGTACTCTTACGAGCTGATATTATTGCCAGCTCAGAGCCTGCAAAGAAACCATTCGCCAGGATCAGAAAAAAAATGACGACAAGTTCAACTGCAACTGATTCCATATTAGCTATATCTCCGGTGAATCTATTGGTTTGATCGGTATATTACCATAAATAGTGAAAAATCTGTCGCCTCTTTTCGGCATCAATAACACCTTCGGTGATGTCACCATTCCGTTGACATAACACAGTAACCGGGCCTTCTTCTTTCTTATCGACTCGATTACTTTCCATGATAAATTCTGAGCCTCCTTTACATCAGTCAGTTTTCGGAATCATCCGATCCTCAGTTTTGTCCGCCACCACGGATTTATTATGCTTGAGCCGATTATGAACTCAATGGCATGATTCAATGCTACAATCCTTAATAGCACTATATTTGGTTACTTTCGCTGCCGTTTTATATTGTAGAGGCTGAATCCATGTACACATTCTATAATATTTTATCTGGGCAATAAAAACAAATTATGCTATACAGACAATAAATAATAAATATACGTTGTAGACAAAAAGTGAGGACGTAAGCATGCTCAGACTTATTACATCGGCTCAATCTCTTGGAGCCCTTATCAGGGACGAGAGGAAAAGTCAGGGGCTGACACAGATCGAGTTGGGGAAGATGACCGGGTTGAACCAGACCACCCTGTCGCTGATCGAAAAGGGAAAACCTTCTGTGCAGCTGCAGACCATTCTGGTTCTGCTGTCTGCATTGAATCTGAACATCCAGATCGGTACCAAGGAACAGTCTGCACCGAACGAGGACAGGTGGTAACATGGCACGCCCCAGATCAAGAATACCCTTGAACATCTCTATCAATGGCGAGAAGGTTGGCAGCCTTTCCTTTTCCTCAACCGGCAAGATGCAGCTGGTCTACGATCCGTCCTGGCTTCACTCAGACAACTGTCGTCCTCTGTCGTTGTCGCTTCCACTCGGACAGCATCCGCTGGCCGGGACAGCCGTGGAATACTTTTTCGACAATCTTCTGCCGGATAATGACGCCATTCGCAGAAGAATACAGGCCCGCTTCGGCGCTGCCAGCGACCGCTGCTTTGATCTCCTGTGGCATATCGGCAGAGACTGTGTCGGGGCGCTGCAACTGCTGCCGGAAACAGAAGAGCCACACGGCGTCATGGATATTTCCGCAGAACCTCTCACCGATGCGGAAATTGCCGAAACTCTGCGAAACTATCAGACCATGCCGTTGGGGATGCAGAAGAACTCCGATTTCCGGATCTCGCTTGCCGGCGCCCAGGAAAAGACCGCCCTGCTATGGCACGGCAACCGCTGGTGCCGACCACACAGTGCTACTCCGACAACCCATATTTTCAAGCTGCCGATCGGACAGACTCCCCGGATTGATCTCTCCGACAGCGTTGAAAACGAATGGCTGTGTCACCGTTTCCTGAAAGAATATGGCATTCCTGTCGCCACTGCCGACATCTGTTTTTTCGAGGATGTAAAGACCCTGGTGGTGGAGCGCTTTGACCGTCGCTGGTCCAGGGACGGCACCCGGATCATCCGCCTGCCGATGGAGGATATGTGCCAGGCTCTGGGCGTACCGCCGGTGTTCAAGTACGAGGAGGATGGCGGTCCGGGCATCAGAGGGATCATGGATCTGCTGGTCGGATCGGAGACTGCCGCTGCCGACCGGCGGCTGTTTATGAAGACACAACTGCTCTTCTGGCTGCACGGGGCGATTGACGGCCACGCAAAAAACTTCAGCATCTACCTGCTGCCACGCGGCGCATACCGTCTGACGCCGCTGTATGATGTCATGTCGGCCTGGCCGTTTGTGGCGAGAAAAGAGCTTCATCAAAAACAGATGAAGATGGCCATGTCAGTTGATGGCAAGAACAAGCATTATTTCTGGGGAGAAATCATCAGACGGCATTGGTCGAACATATCCCGGAAAGCACGTTTCCCGGAGGAAGAGCTCGACAGCATTATCCAGGAACTGGCCGATCCGATGGAAGATGTTATCGCTCGCGTTGTCGCATCTCTTTCAGCCGGTTTCCCGGCGGCAGTAGTCGAACCGGTGCTTAACGGCATGCGGGCCGCCAAAGCGAGATTGGGCGTGCATACATGATTGGTTAAATAGCAAATTGACTACCCTGAAATTCCAGAATTTTGACATTCCCCGAACGATGATTTACAAGTTTCAAAAGACACATTTTGTTAAAAAGATAATCCTTGATCCACCATCAATTAAAGTAAAAAACCTCGTTGGCTCTGATGAACAGTTAAGATAGAATGGTTTTACGGAACACAAATCTATCACCAACGAGGTGAACTCATTATGGCACAACCACTTTTACCTTACCAGCAATCAAATACTAGCAATTCCGGCCTGACCGCTCTTGCCGCTGCTACCAGTCAGTGAAAACTGTTGGGGCAAACAGAGCAGGCCTGTTCCTCTATCTGATGCCGGTCTTCGGCACAATTCTGTCGATTATTTTCCTCGATGAGACTTTCCACCTGTTCCAGTTGGCCGGTATCGGGCTGACTTTTTTCGGGATATGGCTTACCACGGTAACTTCTGCTCGATGAAGGCATGTTGACAGTGCGTAACGCCCTTGTTATAACCTCGAATGGAGTTTACCGCATGTTGTGGTAGCAAGGCGTTGGACAACAAAAAAGCCCCTGTTTTCAAGGGGCTCAAGCAGTTGTCCGGAAAGTGTAGGTTTATTTAATGGTGGCTGCTCAGGGACTCGAACCCCGGACCTAGCGAATATGAGTCGCTTGCTCTAGCCAGCTGAGCTAAGCAGCCATTTGAAAACGCCCCTCTGGTGGGTAATACCGAAGGGGCGACATAATTTTAGTTGAGACAGGACTACACAAAATCGAAGCAGACGTATAATCCAGTTACTTTAAAAAATCAAGTCTTTTTTCACCGGCGGTTATCGGTATGCCCTTCACAATACATACGTCAAATAGAATGGAAATACTTCTCGAACATCTGTCCGTGGTTCTAAACGAGCCGGTAGGCGGAGTATTGTCGCGGGAGGCCATTGTGGTTCAAAGCCGTGGCATGTCGCGCTGGATTTCAATTGAGCTGGCTAAAAAATTCGGTGTCTGGGGTAATTGCGATTTTCCGTTCCCCAATAAATTTGTGAAGGACCTCTTTGCGCTAGCGATGCCGGAGATCGGCACATCGAAGCTGTTTGACACTGAAATACTAATCTGGAGAGTTATCAGCCAGTTGGAGCTGTTGCTGGATAAGCAGGAATTCAAAGAGTTGCAGATCTACCTCACCGGCCACAGTCGCGGTTTGAAGATGTATCAACTGGCAGAAAAAATCGCCGATACCTTTGACCAGTACACAATATATCGAGGCGATATCCTGAAGCTCTGGGAATCCGGTACTTGTTCGGAGTGGCAGGCGATCCTCTGGCGGGGACTCGCCGCAGATGAGCAGGAATACCATCGGGGCAGATTGAAAACGGAATTTCTTAAGCGCCTGATGAATGGAAAAATTGATGTTTCTGCATTACCACCCAGGGTTCTTGTCTTTGGCCTGTCATATATGCCGGCCTTCCATATGGAGATACTGGCTGCGGTTGCTGAGTTTGTTTATGTCCATATATTTGTATTGAGCCCATGCAGAGAGTACTGGGGCGACATCCTGGCGGAAAAATCGCAGACATGGCGGAGCCAAGAGTTTAACGAAGTAGCCGAAGAAGGCAACGCTCTTTTGGCATCACTTGGTCGCCTGGGTAGGAGCTTCAGTAATCTGATCCTTAACAGCGGCGCCAGATTTGACCTCGAACAGGATGAATACCTCGAATCTGCAGGTAATACCCTGTTGTCGTCTCTGCAAAACGGAATCCTCAACCTCGTCAATGCCGATCCTGAGAATAAAATTGCCGTTGCTGCCGATGACTGCTCCATTGCCGTGCATGCGTGTCATAGCTCCATGCGGGAAGTGGAACTGCTCCACGATCAACTGCTCGACATGTTTTCCACTATGGACGGTCTCGCTCCACGCGACATTATTGTCATGACACCTGACATTGAAACCTATTCCTCATACATATCAGCGGTATTTTCTGGGCATCAGGATCCGAAACGGCGCATTCCATTCACCATTGCCGACCGCTCACTCTGCAACGAGGGGAGTGTGGGGGAAACCCTGATGTCAATCCTCGCTCTTCCCGGGGGCCGCTTTACCGCGCCGGAAGTCATTGATATACTGTCGTCAGATCTAGTCTGCAGATGCTTCGACCTTTCAGGGAGCGATATCGATCTCATAAAAAAATGGCTGGAAGAGACACATATCACCTGGGGGATGAGTGCCGATGACCGTGCAGCATCAGGGTTGCCCGGTTATACTGAAGGGAGCTGGATGGCCGGTTTGGAGCGGCTTGTGTTTGGCTACGCGCTCTCTTCTGATGACTCGGCATTGATTGACGGCGTACTCCCCTTTGACAATATGGAGGGTGAAGCGGCGACGGTTCTTGGCCGTTTCGTCCAGTTTGTCAGATCGCTCCATACCACAGCTTTACTCCTCGGCAAACCCAGGACTTTGGGGCAATGGCGGGAAACACTCGGTTCGATACAAAAGAACTTCTTCAAATCATCTGATGCGGTAGTCCGTGAATACAGCGCAGTTGAAAAGCTGATCGATTCGCTCGGGAATATTGGGGAACTTTCCGGCTACACTCATGAAGTTGGCCTGGATGTTATCTGTTTATGGCTCCGAAAGCGCTTGGACAGCGAAGGAGCCGGAGTCGGTTTTCTTTCCGGCAAGGTGACATTCTGCGCCATGTTGCCGATGAGAAGCATTCCGGTGAAAGTGGTTGTGCTTCTTGGTATGAATGACGGCTCGTTTCCCCGCCAGAGCAGCTCTCCCGGCTTCGATATTATTCCGGCAAATCCGAGGCCGGGCGACCGCTCTCTGCGCGATGAGGATCGCTATCTCTTCCTTGAGGCGCTTCTCTCAGCACGCGAGCGGCTCTATATCAGCTATACCGGCCTAAGTATCAAGGACAACAGCGTCATACCACCATCCGTCCTGGTCAGTGAACTGCTTGATTTCCTTGATCGAGGCTATATGCGGAGTTTTACCGGCGATTCCCCGGGCGGCGGTGGAGAATTTCACAAAAGTATCCTCACTCAGCATCGCCTTCAGCCCTTCAGCCCGGAATATTTCAAAAATCAGAAAAAAGGGCTCTTCAGTTACTCGGCGGAAAATCTGTATGCCGCCAGAGCCCTTCTTACTCCGTCCACTACCCGTCCGCGATTTTTCAGTGAGCCGTTATCACCCCCTACAGAACAGTTTCGTGAGGTTCGCATCGCAGACCTGCTGAAGTTTTTTGAAAACTGTTCTGCCTACCTTTTGCGACATAGGCTTGGGATAAAGCCGGAAGAAAAAATATCACCTCCTGAAGAACGCGAGGTTTTTGAACTTGACAACCTTCAGGTATACGGCATCAAAAAAGAGCTGCTTGAGCATGTAATATCAGGAAATAATGCTAAGGAACTCCACCCTGTTATTCGGGCGAGAGGCGTCCTGCCGCCAGCCGGTCAGGGAGATGCAATATTTAATAAACTTGCCGCAGAGGCGACTTTATTTGCCGGAGAGCTGCTGCAGACGATGGATGGTCAACACTTTCTGCCGCCGCTGGATCTGGATGTTGCCATCGGCCAATTCAGAATTTACGGGCGGATCGGCTCTGTTCTGCCGGATCGGCTGCTGCGCTATCGCAGTGCAAAACTCTCGGCAAAGGATCAACTGAAATTGTGGCTTGAACATCTCATACTTAATTCTGCATCTGCCGAAACCTATCCGAGAGAGAGTGCATTGATAATGCTGAACGGGAGGGTCGAATTATTGCCGGTGGCTTACAGCAAGGCTCTCCTTGAACGTCTGCTACAGCGCTACTGGCAAGGCCTGACAAAACCTCTGCATTTTTTCCCCCGCTCTTCTCTCGCTTACGCGGAGAAAGGTAAAATGTCTGCTGCTGAAGCTGAGTGGAATAATGATAGATTTCCTGAAAGCGACGACCCCGCCTATCAGCTCTGCTTTGGGGACGAGTCGCCACTCGACGGGGAATTTGAGGCGGTATCAGCAGATGTATTTGCTGCCTACCTTGAGTCAATGAAGGGGGAGCCGTGATAGAATTTGACGGCCTCACAATCGACCCGGCTGGTTGCAATCTGATTGAAGCAAGCGCCGGCACTGGAAAAACATACGCCATCGCCTCTCTCTATCTCCGACTTGTGATTGAAAATGAGCAATTTAAGCCGGAGAACATCCTTGTCGTAACGTTTACCGAGGCTGCTACAAAGGAGTTGCGCGACCGCATCCGTAAACGGCTGCGTGCTGCCCGTGATGCTGCAAGTTGCATAGGCGTGCATGATCCGTTCCTTACGGAACTAATGTCGTTAGAGCACTCCGGTTGGCCTGGAAGTGAAGTGGCGCTTTCCCGCCTCGACCGGGCGCTGCAGAGCTTTGACTCAGCGGCTATTTTCACCATTCACGGTTTTTGCAGCCGTGCGCTCCAGGAGAACGCCTTTGAAAGCGGCGCTCTCTTTGATACCGAGCTGGTTACGAACCAGAAACCGCTGATAAGTCAGATCGTTGATGATTTCTGGCGCATCAGGTTCTTTGCCGCTGAAGCCCCGTTTTTACCGCTTGCCGAAGAAATGCACTGGTCTCCGGAAACCTTAACCAGGTTTCTCATGGGAAAGCTTACCAATCCGTCACTCAAAATCGTCCCCGAATTCTCTCCGGGAGAGATAGATAGCATCAGGGCTGACTGCTGGAGTGCATATAATAAGCTGTGCAGCTTGTGGGTAACCAGCCGTGTCGAACTTGAGCAGATACTTTTTTCACATCCCGGCTTGAGCAAAGGCCAGAAAAACTACCATCCGACTGAAGTTATCCCAGGGTTGCTTGAAGGTATGGATTCCTTCGTCAGGCAGGGGACTCCTTATCTCTTTTTTTCAGGCTATGCGAAACTGACGGCAAACTTTATGAATAAAAAGGATGTTCGCCTCAAAAAATGCGAGCCGCCGGAACATCCGTTTTTTACATTATGGGATGAGCTGGTTACCCTTGTGCGCAAGGTGGCAATCACCCTGTATGCTGAACTGATTGAATTCGCCAGAAAACGGTTGCCGGAACGCAAAAACACACTGAATGTACGCTTTTTTGATGATTTGCTGACAGACCTTTATCGTGCCTTTATCGGACCTGGCGGGGCGCAATTAGCCGGGCGGATGCGCGGAAAATACCGTGCGGCGTTGATTGATGAATTTCAGGACACGGATCAGATCCAGTATAAAATATTTCGCACCCTGTTTAAAGAGGGCTCCATGCCGTTATTTCTGATTGGTGATCCGAAACAGGCGATCTACAGCTTCCGCGGTGCGGATATTTACGCATACCTTGAAGCTAAGGATGATGTGCCGGAAGAGAGTCATCATACCATGACGTTAAACTGGCGCTCGTCTGAGGGGCTGGTTGAAGCTGTCAATCGGCTCTTCTCCCAGAATAAGGATTATCCGCTGGTTATTGACGGGCTCTCCTACCCGCAAGTCAAGGTTCCGGAAGTTGCCGAAGGGGAGACAGAGGAGCTTTGTGTTGCAGGTAGGGATGCCTCTCCCCTGCAGATCTGGTTTTTCTCCCGGGGAGAATCTGAAAGCAAAGCTATCCCTCTCAATAGAGCAAACCCGATGATAGTAAAAGCGGTGGCCGACGAGATAGTTGCTCTGCTAAAGGATGCTTCTGAAGGAAAAGCGTATATCGGCAATGGGCAGCACTTCAGGGTCGTTGTTCCGGGTGATATTGCCGTCATTGTACGCGGTCA
>CAYQMO010000149.1:0-9425 GCA_964418315.1 uncultured Geobacter sp. | reverse complement strand
TACAAGAAACAGCGAGAGCATCTATTGAAGCAAGCAACTTGGAATCTCGTTGCCTTGCTTGGGGCTAAAAGCTTTAGAACACCCATGTGGGACTTTAATGTCCAATTACTCACGGTAACTAATTGCTCGTCATCTAAAGGACATTGCTTACGTGGTCTGGACGTGAGTGTTCCACGTACTCCAGAAGAAAAAGCTGATCTGCTGTTGAACGGAATAATAGTTGAAACAATTCAGATGGAACAGTTACAAAATCCAGAAGCAAAAATATATTTAATGGACCTTTGTACTGAAAAGCTCCTTTCTGACTATGTAACGGTACACTATGGATCTAAACCCGGGCAAACGGCTCGAGTGACATGTCCTTTCTGGGAAGTAAATAAATGCAATTCAATTCTCTGGATGCTGATGGAATCAACACCTAAAGAAGTAGGTAATTACACAGGTAAAGCTGAGTTATGTTATAGCCTTGAACGAATTAAATCAGAAAATATCCAAGAGTTCGGTATTCGAGGGGCAGATGCTTGGGGGTCCAAAGGTTTGGTATTGTCAAAAATGGCATCATTGCCTATGAGCATCTATTGTGGCCAATTTTTTGATGACAATACATATGTTGTTCGTCCTAAGACGGAAGACAATCTCGTAGCTGTTTATGTTTTTCTTTCAAGTCAAACATACAGGGAAGAGGTGCGGAGGCGTAATCAAAAGCTGTCTATTGATACAGAGGCCATGATTACAGTCCCTTTCGACCTCGCCCACTGGCAACTAATCGCCGCTGAACGCTACCCCAACGGCCTCCCCAAACCCTATTCCGACGATCCGACTCAATGGCTCTTTCACGGCCACCCGGTTCCAGCGACTTCACCACTACAGGTTGCAGTTGCGCGACTCCTCGGCTACCGCTGGCCAGCAGAATCGGACAAAAAGATGGAACTATCCGACGAAGCTCGGCAATGGATTGGTCGTTGCGCCGTTTTGGATGAATTTGTTGATGATGACGGTATCGTCTGTATCCCGCCGGTAAGGGGAGAAAAATCAGCTTCCGAACGACTGCACAACCTTCTGGTTGCAGCCTACGGCGATGATTGGTCACCGTCCGTTCTATCCAAACTACTGGCCGAGGCCGACTGCGCTGGCAAATCTCTGGAGTTCTGGCTACGGGACAAATTCTTCGAGCAGCACTTCAAGCTGTTTCACCTCCGTCCATTCATCTGGCACATCTGGGACGGTGTCAAGGATGGTTTTGCCGCCCTGGTGAACTATCACACTCTCACCCGACAGAACCTGGAAACCCTCATCTACACCTATCTGGGAGATTGGATCAAACGCCAGGAAGACGAGATGAAGCAGGGAATCGACGGTGCATCAATCCGCCTCGCCGCCGCACAGAAACTGAAAATTGAACTGGAGAAAATCCTGGCAGGTGAGAAGCCTTACGACATTTTCGTCCGCTGGAAGCCTCTCAGCCAGCAACCGATAGGATGGGAGCCAGATCTTAACGACGGCGTTCGCCTCAACATTCGCCCCTTCATCCAGGCCGGTATCCTGCGCAAGAATCCGAACATCAACTGGAACAAAGACCGTGGCAAGGACGTGGAGTCCGCCCCCTGGTACCACAAATTCGAAGGTGATCGGATTAATGACCATCATTTGAGCCTGGGGGAGAAGAAAGCAAGAGAATAAAAATGGCAAAATAGATTTTATGTGCAATTATTGCTTGTTTTTTGCAGTTTTTATGCAATAATCAGTTTAAATTTAATTTCACGGGGAATCACACCATGTTTCTCGAATTCAATGTCACCAACTATCGCTCTATCCGGGACACTCAAACCCTTATTACGTCTGCCAGCAAATACTATAAGGGACTGGAAGAGACCAACTGCTTTGATGCAAAAGTAGCTGGCTTGCCGAATTTACTACGTTCGGCGGTTATCTATGGTCCGAATGCAGCGGGAAAGAGCAATCTTCTCAAAGCGCTCTCCTTCATGCAGAACTTTGTCCTACAATCCCATGCCCATCAAGAAGGAGCCCTTATCAATGTAGCCCCTTTCGCATTGGCAGCGGAAACAAAAGGGGAGCCGAGTGAATTTGAAATTTTCTTTATTCAGGACGGTATTCGCTACCAGTTCGGTTTTGCCGTCAATCGCCTCCGAGTAACAAAAGAGTGGCTGTTATCGTATCCAAAAGGTCGACCGAAACGATTATATGAAAGAGCGTACGACGCAGCAACTGATGAGGAACAGTGGGATATTAACCTTACTGGTCCTAAGGAGTTGTGGAAGAAAACAACCCGGAAAAATGCGCTGTTTCTTTCAAACTCGATCCAACTGAATAATGAACAGCTCAAGCCGGTATTTAACTGGTTCCAGAGCAAGCTGGCCATGATTTTTCCAGGTGCTGACGTCAATATTAATTTCACGATTGAGCAGTGTGCGACTGAAGATGGCACTAAAAGAATCATGGAGTTTATGAAGGCAGCAGATATTGGCATTTCAGGTATTTCAGTAAAAAATATTCCGATCCCTATCTCACCTGAAATGCTCCCCCCTGATATGCCGCAAACAGTAAAAGACCAATTACTTAAAGACTTCCATGGCAAAGAGATCCCTGACATCAGGTTTTTGCATAAGACTGACAATGGGGATTCAGTTCATTTCCATATTTCGGAGGAGTCAGATGGGACTCAAAAGCTTTTTCTTTTTGCCGGCCCCTGGCTTGATGTTCTGGCCAAAGGGCGAGTTCTGTTTGTTGATGAGATGGATACCAGCCTTCATCCATTGATGGTCCGCTTCCTCATTGGTCTTTTTCAGGATTCAAAAACCAATAAGCACAATGCCCAGTTGATTTTTACCACCCATGATACTTCAGTCCTTGATACCGATATCTACCGTCGCGATCAAGTCTGGTTCTTTGAAAAGGATCGCAACCAAGCCAGTAAACTTTATCCTTTGAGTGACTTCAGTCCACGCAAGGGTGAGGCATTGGAAAAAGGCTATCTGCAAGGCCGGTATGGCGCTTTGCCATTTATTGGCGAGTTGAGGTTCTGATGGGAAATGACGATCTTTTTCATAAGCGCAAAGCCCGGGCAGCGAGTACATATCTTCGTAAGAATCCCTCGATCCAAGGGAGAGAGAGAGTACTAATCGTCTGTGAAGGAGAAAAAACCGAGCCCAATTACTTTAAAGGCCTACGAGTTGAGTTGGGTCTGCATCCTGTGAATATGGTAATAGATGATAAGAAAAGTGGACTTGACCCCAAACGGCTGGTGGAACATGCCATCAAGCAATTCAACAAAGATAAAAGCTTTGACCATGTATTCTGTGTGTTCGATAAAGATAAACATCCTACCTATGCAGCCGCCCTTGATAGGATTGGAGCTACTCATCTAAAAGGAGAGGCACAATTACATGCAATTACCTCGGTTCCATGTTTCGAGGTCTGGGTTTTACTGCACTTTGCATATACAACCGGGGCCTTTCAAGCAGCAGCCCATGAATCCAATTGCGCACTTGTAGTCAAAGAACTTCGCAAAGAGGGTAAAATTCCCGGTTACGAGAAAGGAACAGAGAATGTTTTTGATGTCATTGGTGACAAACTCAATACGGCATTGTCAAATGCAAATCGGCTAGAAGAGTTCCATCTGACCAGCGGGACGGACAACCCCTCCACAAAGGTTCACAAACTTGTTGAACATCTCCAGAAGCTGAAAGACAAACTCCATGAAAATATTTGACCTTCTCACCCAATCACTCCTGAAGTCAGGGACGTACAATAAGCATGACCAAATTGCGCCGGCAACCGTACTCTGGACTGACAAAGAGAAACAGTGGGAATCGGTGATGCCGCTGCTGCGGAAGACCTTTCCCCAACTGTTAACCCTTGGAGAGTTTGCGCCGGGGGCAAAAACCGGTCCGGCGATCTGGCTCAAATGCATGATTGCTCGTACCCTTCCGGAAGCTGACTGGCCGGAATTAACGATCCAGATTATTTATCTTCCGGGCGTGAGCCGCATGGAACTGCGGGCTATCGAAAGCTGCCCGTCGGAACTGCAGCCACTGGCCGAGCTACAATATCGGGGTACCTTCTGGAGCCAGAAAAATGGCAAAGATTGGACCCTTAATGCCTTTCTCAAGTCCAGCGAAGGCGGGATCGGTCTTGACGTCGCCCAGGATGAAAAGACACTTCAGGCGTTACGGCGGGCTTTCCCTTACGTTCTTGAAAACCCGGTTAGCACTTTGAAAGGGAAGCGCCTGGAGTCTCAGGATTTCAACCTGCTTCTATCTGTTGATCCGGTGCGCGATTTGTTGCGCTGGCTGGATGATCCGATAACCACAAAGAATCAGTGGGTAAGTGAGGAGTGGGACGCATATGTTGCCCTCTGCAAAACAGAATTCTCGTTCAGCCCGACAGCGGAAGGTGAACTGACAGGAGCGGAAAAACTTGCAAACCGGCAGGGGCCATGGTCAAAGGTGTGGCAACGCTATACGGAATCCCCTCAACTCTATCCCAAACTTCCAGATCTCCTGAGGCGAACGGCACTACCAAACGATCTCTTCTCCGACAAATCTGCATGGCCTCAATATAATGAATCACAGGAGAGTGAACTACGGACCGCTCTGGAAAGGCTATTGGAACGTGCTCCACATCTGGCACGAATCAAGGTTCTGGAGTTGGAACAGCACAACGCCGAAAGACGCATGTCGGTTTGGGCCAAGTTGGGTCAGGCACCATTGGCGGTGGCGCTGGAACATCTTGCAACCGTTGCCCAAGGAACCCAGCAGGCTATTAATGGCACTACACCGGATGAGTTGGGTGGCAAATATCAGCAGACCGGCTGGCAGGTGGATGATGCTGCGTTAAAGGCATTAGCGGCTGTTTCCAAAGCTGATGATGTCAAGGCGATACAAACGGCTGTCCAGAGTCTTTACAAACCGTGGCTTGAGGAATCAGCGTTCCGGCTACAGGAGGCGGTAGCTAATACTGGTTATCCTGCTACTGTTGCTCCAGAGGAAACGAAGAACGGGGATCTGCTGCTATTTGTGGATGGCCTCCGGTTCGATATCGGCCAACTGCTTACGCAGCAACTTGTTGCAAGGGGCTGCGATACTTCGCTAACCGCCACATGGTCTGCACTACCCACGGTTACATCTACTGCAAAACCGGCGGTATCACCGGTTGCCGGACAGATTGTTGGAACACCCGATTGTGCGGACTTCGTCGCAACGGTTGCAGCAAGCGGCAAGCCGTTGACCACGCACTACTTCAGGAAGTTGCTTGAAGAGGGTGGCTGGCAGGTAGTGGCAAAAGGCGAGCTGACAGGTGAGACGGGTTCTTCTGAGGGCAAAGTGTGGGCGGAATTTGGCGACTTCGACCATTACGGTCATGAGCATGGCTGGAAGCTGGCCCGGCATATTAGAGAACAGATCGACGAGCTGACGGAATATGTCGAGTCACTGCTAAACTCCGGATGGGCACGTATCAAAATTGTTACCGATCACGGCTGGCTGCTGTTGCCAGGAGGGCTTCCAAAGAGTGACCTTCATAAATGCCTGGCTGAAACACGCTGGGGGCGCTGCGCTTTAATCAAGGAGTCAGCTTCGGTAGAAAATCAGATCGTTCCCTGGCATTGGTACAGCGGCATCCAGGTGGCTGTGGCACCTGGAATCTCCTGTTTCACCAGTGGCAAAGAATACGACCACGGCGGCATCAGTCTTCAAGAATGCCTGATACCGATTATAACGGCTTCCCGCAAGGCGGCTAAGGCATCTGCCAAGATTACTGAACACTCTTGGCGTGGCCTGAGGTGTAAAGCAACGATTGATGGTGATTCAAAAGGATTAAAGGTGGATATTCGAACCAAACCTGCGGACGCCACGTCGAGTGTTGCTCAAGGTGGTAAGCTTATTGAAGATGGACTCAGTGCATCTCCCGTAGTTGAAGATGACGGACTATTGGGAATGGCAGCGGTTATTGTTCTTGTTGACCAGAACGGCACAGTGCTATCAAAAGTACCGACGACCATCGGTGGAGATAAATAATATGGAAATGGATGCATTAGACTTAAAATCAGCCGCTGCTTTTGATGGGTATCTTGTTCGAAAAGATTTGGTTCGCCAGTTCAGCAGACAGTATCCGGTACCGACATACGTTGTAGAGTTTTTGTTAGGCCGCTATTGTGCCAGCGTGGACCCTACAGAGATTCAGGAAGGGCTTGCAATTGTTGAACGACAGCTTGCCTCGCGTACTGTAAAAGCAGGTGAGGAAGAACTGTTCAAGGCCAGAGCAAGAGAACTGGGTTCGGTCAAGATTATCGATATCATCAGCGCCCGATTGGATGCGAAAAGTGATTCTTACTTGGCAACACTACCCAGTCTTCGTTTGAAAGATGCACGGATAGAACCCGAGCTGGTTAGTCAAAACGAACGGATGCTTACTGGAGGATTCTACGCTGAAATTGAGCTGAGCTATGATGCCAGTATCGCCCAGGAAAGTAGCGGAAGACCTTTTGGTGTGGTGTCGCTCCGAGCCATCCAATTATCCAAAAATGACATCCTTGATGTTCTGGGTAGCGGACGGGAGAAGTTGACCACGCCTGAGTGGAAAGAATTTCTCTTGCGAAGCATCGGCCTGGAACCTGGCAAGTTAAGCCCACGCCAGCAGGACGTCATTCTGCTCCGGATGGTGCCATTCGTGGAGCGAAATTATAACCTGGTGGAGCTTGGTCCACGGGGCACCGGTAAAAGTCACCTTTTCCAACAGATATCCCCCTATGCACATCTGATCTCCGGTGGCAAGGCCACCGTTGCAAGTATGTTCGTCAATAATTCATCAGGACAACGAGGTTTGGTCTGTCTGTACGATGTTGTCTGCTTCGACGAAATTTCCGGTGTCTCCTTCGACCAGAAAGACGGCGTAAACATCATGAAGGGATACATGGAGTCCGGCGAATTCAGCCGAGGCAAAGAAAGCATCCGCGCTGACGGCAGTATGGTGATGGTCGGCAACTTTGACGTGGACGTGGAACACCAACAGCGCATCGGCCATCTGTTCGGCCCCATGCCCCAAGAAATGCGTAACGACACGGCCTTCATGGATCGTATCCATGCCTATCTTCCAGGATGGGATATACCTAAAATGAACCGCGACCTGTTTACCGACCATTTTGGCCTAGTAAGTGATTTTATATCGGAATGTATGTCTCAATTGCGCAAACAGAGTCGCGTGACGGTGCTTCAGGGGCGTGTTTTGTTTGGTGGCAGCCTCAGCGGGCGAGATATGACTGCAGTAAATAAAACGGTTAGTGGGCTGTTGAAACTGATCTACCCAGATCAAAAGAAAGCGGTAGCTGACGAAGACCTGGAATGGGCCATCCGCTTGGCACTTGAGATGCGCCGTCGGGTTAAGGAACAACAGAAGCGAATAGGCTCTGCTGAGTTCCGTAATACGCACTTCAGCTACACTATGGGTGAAGATGGAGTTGAAAAGTTTGTCGCCACCCCGGAACTGCAAAATGAAAATAGTATCGGCCTGGATCCACTTGAGCCTGGTCAGGTCTGGACTATCAGCCCCGGCGGAATGGACGAGTACTCAGGATTGTACCGTATCGAAGTCAACGAAGGGCCAGGGTCAGGGGTAAAGATACTCAACAAACCGGCACCACAAGCCTTCCAGGAAAGCGTCCGCTTTGCGGAGCAAAACCTGTATGCCCGATCAAAAAGTCTGGTAGGCGACCGAGATCCACGCCTACATGAATTTACCGTTCAGTTGCGCTCTTTCGACGCCTCAAACAGCGGCAGTCAACTCGGTGTAGCGGTGATAGTTGCCCTCTGTAGCTCACTACTAAAAAAACCCATTCGAGGCGGTTTGGTTGTTGTTGGAGGGGTTAACCTCGGAGGCTCCCTTGAACCGGTATATAATGCAGTCACTATCGCTGAACATGCTGTTGAGAAAGGTGCCAACACCCTGCTTATGCCGGTGAGTTGCCGCAAGCAGCTCTATGACTTATCCGACGACATGGCGACCAAGGTAGATATCCAGTTTTATGCTGATGCCAGGGATGCGGTGTTGAAGTCGATTGTGGAGTAAGCTGATTTGAGAATAAAGTGGTTAACGTTAAAGGAAACACTATTTGAGTGAGTGGCATGGGTTGAATGTCATTTTTGTAAAACCCTTGAGGCAAACGGATATATTAATAATATACCGTCTGGAGTAAATCAAACATGCCCCTGATAATCGCTGACGACTCAAACATTTCACCACCACTGGTGAAGAGATTTTCTGCTGTTTTCTACGCATCGTCGCCAAACCTGATGACCGTACATCGTCTGGTATTCCCCAGATATTAGCGAATCAGAGCCTGACTTCATCCTGTATAATCCAGATGTCAGCCTGATCGTCTTTGAAGTGAAAGACTGGACTAGCGATCAAATTTGTGAGGTTAATCCCATAACCTTCAAAGTCAGGTTCGGCTTCAAGGAAAAATCCCGCACCAATCCTCACGAAAAGACACGCATGTATGCACACAATCTGATGGAATGTCTCCGCAGTGACAGCAGATTGGTTAACAAAGACGGCTTTGCCCAAGGCAATAGGTGAAGTAAGCTGAAAAAAATAGACGCCTAATGTGGTATAAATCCCCTACAGGAGTTGTTGCCATGCCCTTTGCCGTCAAACTTATTCTCTCAAATATCGTAATCGTTTCCTGTGTCATTATCGGGAAAAAGATACCGTCACTTAGCGGACTGATTGCCGCAATGCCATTAACAACCCTGATTGTTTTGATTTGGCTGCACTCTGATAGTCAGGGTGATAGTAAGGTCATGACGTCCTTTGTTGAAGGGGTATTCTGGGGTATATTCCCGACGCTGATATTCTTTGCTGTTGCATGGTTCTGCTTGCGTCGCGGACTTCCAATATTTCCTACCGTCGCAATAAGTTTCTCAGCCTGGCTATTGGGTGCAATTGTGCATCAGGCAGTTTTGAAGTAATTATTTCTCGTTGCGATAAAAAATAAATTTAATAACAACGGTCGCTAGATGGGGGAGGTATGATGTTTTTATGGCGCTACCAAAACTCAGGAGGAGGAAACTATGGATAGAAAAACTGTAATTCACAGCCATTTAAATGCCATTACCGCTGAAATGCTAGGTTTTATCAAAGATAACGAAGCATATTTTCCGGATAGATGGGTGCCAGCGGCTGAGATAAAGCGGACGCTCGATCTAAATTTTGTTGCTGTTCCGAAGGAAAATACGCAGTACGGTCAGAAAGGCTGGTTGTTTGCTATATTGGCGAGAATGCTTGAGGACACTGATCAAGTTGAATTCAAGAAAGATGGATCAAGATCCTTTTATAGGTCAATAAACGGGACTTCTTGGCAAACTATCCTTAAAGTTGGCTGTGAAGGAGGATGCATAACTCTTCAGGGT
>CAYQMO010000148.1:0-9878 GCA_964418315.1 uncultured Geobacter sp. | reverse complement strand
TCAATCATGCTGAAGACAAGATCATTGAGTTGGGAATAGTCGCCTTTGAATATGATCCGATTACCGCAGAGATCATACGCATTACTGACCGGTACAATGGTTTTGAAGATCCGGGACGTTCACTCCCGAAAGAGATCATCGAGATTACCGGAATTACCGATGATATGGTTTGCGGACAACACTTGGATGACGACCAGGTAAACAGGCTTGCTAATCAGGCTACTTTTGTGATTGCTCACAACGCCGGTTTTGACCGTAAATTTGTTGAAGCTCGCTTTCCGGCTTTTACAACGCTTCCGTGGGCTTGTTCCGTAAATCAGATTGACTGGCAGGCAGAGAGGATATCCACTCGTGTTCTGGAATATCTGCTCTTCAAGTTCGGTTTGTTCATAAACGCCCACCGTGCCCTGGATGATGCGGAAGGAGTGCTGGGTATTCTTCTGGGGAAATTGCCGGTAAGTAAAACTTCTGTATTCAAAGCGTTGCTAAATACCTATGACGAAGTGTCCTCAAAGATCAGTGCCGTTGGCGCACCTTTCGACAAAAAGGATATACTAAAACTGCGTGGTTATCGCTGGAATGATGGCTCGCAAGGTGGCTGTAAAGCATGGTGGACCAGTGTTCCCAGTGTCCTTGAAAACGAAGAGCTTGCATGGCTCGCTAGTGAAATATATTTTGACGGCTCAACTGATCGTGTCGAAATCAATCGAATCAATGCTGTTGACCGATTCTCCGTTCGGGAGAAATAGCTATGTGCGGACGGTTTACTTCGCTTTTATCGCCTGAGTTGTTGGCTGTCATTTATGAGATTTTTGGACCTCTCGAATCGACTCCGCGCTACAATATTGCTCCGTCTCAACTTGTATCGATAGTTCGACGGAATGCCGCAGGACAACGCGAGCTTGCAACCGTCAAATGGGGCTTGATTCCGTCCTGGGCTAAAGATCCGAGCGTAGGTCACAGCCTGATTAACGCACGAGGTGAGACCGTTGCCGAAAAGCCGTCATTTAGGGCTGCATTTAAACAGCGTCGTTGCATCATTCCTGCCAGCGGTTTTTATGAGTGGGTGGCTGCTGGAGGAGCGAAACAGCCTTGGTACATCAAGGGCTACGAAGACCGGCCACTGTCGCTGGCCGGTTTATGGGAACATTGGCCGTCTCCAGACGGTAGTGTGATTGAAACTTGTTCTATCATTACAACTACAGCCAATGAACTTATGGCTCCAATTCACGATCGGATGCCGGTTATTTTATCGCCAGAGTCGATTGCTTCGTGGTTGGAGTTAAGTACCAAACCGGATGAACTCAAGGGTCTACTACGTCCGTGTGCGCCGGACATTCTGACTACTTACACGGTTTCGAATTTGGTTAACAATCCGCGTTTCGATAGCCCTTCCTGTATTGCACGCGTTTGACCGGTGTCTATCGACTGTGAAATCCTAAGCACATTCACAAATAACGAGGGTCTCTTCAGAACGCTCGAATATCCACCGTTAATAGGAAACCTCATCAAGTCCAGCCACTGCACTCCTGCGCTCCATTTTACTCTACCTTCTGTTTGATGCCGGTCGCTCGTGTTCTGTCTTCGTTCAATGTAGTTCGACCCCCCATTCCCAATCAAACGCCCAGAGTAAAAATACACATTATTAATAAACCATTAACTGAAATCCTCCCGTTCGCTCAAATTCTCAAAACGGGTGAATTCGCCTTGGAATACCAAATCAACGTTGCCGGTAGGGCCATTTCGCTGTTTGACTACGATAATTTCGGCTTTACCTTTAAGTTCCGGGTTCTCCTTGTCATAAACCTCCTCACGGTAGACGAACATAATCACGTCGGCATCCTGCTCTATCGCTCCGGACTCACGCAAATCGCTCATCAGCGGACGCCGTTCATTCTTTGCCCTGTTCTCAATACTGCGATTAAGCTGTGACAGAGCCACTACCGGAATTTTCAGCTCTTTTGCCAGCGCCTTTAGTGATCTGGTGATATCAGATATTTCCTGTTGCCGGTTCTCCAGGCGACTATTACCTTTCATCAGTTGCAGGTAGTCAACGATCACCATGCCGAGACCGGTTTCCGCTTTCTGCCGTCTGGCTTTTGAGCGCATTTCCAGCACAGTAAGGCTTGATGAATCGTCAATGTACATCTTTGACTGAGAAAGAGAATTACTCCCCCGCATCAGGCGTGGCCAGTCCTCGTCCTTGAAAAATCCCGTTTTCATCCGTCCGGCATTTACACGGGCTTCTGAGGCCAGCAGTCGCAGTGCAAGTTCCTCTTTACCCATTTCAAAGGAGAATACCAGCACCGGTACCGGATCTTTTGCAAGGCCAGCAGCATATTGGGCGATGTTCATGGCCAGGGCGGTCTTACCCATTGACGGTCTGCCTGCAATAATAACCAGGTTGCCGGGATGGAAGCCTGCAGTCATCTCATCCAGCTTGACGAAACCGGAAGGAACGCCAGTGATGTGCTCCTTGCGGTTGTACAGGGTCCTCAGCGTCTTGTAGGTCGCCAGCATCAGTTCTTTAAGGTGGACACTGCCGCTGACGGTATTGCGGTCGGCAATTTCCATAATTGTCTTCTGAGCATAGTCCATCAGCTCAGTAACATCTTCTTCTGGATCAGTGCCTCGTGTGGCAATCTCTGTTCCTGCGCTTACCAGTTTCCTGGCAACAGCAGTCTTATGAACGATTTTACAGTAGTAGGTGATATTTGCCGCTGTCGGCACATAATCTACCAGCGTTGCAAGATACGATGCTCCACCAACCGCTTCGTAGTCGCCTCTTTTTTGGAGAGCAGCTGATAAGGTAACAAGGTCACATGGCTCCTTGTCTTTTTCCAGTTCCAGCATGGCAAGCATGATTTTACGATGCGATTCCCGGTAGAAATCTTCCGGTCCAAGAAGTTCCGTCACCTTCCATACGGCGTCATTGTCGAGCAGAATTCCGCCAAGTACAGACATTTCTGCTTCAAGATTTTGTGGTGGTAGTCTTTTTGAGATGGCGTTGTTCATTACGATTCCCCCCTGCATTTATGATGCTGTCAATATATCAATAGACCACCCCCATTTAGTGCCCTATGTATTCAGTTTATTTTCTCCATCACGAAGTGACGCGTCTTCGGGTTTTTGTTTACTCACTGCACCTCGTTGTTCTGTCACCCGCGCCTGGTGCAGGAAGGTGGCAAAAACGTCTACAAATTTCTCATTATTGCGAAGATCATCTTCGTTCATCATGTAAAGAATCCAGTGGGTTAATTCGTGAAAGTAATTCTGCTCGGTCAATTGTTTGCTCATGGTAACCGAATCGAGGGTGATACTCTGGGATGGGTATCGGGCCTCGCCGACTATTTTTCGGTTTTTGTAAAGGTTCTCATCGAAGCTAACATCAATCTGCAGCCCTCCCAGCCAAAATGATTTGGGAATGATGGTAGACTCAAACGGTTGGATGGCGTCTTCTGATGACTGAACTTGTTGTGCTTCAATATTTCTGTTGTTGTCGTTCATGGGTTTTGATCCTTTGTGGTGGTTTGAGTTGAGTAACGCTTGCGTCAGTGGCGCAGACGTTTCAGGTTATGGTTTCGGTAAGTGGTAATCACGGAGCCATCACGCATTGAGCAGAGAACATGGATCCCCTCGCAGGGCTCCAGAAAACGCCCATTTTCTTTGATTTCTTTTTTACCAATTACGTAAGTAACTGCCTTACGGTTATGCGACTCTCGCCCGAACCGTAAAACCTGATCTATCTGCCATTCATTGATGGAGCGTGCGGACATTCTCTGTCTGGCGTGGTTGGTGATTCCGTTTGTCAATTCGCTGTGGCTTGCCATGGTCTATTACCTCCAGTTTGATTTTCCTTCTGGTGGCAGACACGGAACGAACAGGGTATTTTTCAAAACAAAAATATATTCACGAATTTTAGTGACTTCATGGCTTCTTGTACTAAAATGCATCAGCGATTTTTGAAGGGATCAATTGGGAGGCGACATGAGCCGTAAAGGATTCTTGCGGATTAACTACATACTGCGCGAGGACTATTCCTCACCTGATGGATGGAAGGAAAATCTGCTGTTTTCTGAGATGTCAAATTTTGATCTTGGCAGATTAACCAGTGGCCAATTCATAATAAGAGACTCGGAACGCACGCATCCTGTTTTTCTGCTCAGAAAGGTCGAGCGGAATTCATTCGAGTTTTGTCCCTGTTCGAGTCAGAAATACAACAATGATAAGGCCAGCTATATCCATAAGGGATCTATGACGCCACCGGCAAGAATTCCTACCGATAAAGACAGCTATATTCTTCATTTTCTGTCATTCAATCTGAACAGTACCAGTCGAGAGATTGACCGGTTACCGCTTCGAGGTCTTGTTTCAGAAGAAGACATTGTTGGCAATTATCACAAAAGGGGGAGTCAGGAATGAATGACTTTTTTCAGGCATGGGTCTCCAGTACAGAGTGTTATGAAACGCTCAAATCGTCTGCCCGTCAGGTTATCAAGCGGGCCGAACGCCTCTCGTTGCAACTTGACGATCCATATCTAAACCGGAATGATTATCTGGATGCGGTCACAAATCAGCTATGGGATTTCGTCAAGGAGCGGGCTGATAAGGTAGCTCTGAAAGCAACAACTCTTCTGATCTCGGGTGATGAGGATGAATTCATGGCATTCCTGGCGCAGGAGTTTATAGATTTCTGCTTGGACAAACGCAGAGATACCAGTCCATTCCATGCCTATTACCGTCACGTCCGAACGGTACTATCTGAAGAGAAGAGTATCCGTTCCGAATCCAAAGGGCGGAAAGGTTCTTATTTTGCCTATTCAGATTCCCCTGCGCTGGATTTCCTCCCGGACAACATGATCGTGCAAAGCTTTGCTGGATGGCCAACACCAGAAGTAGCGTTTTGCGAAATACACGGTAAACCGGCAATTCTTCGCTTGTCCCGGCATTTCTGGGATGAATCACTCAAAGTAATTCTTGCTGAATATCTTCTGCCGGTGCGTGAGTTGGTACGTTATGTGACGACTGTCTATCCACTGTTAGTGTCCGAATCCCCTGAATCATCGTTTGATGCAGCGGAAGACGAAGATGGCACGTCACTATCTCTCGGGGATAGATTGATTTCATCAGCCGACAGCCGTGATGACGATGCCTGGAAACGCCAGATGCCTGTACTGGAGCTGGATATTATCGATTCTCAACTTGATGACCTTGCTCGTGATTGTGCCTGCGAGTTGACTGACAAGCAGAAGATGTTGATCTTGATGAAGGTAGAAGATGACATGACATACGAGGAGATATGCTCCCGTATTGGCGAGAGTAGTCCGAGCAAGTTGCACTACCACGTAAAAAACGGACTTGAAGTAATAAGGCAGAAATGGAGCCTGTGGGGGCCACCGTCGCTCAAGCAGTTTGGTGAGGTGGAAGAGGAAGAGTTTTTTATGTTCTACGAAAAAGTGATTACGTTTTGTAAAAATGACGAAGCGTGCCGTGATAGTAGGAAAGGGAGTATTCTATGAAACAGGATATTCATTCCATAATTGCACTTGGCGAGGACAGCAACCATCAGTTCAAAGCCGATGTGAACAATGTTGATTCACTGGCATCGGAAATGGCGGCTTTTGCCAATTCCGAAGGTGGGACGATTTTAATCGGTGTAGCTGACAACGGCGCAGCACCAGGACTCTCCTCAAAGGACGTGTCACGCATCAATCAGCTCATCAGCAACGCAGCCAGTCAGCATGTGCGCAGTCCACTGGCGGTGCAGACTGAAAACGTGAAACTTCCCAATGACCGTATTATTATCGTTCTGACCGTACCAAAGGGTATTGATAAACCCTATTTCGATAAAAATGGTGTCATCTGGCTCAAATGTGGATCAGATAAACGCCGCATCAATTCCAAGGAAGAATTGCGTCGACTTTTTCAGTTTTCTGATCAGTTTCACGCTGACGAACTCCCGACAAAAGCAGGTATTGAAAAGCTCGACAAACTTCGCTTCCGGGATTTTCTGCGTGATGTCTATAAGCTGGATTACCCTGACAACCCCGCAGAATTGAGCAGACTGCTGTACAATATGGATCTGGCCACCGAAGATGGCAGGTTGAACCTGGCCGGGGTGCTGCCCTTTGCCGAGCGCCCGGAATGGATCAAGCCACAGTTTATCATCAAGGCAATTCGCTATCCCGGCAACGTGATTCATTCAACCGATTATCTCGACACGGAGGACTTTTCCGGATCGTTTCGGAAAATATTTGACGACGCTCTTGCTTTCATCATGCGCAATATCCACAAGGTTCAGGGTGGGCAGAGTGTGAATTCGCCCGGCATTCCGGAAATCCCTCCGTCGGTTTTTGAAGAGCTGCTGGTCAACGCCCTGATTCATCGTGATTATCTGGTAAGTGCCACCATTCGGCTTTTCATCTTCGATAACCGTATTGAGATCATGAGCCCCGGACATCTTCCCAACAATCTGACTGTTGAACGAATCCGGGCAGGTATCTCCAATATCCGCAATCCGATCCTGGTGTCATACATTGCCAAAGGCATGTTGCCATACAAGGGGCTCGGTTCCGGCATCAAGCGGGCTTTGGAAGATTGGCCCGACATCACCTTCGCGGATGACCGCGAAGGATGTCTTTTTACAGCAACAATTCATAGAAATGAATCAACAAAAAGCCAGAGAATAGATTTAGTAGCAATTGAAACGCCGGTGAAAGTGAAGGTGAAAATGAAGGTGAAAACGCCGGTGAAAATGAAGGTGAAGATGGCTGATATAATTTTAGAGTTATTATCTAAAACGCCGACATTCTCAATTCCAGAGATCGCCATTCTGCTTGGTAAATCGAAAAGTACTGTCGAACGGGCTGTCAGCAAACTGCATCAGGAGGGCAGATTGCAGCGTGTTGGCCCGGCTAAAGGTGGGCATTGGCAGGTTTTATAGTGCACTTCTTCCCACTTCAGAAAGGTACACTTCGGGGCATAAAGGGATTGATGGGGATTTGATTTTGAAGGTGGTAACTCAGAAAAGGGACATCCATGAGCAGACAAAATAACGAAATAAAGCTAAAACTAGCCTGGCAGACCGCTTTTGAACTGCGCACATGCCCTGACAACAAAACTCTCCACGCTGCCGATCCGGATGGGAATCTAAACAGGCATCTGGCAATCTGTCACGTCTGTCGAGATAAGCGAGAGATGCAGCAGGATGAGCGAGATGCCTGGAAAACTTTGAAGGAAAGGTTTGCTACTTTAACCATGAAGCCGGGAATAGGTACTGATAAGCAGGCCGGGCAGGTCTGGACAATCAAGCGTGAGTTTGGTGGATGGCGTGTTGATGGTCGATACATCAAACCGCCAAGTGTCATGCTATTGGAAAAGGTCGATGGTACTTCTGGTTGGCGAGTGGCGCAACTTTACAGTGATACGCGGTTGATGGGAAACGGCGACATTACTCTTGATGAACGGTATGGTTTTGCCGAAACCTGGAATTGCTATACGCAAAAGGAAGACCGTTTTGACAAGTGCCTTGGTGGAGTCAAACATGAAGAGTTGAAGCAGGTGATTACTGCATCCGTTACTGCTCATGAACCAGCACCGGAAGGTTCGATTCTTTCGTTCTTTCGCAGTATGGAGATTGAGATTGGGGCGTTTGTGGCAGTGCCTGCGGTGGCGGAATTGGTGGAGGAATGGGAAGCTAAATTTGCTAATAATGAGGTTTTCCTCCAGAACATTATCGGCTCATTGGCGGATGCATATCAAAAACTTGCTGGATTCAAACTTCCAGAGTTTGCAGAATCTCTGATCGATTTGCTTTCTGGGGCTACAGATCCACATGGTATTTCACCCGTTGTCGCATCTACCAGCGTCCCTTTATCGGTAAATATTGTTATTAAACAAATGGACGGGGCAATTACCATACGAACGGTTGGCGCAACCCTTACTGATAATAATTGGGAAGATGGCGATTATTACGTTGCCGGAAAACTCAATGAAATACAGAATGAAGAGCTCTTTCTTGTTGCATCACTCAACGTCAATGGAAAAGTTGTATGCGAATGTCAAAGTAATATTGAGAAAGATTCGCCTTACTTTGACATAGTATTCAGTGATGTTGCGAAAGATGCAGGGGCAATAGAAAATCTAAAATTTATATTGGTGCGGCCATGATTGAGTTTAACTGGGAACTAACACAGATTCCAACGGCAATTAAGAAAGGTTTGCTTGAAAAGCAAATAGCGAAATTTATTCGACCACATGATGCAATATGGGGTGATGCTGCCGATAACTTTGTAGTATTGGCTGAAAGCATTTATGAATTGTTGCCATCCCCACATATGCAGCGTCAGTTTCTTTCTGTTTGTCTTGGAAGCTACCTTCTAGACCCCAGAAAGGCACCTGTCACAGTTCCTGCTTGGATACAGAAAAGAACGTCTATAACTGATCTCATAGGCATTGACGTATCGCTTGAAGAACTTTGTTCGTGGCGCTGGGATCGGGCTGCGTTTCCGGTATTGGATGAATATGAAAACGGGAGGAACGACACCATTTACTATGCCTTGGTTGCCAGTTACAAAACCGGTTCGTACCCACTTTGTCCTTCGTGGATTTTGGATGTTTTGAATGTTGAGGCGTTTGACTCCGTAAAAATCGCATCTGAACTTGCCGGCAAATCACAATCTGACTGTCAATTTTTCTTCTGGCCCTTTATTAATCCAAAAAAACCTACCCATGACAGATCCCTTGGACTTCCCATTTATTTGTCGTTTCTTTCGTTGGTGAAAGATAAGCCAATACCTCCGATTATTGCCACAGGTGAGCTAAATCGACTTGGAGAGCTTCATTCAATACAAGGCGTACTGAATAAATGTGACAAAGCGTTTGAGAAAAAATTCAAATTATTCATTTATCCTGAGGATGGTTCTCGCTTGGAGCAGCAAAGGGAGTATAAGCCTGTTGGTGTCGCTACCCTTGCAGAAGCTGAATATGAATGGGGTGTCGGTAAATCAGCTAGTGTTTCTTCGCAACGCGACTCATCAATGCCAATTCCTTTTGTAAACGCATCTGAAGTACTCAAACAACAAAACAACGTCCAAGGTGGGAGTGCTGAAAACGCTCCTTCGCTCCCGACACTCACAGAGACTCAGGCTGAGGCAGTCAACGCAATAATCCGTTTTATCAATTCTCCTACAGACTGTTTTATTTTAAGAGGTGGTGCAGGCACTGGAAAGACAACACTATTAAAGGTGTTGATTCATACACTCATGGAAAACAATCGTTGCTGCATGCTACTTGCGCCCACTGGTCGTGCTGCCCGTATACTTGGCAATAAGACAGAACACCCTGCTTGCACCATTCATTCTGCAATATATTCATTTGCCAATGTTGAGGTTTTTGAGGAAGCAGAGGCTGTTAATGACCCTGGCACTCGACTTCACTTTGAACTAAAAACAGACGATCCTGGCGATAATATCTTTATTGTTGATGAATCCTCAATGGTTGCTGATATAGAAAACGATCAGGATGATATGCGGTTCGGGTCCGGCCGTCTGCTCGCGGATCTCTTGGAATTCACTCGAATTGGTAGGTCTGGCCGTGACCCTGATGCGTCAAAAATAATTTTTGTTGGCGATCCATGCCAGTTACCGCCGGTTAAACAGGATATTTCACCGGCACTATCGTCTGACTATATGACAAAGAAACATGGCCTTACCTGTGCAGAATTTGAAATCAATGAGGTGGTACGCCAGAAAGCTGACAGCGTGATTCTGCAAAAAGCTAATTGCTTGCGTGACGGTATCGTAAAGGGTGTATTCAATACTTTTGATCACTAGCGTCCCAACGTTTCTATTTTTCAAATCCATAACTATCCTAATATT
>CAYQMO010000147.1:0-9957 GCA_964418315.1 uncultured Geobacter sp. | reverse complement strand
CACCAGATCTGATTATTGAGATCCTTTCTCCTTTAACAGTAAGAATAGATATGATAATAAAATATGATTTTTAAAGTTTACTACTACTAATACGAGAGATTAGATACCATGGCCACTGATAAATTTGAAGCATCCCTGAAGAAACTGGAAGAAATAGTGACGCGTCTCGAGACCGGTTCTCTTTCGCTTGAGGATTCTCTGAAAGCCTTTGAAGAGGGGGTAAAGCATTCGGCATTTTGCTCCGGCAGACTTGACGAGGCAGAACGGCGGGTTGAAATCCTTCTGAGACAGAAAGACGGCTCATTAAAACGGCAAGCGTTTCAATCTGACGAAGATTAACAAGAAAGGGATGCAGATGGATCTGAAATTATATTTAAAAGAGCGATGCGCCCTTGTTGATGATGCGCTGGATCGTTTTCTGCCAAAAGAGACAAAACTGCCGCACAGCGTTCATAAGGCGATGCGCTACTCGGTTTTTGCCGGTGGCAAGCGGGTTCGCCCAATCTTGATGCTGGCCGCCTGCGAGGCGGTTGGCGGGGATACCGGTCGCGCCATGCCTGCTGCTTGTGCCATGGAGATGATTCACACCTACTCGCTTATTCATGACGACCTCCCTGCCATGGATGATGATGATTTTCGCCGAGGCAGTCCGACCAATCATAAAGTGTTTGGCGAGGCAATTGCGATCCTGGCCGGCGACGCGCTTTTGACGGAGGCATTCAAGCTGACCAGCGATCTCCGCTTGTCAAATGGGTGCGACCCCTCCGCTCTGCTCGCGGTAATCCATGAAATTGCGACATCTGCTGGTTCTGCCGGAATGGTTGGCGGTCAGGTGATCGATATGGAAAGCGAAGGGCGTCATGACATTGATCTTCCCACCGTCCAATACATTCATACTCATAAAACCGGTGCTCTAATCAAGGCTTCGGTAGTTTCCGGGGCGCTTCTTGGCGGGGCTTCAGGTGATAAACTGGCGGCGGTTACCCGCTATGGCGAAGCGGTCGGACTCGCATTTCAGATCGCTGACGATATCCTTGACATTGAAGGTACGACCGAGGAAATTGGCAAAGATGCCGGCAGTGACCAGGCAAGAGGCAAGGCAACCTATCCGGCTGTATTAGGAGTGGCTGCCGCCCGGGAGGCGGCTCGGGAAATGATGGATGAAGCCCTGAGGTCGCTTGAAATATTTGGTGCAGAAGCCGATCCGCTGCGGGAAATAGCCAGGTACATTGTGCAGCGCAAAAACTGAAACTTTTCATAATTTTTTACATGGCTGGTGAATTCATAGCGCAGTCCAGTGGCATAGGCAGCCTGATAATAACAGTCGTTCCCACCCCAACCGTACTTTCAATTTCTAACGTACCGCCATGCCCTTCAACAATTTTTCGCGAAATTGCAAGCCCCAAACCGGTGCCATCCGGTTTGGTCGTGTAAAATGGTTCAAAAATTTTAGCCTGAGATGCGATATTAATACCACATCCGCTATCGCAGAAGTGGATCTCGCAGACTCTGCTGCCTTCTTCTAGACCGCATACTGATGTCAGAATAGTCAGACTCCCGCCATTTGTCGTCGCCTGAAGGGCATTAATAGCGATATTGAGGAATGCCTGACGCAGTTTCTCGCCGTCCGCTTTTACGATTAAGTCGGAGGCTACGGATTCCAGACGGAGTGAAACCTGCCGCTTTCCTGCATCATCTGCCACCAGCATAATGACGGTTTCCAGCTCCTCCTGAACGCGGCAGCGCGCCATCTCGGGCGGCAGCGGGCGAGCCATGCGCAGAAAGTCCTCAACCACCCGATTAAGGCGCTCCGTCTCCTTGATCTGTATTTCTATGAATTCGTATTTGGGATCACCCGGATTGTAATCATCTTTGAGAATTTCAGCCGTGCCACGAATCGATCCGAGCGGGTTGCGGATTTCATGTGCCAGCACAGCGGCCATTTCGCCCAAAGTCGAGAGTTTTTCGGCTCGTCGCAGGTTTGCTTCTATTGCTATGATCTGTTCAGACTGCGCCTGAAGTTTTTTGAAAGAAAGCTCCAGGCCGTCAGCGGTTTTCTGAAGTTCAAAACTCCTCTCCCGCTCCCGCTGCACAAGAAGCCCGGTTACGCCGCCAACAACGTTGTAAAGGACAATTTCAAGATATTTTTCCAGTTCTACTGTTAGATGCCCCCCCCACTGAAACAGAATATGTGGGGCATACACAATGCTAACGATTAAAGAGCAGGCAAGACCGCCAATAAGACCGAACCAGATGGCAGCCAGAATGATCGGCAAGTAGTAAAGGCGCTGGAAGATGTCGTGCAGATAATGCAGATGGAGCGGCGTCAGATAATGCAGCAGCGTGATGGCAATTATGAAGAGTGCCAGCAATATAATGCGTATGATCGTTGAGGTTTTCATAAAATATAGCACCTGCGATTATTCGGCTTATTCCCTGCGGTGGCAGTCTACCGGTTCTGGTCACATATTCAAGTCTTGCCGTCATGGCAAGCTCCGCACGATTTTCCCGCTTCCATCAACTTCATGCTAACCTTGATCTTGCTCCTCATAGTATTGAAAATGCCGGTGTGGCACTCCCCACACTTATCGGTGATCAGCAATAGTAAAAACTGCTTGTACGGACAGTAAGCAACAGGTTATAAGTGCAAGTCACTACCAACGGAGGTACGTCAGTCGCTGGCGGGCTGCCCGGTCTTCAAAACCGGTGGGGTGGATGAGAAATTCGCTCGGTGGGTTCGATTCCCATGTGCCTCCGCCAAATAATTACAGGGACTTATGCGACATTGCTGAGTCCCTGTTTTTTGTGTAGCTGTCATATAAATGCCGATTGTCATGTAAACTGTCATGTAGGCAAATTACCGAATAAATTTCCTACTATTTTGACAGCATTGTTTAGGTGGCCTTGTGACAAGTGTGCATATCCAACCTTCCTTATGAAGCGGTCAAAGAATTCACCCTTCGACCCCGTAACATCAAGGCAGTGAAGAGGTGAAAAGGGACTCCGAAATATTGATAGATGTAGTCCGAATTAAATTCAATTTCGAGGGTGGAAGATTCTTCATCGTAACCGACTGAAGCAAGATTAGAAGAATTGACTGCTAGCCTTTCCATTTTGCCCTCCAGTGTCATTTATTCTGGGGGCAGTGTATCACTCGCTTTAAAACTGTTCAAGGCACCTACGGCTTGATATACGCATTCAGTCCGATAGTAACCGGCTTGCCATTCACCATTGCAGTAGTTACAGCATTTCCCCTTGTGCTGGCGACCACCAAGGTCTTACCGGATGATGATGGTGTTGGTTTCTCCAAGTCAATTTCGATGCAGAGTTTGTTGTCTTTTATTTCGACGGTCATTGCCATGATGTAGTTCTCCTATCGCTCTGCTTCAGGCTTTTGCCCGCCCCTTCTTTTTGGCGGGGGATGGTGAGGCTGGATATGCTGCATCCGGCGTGGGATAATGGTTGAGTGATTTTGCCAGATTATCAATCAACTGAATGGCATTATCCCTGTTCATAATGGTTCTGAAATTTTCAATGGCAACGGCGGGGGTGTCAGAAATAAATTGCAGTAAAACACAGCCGTCTATCCTGCACGCTATGTTGATGCCATCAGTAAAAGCGGTTGGGGTGTTTGATAAGTGCAACATTTTTGCTACCGGCTGATTTTGTTCTTCGGACATATATTCCCCCGGAGATAGTGAAGTGGTTAACGAGTCGTTTTGTAACGGGTATAACCTGACTGCTGATCGTACATTGCAGCCGGAATAAAGAGATCATCGGCATTGGTGTCAATTTGCAGCGGATTGTTTTTCTGCTGCGCATAGATGATGTTGGACGCCATATTCACAAGAATTTGTTGCTGGATATGGCTGAGGGCAACTTCCCTTGGCGGTTCCGGTTTCACGCTGACTTCAATCTGATTGATGATAGACGGCCAGCTTAGCGATACCCTGCCATCCTTTGAATCCCTGAATGCCTCAACCGACCTCTTGTAAAAAAACTTTTTGTTATCAATTGTTATGGAATAGATGAAGCCACGCTTTACACGCGGATGCTTGCTGAATGCCTGTTTGCTGATACCGAGCAGGACTGCTGCCTGGTTGAGGGAAATAAAATCACTGACAGGCAGGTTGTTAATGACGTGCTGTTCTCTGTTTTTGATGAAGTCTGCAACCTTGTCAGCTTCATCCAGTGATATTACCGTATTGCCGCACTTGGAGCATTTATGTTGCTCTACGTCAGGGACGCTGACTACGGAACCGAGTGCTTTGCTCTTGAATGGTAATGCGCCGATAATCCTGGTAACAGTGCCATCACAGTATTCGCATTTAGTCTTCAGGGACATGGTATAATTCCTTAAAACTGTTGATGATTACAGTTGTCTGGTGCTCTCTGATGTAGAGGTGGGTGTAAACATTTTCGCCTTCTAACAGGCAGTGTGCTCTGTAAAAATCAATGTAGGTGTTTTCAGCCGGATAGCTTTCATGTGGTTCATATTTGTAGAAATGATTTTTGAATTTGTTGTCGTAATAGTTTTTGTCATTAAGATTCAGAAGAGCCTTTTTTATGTCAGCGCCTCTCCAGTTAAAGTCATCCATTGCATCTTGCAAGGCATCTGACCGTATAGTTATATCATTTGCATTTATCCGTGCGCGTACCGTTTTGAGCGGATTGTACGGTTTTTTCACGGATGTTGGTGGCGGCATTGGATGTCCTTATTATACCACAGGTTGACAGTTGTCAACATATCAATTGTTGATTCAAAAATTTGAGCAACTAAAGACAGTTTCACTAGTACACCTCCGCTACTTGTGTCTACTTGCCATTGGCAGGCATATAAAGATTAGAGACAAGCTGGTCTACTCTTTTTTCCATAACAGTGGTATCCGCCTTTTTGTCGTTCATTTTTGCATCACTGATTTGCCTAACCAAATCAGCGATTTCCTTCTGTTGCCTCTGGTCTGCTATGACCAGAGGAAGCTTTTTTACATGGGTCAACTTGATCTGCGGAAACACTCTGCCTGCTTCCCTGACGATGTTGTTGTAGGCATCCTCGATAAAACGCGAATTGATAACCCCAAGAACGTAGTAAATATCCAAAGATTTTTTGTATCTTTCATTGATATACGCGCACTGAATGGTATTTCTAAACCAGCGCAGTTCATTATCGACAGCACCTCTCAGGCAGGAAGCCGTCTGCCTCCAAATAATTTTTGGAGATACATTAAATGCTGATTCTGTGAAGCTAGTGCTTTCGTTTGCCCTTAGGATATTGCGGTAGTTCAGATTAAAAAATTCATCCGTATGTTTTTCAATAAAATATCTGTCTATCAACTTCCCATACCAAACCTGCTTGCTGGCTTTGAATGCCGCTCGATCACTGCTGAAAAGCCTTTCGTATAGGTCGTTGCCACCCTTATTTTTCAATCCGATTCCGGATCGATGATATTGAATCCCGGCATCCTTTATTTCGAGCGCGTCTGCGAATAACACTTCATTGCTCTGGAGGGCATTTCCGAAATACATGCTTGCGTCTTTTGTTGTTCTCACTTGATCCAAGTCAACAGATCTAAACTCAAGCTTACGCAGTTCACCAGAGAATTTACTATCGTTGCTGAGGTCGGCAAAAAAACAATTACTCGAAGGCAATCCACGCGAAATAAAAGAAACACAAGTTGGCACGATCACATTTTCAAATACCTCTTCCCCTAAATTCACTATTTTCCGAATATTATTCTGAAGAAGAACCTTTCGGATGTCTTTATACCTTGGCTGAGCGAGGAAAGTGTTTGGAGTAATGAATGATTGAATTCCGCAGATACTCAGGTTCCGAAGACCGAGATGCATGAACATTTTGTAAATCTCTGCATAATTTTTGGTAGCTTCAAAATAGAGGGGACGCAATTTTGGAAGGAGATCATCGATATTTGCACCATATGGTGGATTGGCAATCATAACGTCAAAGCCATTCTTTCCGTGAAAAACCTCAGAGAAGTAAATCTCGAAATCGAACGTTTCCTTATCATTGGTCAGTTCATGGATTAATTTATCAATCTGCACCTTAAACTTCGTTTTTTTCTCGCGATTTGACTCATCGAAAAACATTGGTTTCAGCTCTTCCAATCGGTTGAAAAGATCATTATTAAACAAGTTCTTCTCCACACCGAACAGGGCATTACCGACGACGATTTTATAATCTAGATTCGGAAGTGGCTTGATCTGCTTAACGTTTTCTTCATCAACAACTAGCGAGAGCCATAGTCGTAGCTTTGCCGTCTCAACTGCACCAGCGTCAATGTCCACTCCGTAAAGGGAATTTTGGATGGCGTGTCGCTTGAAATAGTAGGGCGTGCGCTCCGCAACATCATTGAAATATGGTGTAAGTGCGACACGCGCACGAACGATTTCGGTCATCATACCCACCGGAAAAGCTCCGGAACCGATGGCCGGATCGCAGACGGTTATGTCGCGCAGCAGGACGTCAATTTCGGCAGAAAACGTGCGGATAGACTCCGGCGGTTTGGGATAGTGATCTCCCTTTGTCCCGGCAGCGATTGCGGCGGCGTAGTGGGCAAACTGGTCACTCTGGCGAATCCAATCTTCCACGTCCTTCCGGGGAACTGCGATGGGCTTCCCGGCGCGAGGTTTGATGGAATTATTCAGCCCGTTGTCCAGATAGTTGATAAGACTTTCCTGGCACATGTAGTGGACAATTTCACGGGGGGTATAGAATGCGCCGAGACCCTTGCGCCGGTTTTCTTCGATAAGGTTCTCAAAGACCTTGCCGAGCATCTCGGGGTCGATTGCTACTTCCTTTTCCAGCGGTTCTGACTCGTTGACGGTAAAGTTATAACGGTCGAAAACATCGATAATGCCGTCTCCTACATCCCCGGCAGGGGTTCGATCCTGGTTTGAAAAGAGAGCATTGGTAAAACTGATGTTAGTATTCTCCCAATCATAACCGGCCAGTGGCTCAAACAACCCGCCGTTGAGAAACGGAATCCGGCATGAAAAAATCTTGCACCACGCCTCGTGACCTCGATCAGTGGCGAGCGTGTCGTAGAAAAGGGGTTCGAGTACATCGTTAAACAGGCACTTCTTTTCGCGGATGGCACGGTCAGCAAGCTGCCGCAGGAAATTGCGCGGACCGTCACCCCAGTTGCTACCTTTGGGAACCCCCAGCCACCCTTTCTTCTGGATGAAGTAGAGAAACACGATTTGCCCCAGAAGCTTTTTGCAGAAGTCAGCGGTGGAAACTTTTTTAGCGGTGAAATCGGCATGCAGGACGGAATCCCTCTTTACGATTGCATCCAACGCAATCTGTGTAGAGTTAAAAAGCGACGCGTATTGCGTAAAGAACTCTTTGGTGACGGACTCGACGCTGAAGGCTTCCTCAATCTGGGACAACGCAGGCATAACCGTTGTGTTCTGAAGCAGCGACAGAAAACGGCTCTGGGCGGTGTGACATTCCTCGTCCACGCCGACTATGTAGGAGTATCTACGAGCCGGAGTGAGACGTTCTTCCGTCTTGATCTTCCCTGTTTTGGGGTCACGCTTGGTTTCATATTCCATCCGCACGAAGGAAAAACGCCACGACAGCTCATCAGGGGCGACAAAGGCGACGAGACCGGCTTCCTTGTAATTATCACCACGCTTGAGCTTGTGGGCGACGAAATCGCGCAGGGTGGTGCGAGTACGCTCCAGCTTCCAGGATTCAGTAAGATGAACAATGAGTACATCGGTCAATTCGCCATCGGCAGATTCAAAGGTTCCAAGTCGCTGACAGCTTTTTACGTGGGGCGTAAAGGCATCCGGCACACTCATGACCTGCGCCTTGGCTTCGTTGAAGCCGTTGCATAGTTCATTGATAAAATCGCGGTAACGCTTCTTGTCGAATGCAGCTTTAAATGTTTCACGAACGAGGCGTTGTGCGGTGGTTTTGTCCATACATGATGCTCCTTACGGCAGATAGGATGAAAGTATGAGTTCCCGCTGGCCCTGCGGCAGTTCCTTGGTAGACTGCTTTGCCGGGCCGAGAAGGTATTGCTTGGATATTTCCTTTCTGAGGATGGCGATCATCGCCTTTGGATCGTCGGTATCGTCGAACGCTTCCTTTACTTTGCGGATGGTGGCCTTACCCACACGCCCATCTGCAATGATTTGATGCACGGCGGTAGCGAACTTCCTGTCTTCTGGCGTGAGGGCTTCGGCAGCGCGGAAACCACGAGCGCGGAGCCGCTTCAGGACGATTGCCTCATTGCTACTCCCAGTCGCAGTCGAAGGGAGCAGCGTCTCAAGGCCGGGTGTTGTTGCGGTCTGGAAGCCGTCTTTGTTCTTGTCCAGCAGTGGATAGAACTGCTCTGGCGGAATTTCGTGTCGTTTTTCCTTTGCGGTGGTTTCCAGGGTTTCGGCAGTGGTGAAGAAGTCGAGTTCTTCCGCATGTTTGATGTCGGCATGTGAGCGAAAAAATTTATCTAGCCGATCTTGCCTGAAGTACGTGATAACGGCGGGGCGATCCGGGTTTGAAGTAATGGCTTCAGGATTCTCCGCCGCCCCTGGCTCAGGCGCGTGGAAGCGGCTGGAGCGTGCCTTGCGTGGCAGAGTGAGAATACGCTGAAAAAGCTCCGGCTCTTTTTCTTTCACGTCAAGTATCTGGCGCAGGTATTTCAACTCACTCTTATGCTCTTCCTCGCCACCCTCTGCGGACTCCCTGGAATTGATTCGATCAAAAAGGTTGTGTGATGTGATCTGCTCGTCACCGGTGAGCAGGCGGGCATCGTTACCAAGCAGCGTAATAAAAGCGTGGATCTTTGACCTAGCTGCTTCGGTGAGCGCGATTTCGTCGTTGCCTTCGTCGGTTGGAAAGAAGTTATAGGTGAAGATTGTTTTGAACTTGGTGCCAACACGGTTCACACGCCCGACTCGCTGCATCATGCGGCTCGGATTCCAAGGAAGGTCATAATTGATAACGGTGGCGGAGCGGTGAAGGTTCACGCCTTCAGCCAGGACATCAGTGGTAATGAGAATACGGTAGTCGTCGCTGGGTGATTGAAAGTTGGCATCGAAGTTGGCAATGACATAACGACGCAGTTCGGGACTGGAAGCGGAACTGAAGAGCAGTGTTTCGTCATCCACTTCTTTTTTAATGAGATTTGCAAGGTAGTGCGCAGTGTCCGCAAACTCACTGAAGACAACAAGCTTGCCTTTCGCAAGGGTTGTGGTGAGCTCGCGCTTGAACTCCTCCCATTTTGGGTCGCGCTTGATCTTTTTCCATGAAGCTTGAATTGTTTTCAGTGTGGCAAGATCGGAAGCGACATGCTTACGGAATTCTGTTGTGAATAATTTTGCAGAGAATTTTTCAGCTTTTTCCTGTGCAATAAGCTCATCCATAGCATCGTCGTCGCCTTCCTCCAAAAACTCCAGAACCTTCCTGCTGTGCTTTTTGCTTGTGTAGACAAAGCCATCGTCGAATGCTTGTAGCACAAGCTCGTGGGATTTGATGAACCTGCCAAGCGTTTCCTTAAATGCATGGAAGCTGCTTTCCAGCCGTTTTACAAGCAGGATTTTCATGAAGGTGGCAAGGTTGCGCTGCCCTTGCACTGCACGCTCTTCAATCGGGCCAGTGTAGTATTCGGGATTGAGTGGCTGGTAGCGAGCGTAGTGAAAATCCGCACTTGTTATGCTCTCCAGAGTGTTGCTGAAAACGGTGCTTTCCGTGCTGTTGAGTTTGTAGAGCAGGGGCACAGGGTCGCTGACCTTCGGAAACCATATCTTTTGCTGCTTGAGATCGGCACCATAAAACTTCTCAATCTCACGTCGGGTTCGGCGCACCATGATGTATTTGAGTACGCGCTCACGCAGTTCGTGGGCGTTCTGTTCGACCGCAACAACATAAGCTTCAGCATTATCAAGCCTATGCAGACCCTTTAGGCGACTGAAAAAAAAAAAAAAAAACGC
>CAYQMO010000146.1:4999-10063 GCA_964418315.1 uncultured Geobacter sp. | reverse complement strand
AGCTTCACCCGATAGCAGTCGCCGAGGTTCTGCTCCTTGTACCACTCCTTCATAAGTTCCTGGAGGATCTTCACCTGGGCATTGGTATAGGCTGAAAGGAGGTCTTTCTCCAGCATGGCGTCTTTAACATGGGTCTCAGACTTGATATAGGTTGCCGCTGATTCGGTGGCTTTACGTTTTGCGTCAGCAACGGCTGTCGTCTCGGTAGCTTTGCGTGATTTGTCATCACCCATACAGGCGTAGCCTTCACCTTCAGTGATAATTGATTGCCCAGCGTGGAGGGTTGAGGATAATAGGCAGGAAATGGCAAACGACAAAATGTATTGTTTCATGGTTGGTATTCTCCAAGTGGAAGGCAGGTGTTGCCATCGAATCGACTCAAATCATTGAGATTTATACAACTGATCGGCTCGCACAAGCCAAAATTGGAAGTAACTGCCTTTGATCACGCATCAGCCGTTCATATATCTACTACCTATTTAGCGTCACGGACAGGCCAGACATAATAGTCTGAACTACTTCCACTGCTATAAGCTTGACCATTTTCCAAATACACAGACCAGTATGCATTTCCGCTATATTTATTGGTAGTTTCAAAAACGCTTGAAGTCCAGTAACTTCCACTTTGAATATTTCTAAAACCAATAGAATTTAGCCAATCTACAGATTTTTTTTCGGTGTTCTTAGCTAAAAAAGCCACTAGCTCATCTTTGGTTGGGAGTCTCCAGTCATTATTGCCAGAATAGTTGAGTTGCTTAACCCATCTAATAGCTTTCTCAAAAGTCATCGTCATACCAGCGATATTGCCATCCATTGCCCATATCAATCCAGATTGTTTGTATGTATATTTTTTTAAATCAAGCTTAACCAGTAAAGCATTTACATCAAAACGCACAATTTCTTTTCCCTCTGGGTAGGTGGTAATCAACGCATCCCATGCAACATCTTTCATATCCTGAGCATATTTGTTGGCAGCGACCTTCTGATATTTGGCTACATCCGCAAGTATTTGGTCATTTCGTTTTTTAATTGCCTCTTGCTTTAATCTCTCAATTTCCTGCTGTCGCTTCTGCTCATCAGCTTCACGCTGTTTTCGTAGTTCCTCTAACCGATTACCCTGCTCAGCTTTCTGGTCAGCCAATGCAACAATAGCGTCAAGACTATCACTGGAACGAGCTGCATTAGAGCCAAGTCGTGACTTCATCTCTGCAATTTGTTTGTCCAGCATATCCAGTTCTGCCTGTTTTTTGGCAATCTCTGCCTGTTCCTTTCGCTTAGCTGCGGCATCTTCGGCCTCAGCTTTCTTCAACTGTTCAAGCTCTTTTTGCCGGGCTGCGGAGCCAGCAGAAAGGTTTCCAAGCCTGTTCTCTGTTTTAAGGAAAAGTACCAGTTCACCGCCATCTTGACCACCTACGCCGTATAAAGAACCCAACTGTGGAAACTGTTCGGCATTCTGGGCTACTCCAGATTTGATAGCAGGGAATAGTTCTGATGGGATAAGGTAAGGGTTAGTATTATTCTTAAGTGCCGTAACTAGAAAATGAGAAAAAACACTATTACCGCCAAATCCAGCATCGCTTACAGGTTCAAGTCCACCACTTGTGATCGCTTGACGACTAGATCGCTGGTACGCTTTTTTAATAACGGCATCAGTGACTTGCGGCAATGCACCTCTAGTGCCACGGAAGAAATCACCAGAAAAACAGGAATCTGATACCAGCAATACGTGCTTAGCCTTGATTGCATCAATGTTCAGATAGTCTTTTACGTCCTGATTAGATATCCAAGCAGAGGGGTCATCAGTACCACTTTCAACAGGTATCCAACTGCCTTTCTTGGTAATGTTGTCTATGTGACCGTGACCAGCATAAAAAATCAACAGAGAGTCTTCTGGTTTTACTTTCTTACTGAGGTCACGGAGAGAGCCAAGGATATTCTTGCGCGTGGCATTCTCGTTGTAGAGTTCAATTACATGGAATGGGTCAACGTGATAGCGCTCTAGCAAAATGTTTTTGAGCGCTTTGGCGTCATTGGCTGCGGTCTTAAGACGTGGCCAAGCAAGGTAGGTATCAATGCCGATGGTAAGCAGCCATTGATCACCCTTGGCAATTTCACCTGTTGGAGCCTTTGGGCGGACGGCCAAGCCTCGTTGATCGGTAGCGGCAATAACAACAGATGATAAAGCCAGGGAAATGAGTATCAGCAGGAATACGAAGCGAATCTTGGTAAAGCGTCCTGACAGAGTCATGAGACTTCCTCTCCTTCAGCGTTTATAGGATTATGGTATTATTCGTTGATGGTATCCAAAGCGGTGACCCGTTCTGTGGTAAACGATTTATAAATCTCAGAAGCGGATGTGATAACCAATTATATTACAATCGTCATCACCACACCATTGTGGTCGCTAAGGCGCTCACCTTTGCTGTTCAGTCCTTCCCAGCCAGTAACTGCCTCCGGAAGGGTATCGAATGATTTTGAAACACAGATGTGGTCGATAGTAGACCGCGACTCGACAAGCTTGATGTTGTCGGTAACACACCGCAAGCCATTGTCTCTGAGAGCGCCTGACAGCAGCTCGACAGATGTGGCATCCTCATACCAGCCAGAACCGTCACGGCTCTGATTATAGTCTCCTGCTGCCACGAAATGATGGTTCGGAAAAGCTGCACGAATCCTCTTCCAGTCCTTGCCATGTTCGATGATTGCCTTCTTGTGCTCTACCCGGTGGCCTGACTTCCCCTGTGACCCTTTATCGTTGGCATAGGTGATAATTGAGCCATAGACTATCATTGGGCCGATAGGTGATTCGACTTCAATACAAACTGCCATTTCAGAACTATATGTCTTGATATTCCGGAGCATGGGCCAGCGAGTCCATATTGTCGCGTAACTCTCTCCAAGTTTATGGTAATTTAGTTCCGGCAAGGTAGCTGCGGAGAAGAAGTTATCTCCAGGAGAAATGGCTGTATTTGTTTCGGTCAGGATCCAGAGGTCTGCATTTACTTCATGCAGCTTGGCGATGATGCGTGGATTGCGCGTCCAGCCGTTGAGTTTCGGTCGTTCAACATTCCATGTGGCGATTTTCATTTTGACACCTCTTCCAGCCCCTTGCGGATAACCTCATGGGGCAGATGTATTTCCTCTACCTTCTTGCTCATAGTAACTCCAAGCATATTGGACTATGATCACTGAGTTTTGCCCTTACCCATGTATCATAATCTCCAATATTAAAGATAGGTTTCTTATTAGCCCAACTCTTGGGCATAAAGCAGTAATCTATATGGGATGGTTTCTTTTCGTGATAGTGCATGTAATAAGTATTCTGTGTTTCTTCACCATGTTCAAGATTGTTCAACTCATGGTTTTTGCCCCTCAGATTCATATCTAACAATTCCGCTATTACGCAAGGACTCGCTCCGGCTCAAATATAAATGGAGATAGTCCTTCACTAACTGTTTTATCTCTGATTCAGTATACATACCGCTCCTTACATGCAGAAAAAGCCGCTCTGTATGATAGAGCAGCTTTGAGATTGATGTCTTCGCAGACGAGTAACTTTTTGTATTTAGTGACTTCCATATTTCCTTACGTGAAAAATATGGTTGAATATCTTGAGGGATTCTGAGCCTAAAATAGTAGGTGTCATTACGTTTAATCAAACATTCTGATATCATTGAGTTCACTCCGATGATAGCAGTTTTGGTAACAACTGTACAATCGAACAAAAACATCAATGATATCAGATAGTTGGTGGGGTGGTGTCCATGCAACTGATTGAATAAGTACATGTTTTATCACACAATTTGTATGTTACAAAAACAGAGATACCCCCATATATACCCCCAATTGTTTTTGTGTACCATTATTTCCGCTGCCTACTGATCTGCAAAATGCACCAGTCCGCTGTGATGTCCCACAAGAAAAGTCTCTGCAAACTTCCCTTCCCTTGGAGAGCTGTTTTTATTTTTTTAGTATAACCTGCACCTACCCCCTGCCGCCGTGCCAAGATCTCTAGGTGAATTATCCTCCAGGCGGGAATTCCCGAAGAGATTCAAACAACAACGCCCATCTCCAAGTTTGACGCTGACAAAATCATCGGGCAATGGCTCGCAGCCGGGAACTTCAATGGCCGCGTCACAATTCATCTCAGCGATTCGTTTTCTGCACTGCCTTCTGATGTACGCAAGGCCGCAGAAAATGAAGGCGGCACAAAGGATAATACACAGGCTGTATTGCATAATGACGTCTCCTCTTTTTATGCCGGTAAAGTATCATTCTGGAATGGATCTGGTCAAGCTGATCACCGACGGTCATCGGTGTAATCTCGTGGCTTTAAAACCAAACTCCATCAATCCAGCTCTTACCCTTGATGTTATCCCGCCAGTGTTCAACGTGCTCCATGAGCTGTTGTTCTCCACCATGATCCTTGTAATATCTCTGAGCGGTGTAATACAGGTCGTCAGGTATGCCGTACCTATCCAATACTTGCCGGTGTTCCAGTGCTTCACCATCCCATAAATACATATTGCCGGATGCATCACAGATTGACTTGAGCATATTACCTGAGAGGGTAACAGCGTCTCGGATGTCAACATCTGACGGATTGATGAATATTTGTGATTCCATGCGTTATTGTATCTCACTTCACTGAGCTGAACATCACTCTGTATAGTTGATGCACTCCACGAACAACTTACTCGTTGGCCGCATGAATACCGGGATAGTCTTGATCTGCTGGAGGAGTTTTCTAAACTCTAGCGCCAGGGTGAAAAGATCTCTAGCGGTGGTGCCTTGCATTTCTGCTGCAATAAATCTGCGTCACGGTATATTAAGATGAGGAAGATTGTTGTTTTCGCCGCAGGATGAACGAATCCATCGACGCTATTGGTAGAATTATTGGTGTTGGTCGAGCCACTACCGGACTGTGGCACTCGTTCATGGATATCTCTAAAAAAGACGACTTTGTTTCCGAATGCCTTGGCAATTTCTCTAAGCATGTTGCTTGTTTCACCTGCTACCTCCACTGCCGATAGGTTTTTGCTTTTTATTATACTCGCATCGGAT
>CAYQMO010000146.1:0-4989 GCA_964418315.1 uncultured Geobacter sp. | reverse complement strand
CCCGATGATGATGGCGTTGGCTTCTCTAGGTCAATTTCGATGCAGAGTTTGTTGTTTATTATTTCGACAGTCATCGCCATTTGAGTTCACCTTTTAATTGCATTATATCTCTGGGATTTATCGGGAAGCCATATGGCGGACATTATCAATAATATCCTCAACATCTCGAATGCCCTGTTCAAACCATCTTTTTTTGTCCTGCAGCATTGATTGCAGCATTTGCAACTCATCAATCAAAAGATGAATTTGTTTATCATCTTGACAGCTTGCAACTGCATCTGTGATGGATTTCTTGTTTTCACTGACAAGTACCAAGAGTTTAAGGTTCCGACTGACGGCGTCAAATGGGTTGTCAGAAGCTGATGAGTGGCCATAATAGCTGTCCGGGATTTTTCTACCTTCAAGCAATATTCTAATATTATCGAGAGAGCCCCAAAACCGGTCTTTCAATGCCTTATCAGTCAAACACACGATTTATCTCCCAGTTAATGCGTAATAGAATATAAAGGCAACAACCAATTTTTGAGTTCATGTATCGACCGAGTGCAACCGGTCAAGCGAGTCTATAAGTGTACTTTGGATACGATCTAAATAGAGCCGTTTAGAACTTCTTGAGCAAATTTCATTGCGTATGGCTTCATTTTATGAGCCTCAGTGCCCAGAGCCGCAATAGTCTTGGCCAAGACTTTAAACGCTGCCCGGTCATCAGATGCATCTGTTTTTGCCTCGTACCACATAGCCGTCAAATGAGGCCTCATCTGTTGATATATAGTATTATTAAGCTCCGGCATTTTCCTTTTTTTTTCCGGCACCGGGAGTTTGAGTAATTGTAATACTTGCGTCATATCTTCCCATACTTCCCAAAACGAATCAAAATTATTGTGTTCTCTAAATAAACGAAGCAGATAGTTAGGATGATAAGTTGGCATGAGAGGAATGCCGTGGAATTTACGGAGCTTGCCGCGTAGCTTTGAAATTGGCTCTTTTGTTTTCAGCATTGTTTGTGATGCACATATTCCAAGCGTCACAATTACCTCGGGCTTAATGGTGTGCAATTGTCGCTGCAAAAAAGAAAAGCATGGCATTATCTCATCATCCTCTGGATACCTGCTGTCCGGTGGACTGCACTTGACCACATAGCACATGTAGACCTCTTCACGCTTTAAACCCATAGCCGCTAAGATACGATTTTGCATCCTCCCACCAACACCAATAAACGGCTCGCCACTTTCGTCTTCCTCCGCGCCGGGACATGCCCCCACAAAAACCAATCGGGCTTTGGGATTGCCGACCCCGAATGCAATACTATTTCTGGTTGCAGCGAGTTTGCATCTTTGACAATTGCCGATAGCACTCCTAATATCTTCCAGTGTTCCTGGTATTATTTTGCTTATCACCTTCTCCGTCACCGTAATCTGGCGACTGACAGACGTGGCAACCGCACGCTGTTCAACGGGTACTATGTCGCGACTGCTATCACTCATTCATCACCCTGCCCTTCAAACCTGCCTGACTTTTATATTGTGGCAAATACGCCATAATTTAAACCGGATTGTGGACTTTCACCCAGATATCAAGAAATTAACAGTATTTCTGTTACGCTCAACTATGGCAGCTACAAATCATACAATTCATTCAAAGAGTAATTTGCACAAAAATCTGCTTTGACCTTTGCAAAATCTCCACCTGGCATCCCTTTACACATTTTCTCTACCTGTTGAAGCGAATCCTTCAAATTATATACGTTTTCAAATTCATAAAAATTTTGAACGGTATCATCTTCATCAACAATAAAATAATGCCAATGGCTCTGATTTGCTAAGTCATACCACGGTTGCATACTATTGATGTCAGTAGGGTTAACATGGCAATCCACCATAGTAAAAGGCAACTGAGGGTTTAACGGATCTGGAACATAGAAGAGCAAGAACATCAGCGGACCAAAATTTGTTTGAACAGCCCCGATCTTTAGCATTAGTTCGTAAGGACTCAGCTTGGCGAGTTGATAAACAAATGGTGTACGGTCGATATGAAGAAGAACAATTTCTCTTTCGCTCTTTGTTGATAAAATGCCTGGTAGAGCGAGAATGCCTTCTGCCATTGATAGCTCATGTGGTAACTCGATATTTCCAAAATCGACGGTACCATCCATCCATTTCGTGTTTTGTGGTGATGTGTGGTTACGACTATTATGATGATTTGACAATAGTGGATCCAGTAATTTATCAGTAATTGCAATCCTGAGGGTTACAGATGAAACAACATCTTTTGGGGAAACTGGAACTATAGCACGGCGACTATCAAACATTTTGTTTTGCCTCCAATCTATCCAGTTCCGTCTGAAGCTGCTCTTTGAGCTTGGCAAAATATTCATCCCAATCCTCAATGGCAATAACCTTGCGGTAAGCGTCCGCCATTCTGATTGCAGAAATTGCAACAGCCAGTTCCTTGACTTTGCCGCGTATACGCACAACCTGCTTGTGCAACTTTTGGGCATCACTGACCGTGGCGCTCATCGGTGCGAAAATCCCTTTCTGCAACTGCTCGTAAATTGCCTTTACCGCAGGAACATCGTTCTTTTGGTTAGCTTCATTCAATTCTGCAAACAGCATTGTTGCTTCATCCTTAAATTCATCTGCAACCTTATCAGGATGGCACAGCACAGAACACGCACGGAAGATGGCTTTTAACTCGTGCTGTTCAGCCTCGGTTATCTTGAAAAGTTGCAGTTTGCTGGCCTCCTCATAATCATGATTGTACTCATCATAATCCTGCTGGGCTTCCTGAAATTCCTCTTTCTTGCTTTCGTCCTGCTCTGCCTCAGCCTTCAATGAGTTACGGCGCAACAACAGAATCCGGCGGATAAGTTCACCGACCTCGATAGCGTGGCGATAATTGAAGGTATGCAGCAATTTTTCCAGTTCACTCTTTTCATCTTCAAGAGTGCTGATCTGGATTTCCAGAGATTTCAACTCCAGCGTCAGTTCCGGTATTTCAGGATCAACATACACGGTAATCTGCTTGCGGGAACGGACAAAGGCTTCAATTGCGGCAATTGCTTCATCAAACTGCTCATCTTCAGTCATGCCGATAATTTTATTCACTTCGTCATAGTCATCGCTGCCAGCAAGAAGCTTTTTCAGCTTCGTGATCTGGAGTTCAATGTCATCTGCATCATCAAGAGTCATGACATGGCGCAACGCCTCAAGCCGGGCAACTATCTTGCTGAGATCGGCACCGGCAACGCCCTTGCCGGAGTGCCGCTCAAAGATGGATTCAAACTCCTGAATAAACTGCCGCGCCAGTTCGGGATGATCGGAAATGACGGTGATGTTCTCGCTGTTCTGCTGTGCCTGTCGGCTCCAGTTGTAGGAACCGGTGATAACAGTTGATCCATCAATTACGCAAAACTTGTTGTGCATGATGGCTGAGCTTTTCTTTTTGTCTCCGACCATCATGAACACGCCACCGAGTCCACGCAATCGCTCATGCTCAATGCTGCTGTTGCGGTTAATGGAATCGTTTACAACCATCAACTCCACCCGTACACCAGAAGCGGCTTTCTCGCAGAGCTGTTCAAATATTTCCGTATCGGTGAACCAGGCGACAGCGATATGAATGGAAGTGTTAGCTTTGCGGAGTTCATACAGGATTTGAAGCTGAATATCGTCAAAATAGGCTTGGGTCTGCATTGCTTGAGTGTCCTTCCTTGTGGGCAAGCTCTCACTAAAATGTAACAAAATCATTACTCAGATATTTACCACCGATGTGTCAAATATTATCCAACAGGCCATAATTGCGTCGATTATCCTGCGTATAGTGGTAACTCACCAGCAAGCTCGATTACCAGGCTTTCGGCTACCGACATGAAAAAGAAGAGTGGGGCATCTTCTTCACCATTGTAATACGGAGTGTTTGCCTAAAATGGATTTCTTCTGATTTTTTTTTGAACGAACTTTTAGATCGTACTGTTTGAGTATCTCTTCAGTTGCGCCGAGTAGTCTTGCAACTTATTCATGTCAGATTCCTCCATCAGAGAATTCCGCGCGGCCTCGTCTTGATCCAGCAAAGTTTGTTGGTTTGCTAAATTTAAAGGGCTTTTCATCACAAACAACATATATGTGTCTACTATCTTAAGCAATATTACACTACGGGTTATTTAAATCCACTGAAATACACATATAATTCATAAATGGAAAATTTAACTGAACTAAAACGGATTATAGGTAGAAACATTCGTTCTCTGAGAAATCAAAGAAAGTGGAGTCAAGACGCTTTGGGTGAATGTGCCGATCTAAGTTGTAAATTTGTAGGAGAAATAGAGCGAGGCTGCGTAAATCCGAGCCTTGATTCTTTGATGAAAATCGCGAATGCTTTGGGTGTTGAAATAGCGGAGTTATTTTTGACCGAGAAGCTCTTTGCTTTATCAGGCAAAGACATTAAGGATGTTAAAGATGCTGTGAATGTTATTAACGCCGTTTTTGGTAATGTGAGGAAAAACTAGTAACTACCTATTCCCCCGACTATACCCACATACTTTATGAGATAATCATACAGGTCGGGATGGTCTTTCCTAAGCAAATGACCGAGTTCATACCCTAATATTTGGAGGTGTGGATATGTTGCATTTGCGTCCAGGAAGATAGCCGTGGGAAACGACCGTACAACAAGTCCACCAAATGTTTGTGTGCCCACACCTTCCATCTGTACTGAATAGAGTTTTTTACCAAATAGTGATGCAATCTTTTGCAATCCCGTATCGTGATGCTCGGTAATAACGGTGGTCGCGGGTACGTCATTTTTGCCAAGACCAGAACGAAACTCTCTGTCAACGACATCTGCAACTCCTTTCGGTATTGCTGCCGGATGTGTAACCCCACCGTCATAAATGTCTGGTGACTGATTGCTTGTGGTAGACTCATTTTGCCCTCCTACTTTTTGTTTATCTTCTCTCGTTGCTCCCGATATGTCAACCGACTCGGAAAAACG
>CAYQMO010000145.1:0-10297 GCA_964418315.1 uncultured Geobacter sp. | reverse complement strand
TTTGTTGGAAAATAATGCGGCTTGAAGTTTTTGGCAAAACTAAATTTGGGCTATGAGGATTTCGGGTTGGATTATTCCGTTCCAACTAAAAATCCCAACTGCACCTTATTCAGCCTGGATCGGTTAAAGTCATTGATCAAAGAAGCAAACCGTTTGTGTTCTTCGTCAATCTCCGGAATGCCTAAAATCATCCCATCGTTCCATTCGATTTTCCATATAGGTGGTTTCACCGTCATTATCCAATGATTGGCCTATACATAATGATATTAACCAACGTTGCCAACGGCATTAGTCGGGAACATTTTGGAATGTGAGCAGCGCACAACTCAGGTTGGCAGGCTATAACCCTGTTCCCGGAAAAGGTTAAGGCAAGCATCCACCACCGAGGCGTCGTACAATAAGCCTCTGTGCCGAGAGATTTCCTCCAACGCCGCATCGACCCCAAGCGCGGCACGGTAGGGGCGGTGCGATACAATGGCCTCGACTACGTCGGCTACCGCTATGATCCTGGCTTCAAACAAAATTTCCTGGTCTTTTAGGCCATGCGGATAACCCGCCCCGTCCAGTCGTTCATGGTGTTGCAACACGATTTGGGCAATTGGCCAGGGGAAATTGATGGCTTTTAGTATTTCATAACCGGTTGCGGAGTGTCGCTTGATAAGGCTAAATTCGAGCTCATCCAGCCGCCCCGGTTTGCTAAGTATTTCAGCTGGGATCCGAATCTTGCCAATGTCATGCACTACGCTGGCCAGTTTGAGCCCTTCGATCTGGTCTTCAGACAGTTGCAATTCTCTGGCGATGGTGGTGGCGAGGTGGGCGACGCGACGCTGATGCCCGGCAGTGTAAGGGTCGCGCACTTCGATGGTGGCCGCAATTGCCGTGACGAAATCCAGCAGATTTTCCCTGAGCTCCCGGGTACGCTCATCTACCATATCCTCCAGATGATTGCGCAGGCGATCAACTTCAAGATGAGTGCGTACACGGGCTAGCAACTCTTCACGTTGAAAGGGCTTGGTGACGAAATCCACGGCGCCTAGATTGAACCCTCGCACTTTTTCATCCGTATCCATAATGGCGCTGACGAAGATTATCGGCACGTCGCGGGTGTTGGCGTGCGCTTTGAGCTGCCTGCAGACTTCGAAGCCATCTATCTCGGGCATGCGAATATCCAGCAGTACCAGTTCCGGAGGGTTGCTGAAGGCGGAATGCAAGGCCAGTTCCCCGCTGATGGCGGGCCGTACTTCATAGCCTTCCTCCATGAGGATATCCGACAACAATTTGAGGGAGGCCGCAGTATCATCTACGGCAAGAATATTGCCTTTGTTTGTCATTGGGTTATCCTCAGTCTGTCCTCAGCGCCTTCAGAATCGCCGGGTAGTCAAATTTTTCAGCAAGGCAGGCCAGTACTGCTTTCAGATTTTGATCGTACGAACCAACCTGCTCAATGATGCGATCAATCTGCTCGCGTTCCAGGTTTTCCAATACATCCTTCAGTTTGCGCCGTAGTTCCTCCGGCAGCACCAAGAGCATCTCTGGCGTTAATTTTACCGATTGTTCTTGCGGTTCAGGTCTGCTTTTATGAATAAATTGTACACCCAACTGCCTCGACAAGCAGTCGTAGATTTCGTTCGCGCGGTAGGGCTTACGCAAGAAATCGTCCATCCCTGCGCTCAGTATTTCATCTCGCTGCTCCATAAAGGCGGATGCGGTGACCGCAACGATTTTTACCTCCTTGCCACCGGGAAGTTGACGTATCGCTTTGGCTGCCTCCAATCCATCCATCACCGGCATGCGACGATCCATCCAAATGAGATGTGGCTGCCAGCTCTGGAATAGCTGCACCCCTAGTTGGCCGTTTTCAACGATTCTGACCTGTAGGCCGACGGCTTCCATCAACTTGGATAGCAATAATTGGTTTTCCAACTGATCTTCGACGATCAATATGCGGTATTCAAGTTGCCCGGGAACCTTACCCACCACCTCTCCTTTTTCCAGTTCTGGGGAGTTAATGATGTCAGCTTCAGTAGCTTCTTTCAGCGGCAACTCGACTCTGAAAAGAGAACCCTTGCCCGGTGTGCTTTCCAGCGTGAGGTTGCCGTCCATCAACTTTACGAATTGCTGCGTAATCGTTAGCCCCAGTCCACCTCCCTGATTGATCCCATGTTCACCCAGCTGCACGAAGGGCTCGAAGATGCGTTGCTGATCCTCCGGGGAGATGCCAGGGCCGGAATCCTCGACCTCAATAAGCAGATGCGAGACTTTATTTTTTCTTCTGCCTAGGCGGACCGTTACACCGCCTTCCAAGGTAAATTTGACAGCATTCCCGATCAGGTTGACCAGTATTTGGCGTAGCCGCGATTCATCCCCTAAGAGGTAAAGTGGACATTCGGAGGACTGGTCGATTATCAGTTGCAGCCCTCTCTCATTGGCCCGCAAGGACATCATATCTGTTACCTCCCGCACCAGAGCATCGAAGTCGAACGGAGCTTCTTCAAGTTGGACGCGACCGGCCTCTATCTTGGCCATATCCAATACATCATTAATCAGGTTCAACAGGTGTTCGCCACTCCGGTTGATGATGTCAAGGCTCTGCTGGTGCCTGGCTTGCAACTGCACATCTTTGCCCATGAGGCTTGAGAAACCGAGAATGGCATTCAGCGGCGTGCGAAGTTCGTGGCTCATGTTGGTCAAAAACACGCTCTTGGCCTTGTTCGCTGCTTCGGCCGCATCGCGCGCCAATATCAAATCAATAGTGCGGTGCTGAATTTCTTCCTCAAGGTGATCCTTATACTGCCTCAGTGCTTCTTCGCTACGCTTAAGATTGGTAATATCGCGCGCTGCAGCAAACACCCCCACTATTTCACCGGCTTCATTGCGATAAAGACTGGCGTTGTACTGCACATCAACTATGCGGCCATCACAGTGACGGATGGCGAGGGGGTAACCTGTGATGAAACCTTCCCGAAATACCCGCTGGTACCCTTCGCGCGCCACTTCAGGTTCGGTAAAGTAGCTGGAGAAATCCGTCCCTATCAGTTCAGTGCGTCCTCTGCCGGTTACCTTCTCCGTTGCCTGATTAACGTCAGTGATCTTTCCTGTCGGGCTGATAGTAATCAACGGATCCAGACTCGCTTCTATCAGGCTTCTGGCATAGAGCGATGCAGCACGCAACTGATTTTCACTCTGCGCCAGCTTTTCTGTAATTCGTGTCTGCCGCGTCCAGGCATGGGCAAGCATCCTCGCGCCAATAATTGACATCAAAAAAAACAACAGCATGAGTGCAGATTGTTGAAAAACTTCAGGCCGCCATTCCGCCAGAGCGTCCTCTTCGGCCACGCCGACACTGATGAAGAGCGGATAGGAGCCTATCTTGCTGAAAGAAACTATGCGGGCGGTATTGTCAAAGCTGGTGGGGGTATAAAAAGTACCAGCATGTTGGCCGGAATCGATGAGTTGACGATATTCCGGCGAAATATCCTTGATGCCGATCTCGCGGTCGATGTCCTCAGGAATGGGGTAGCGCATAAGTAGCCCCATTTCCTGATTCCGCAGGTTAATTGCCCCATGGCTACCAACATTTAGATTGCCGAATATCTTCCCAAAATTCTCCAGCGAGATATTGGCAAAGACGACACCAGCAAATCTGCCGTCGGGGTAGTTCAGGCGGCGGGCAAAATTAATCACCCAAACCTTATTGACGTGAGACATGACAGGGTTATTAATGAACAGGCCGATATGAGGATCATCACGATGGTGTATGAAGAATTGTCTATCAGACATATTAAAGTTATTGTCTTTTGGCACATCGACACCATATTTCAACCAGCCTTGTTCATTGGTTGCCCGTAGTCCGATTACCCAGGGCATACGCCCCTGCAAACGTGTCATAAACGCTAATAGTGCTTTGTCGTCGGGTTTTCCCGTGGCTATTTGGTGCTCGATTTCGTCTTTGGCTGAAAGTAAGCCCAGATCAACTTTACCGATGGTGTTGTCAATATTTTGCGCGAGAATGCTGGTTAGATTCTGTGTGGTAATAACAGCGCGTTCTCGGAACATATCCAGACGTTGAGATAGCGAAAACGCCATGAAACCGATGACAAACAGATTAAGCAACACCACACCTACCGCTAAACGTCTATTGAAACCGCCTGTAGTCGACGCAACTTTGTTGCCATAAGTGATTTTTGTCATGTCCGGCTACTCCTGAGATTTAGCTGCTTTTCATCTAATGACAGTTATTAGTTCAACACCTAAAAAAACGTTGGGCAACCAGCGCTTTCAGCGAGATTGACCACAGCCTCGTGTGGCTTTTTTACAAACTTGGCGCTTTATCAGGTGGATCATAATGCTTTCAGGATTGTCGGGTAGTCAAAGTTTTCAGCAAAGTAAGTCAGTGTTTTCTGCAGTTGCTTGTCATAGGTAGCAACCTGCTGGATAACCAGAGCGATGCGTTTGGGCTCCAGGCTTTCCAGTGCATTTGTCAAGTCGCTGCGTAATTCATCCGGCAACACAGACAGCATCTCCGGCGTCAATGCCATGGCCGGCTGATCCTGCGCAGGAATGCCTTCGTAGATATAGCGCACACCCAACTGCTCCGACAAGCATTCGTAGATTTCGTTTGAACGGTAAGGCTTGCGGACAAAATCGTCCATACCAACATCGAGCATTTCTGTCCGCTGCTCGACAAAAGCTGAGGCCGTCACAGCGATAATCTTTACCTCCTTACCACCGGGCAGTCCGCGTATGCGTCTTGTAGCCTCCAACCCGTCCATCACCGGCATACGTCGGTCCATCCAGATTAAATGGGGATGCCAACTTTGGAACAACTCAATTCCTTTCGTGCCGTTCTCTGCCACCTGAACCCGTAAACCGACGGACTCCATTAACTTGGTAAGCAGCAACTGGTTGTCACGCTGATCTTCGACGATCAAGATACGGTACTCGGGCTGTCCGGGAGCCAAGCCTACCACTTCCCCATTTTCCACCCGTTTTGGTTGGGCGATAACAGCTTCGGAAACCTCGTTTAGAGGCAAATCGACCCTAAACAGCGAGCCTTTGCCTATCGTGCTTTCCAGAGTGATGTTCCCTCCCATCATCTGCACGAATTGGCGGGTAATGGTCAGCCCTAGTCCGGTTCCTTTGCTGTCTGCCTGTTCGCCTAGTTGAACGAAGGGTTCGAAAATGCGTTTTTGATCATCAAGGCCAATACCAGGGCCGGAATCCTCGACCTCAATCTGCAGATGTGAGATTTTATTATGTTTTGTACCGAGTCTTAAGGTAACTCCCCCTTGCTGGGTAAATTTGACGGCATTGCCTATCAGGTTGATCAATACCTGGCGCAGACGGGCTTCGTCTCCGACGATATAACGCGGAAATTGCGAAGACTGGTCAATCAACAGCCGCAGGCCTTTCTCCTGAGCGCGTATCTGCATCATGTCCGCGACATCCCGCACCATGCCGCCCAAGTCGAACGGAGCGTTTTCCAGCTGCACACGGCCAGCCTCGATCTTGCTCATTTCCAATACGTCGTTGATCAGGGTCAGCAGGTGCTCGCCGCTACGGTTGATAATGTCGAGGTTCTGCCGCTGACTCTCTTGCAACAGCGGATCCTTGCGCATCATGTTGGAGAAACCGAGAATGGCATTCAACGGTGTCCGCAATTCGTGGCTCATGTTAGCCAAAAAAGCGCTCTTGGCCTGGTTCGCAGCTTCCGCTGCGTTGCGCGCCAATACCAGATCGGCAGTGCGGAGCTCAATCTCTTCTTCGAGATGGTCCTTGTAACGCCGGAGTTCGTCTTCTGCTTGCTTGATTTCGGTAATGTCGAAATTGGTTCCAATCATCCGTAGGGCATTCCCCTGCGAATTAAAGAAGGTTTTGGATGAGGCTTTGATATTTCGTATCTTGCCGTCCGGATGAACTATGCGGAATTCAGGTGCATATTCACGTTCATTTTTTAGCGCTGCTTGAATCTCTTCTTCGGCAAATTGCCGATCATCGGGATGCAACGTGCGAATCCAAGCGTCATAGGCACCGCTGAAATCGTCTTTGCCAATACCGTAAAGAGAGTACATGCTGTCATCCCAAGTCAGTTCATTGCTGGTGACATTCCAATCCCAAATACCAACCCCTCCAGCACTAGTGGCAAGCTTCAGGCGCTCTTCGCTGCTGCGCAGACTGCTTTCTCTGCTATTAACAGCCTCCGACATGGCATTGAAACTAGAAAGGATTGGAACGAACTCCTCGAATGCTACAGCCAGCTCCAGCTTGTTGTAATGGCCATCAGCCACATTGCCAATCACTCTCACCAATTCATCAAACGGCTTTCCCAATAGACGCCGCAGCAGCATCCGGGTGGCAAAAACAATGACTGCAATAAGCAAAAGGGTGCCTATGATGCTCGTAAATAGTAGTCGGCGCTCCCTTTTTTCGAAAGCTTCTAGAGATATACCGACTTCTACACTGCCAATATGATGTCCATTGTGGTTGATGGTAACGATACGCTTAAGTTGGTTGTGCTCAATTTTACCGCTTTGGTTATAAATGGTGCGATTCTCATCATCGCGGATAATGAGCATGGAAACTTCAGCATTTGAGGTAAAAGCGTCACCAATTTTTAGAATCAACTCATCATCAAGAGTCCACAGAGGCCATTCAAGCGATTGGCGAAGATAGGCTGAATATTCATCGGATAGCTTGCTCTGATATAACGACACGGCTTCATGTCTAGTGTAAAAATAATTAAGAACACTGAACATGACTGAAACCGACGATATCAAAACAATCAAGGCCATCATAAGCTCTCGGTAAAGAGATTTTGGCTTTCCAGCAGAGGTGGCATCTGAATGAAATTTTGGCATTAATACTCCCAAGTGCTGGCGTATAGCTGCAGAAATTGATTTAACTGTTTGTCTCTGTCGCTGGGGATATTGTTCTTGCCATAAAAGTTTTCCAGGATCTCTTGATATCTTTGACTATGTAGCGTGCTTTTAAGCACTTTATGGTAACGCTCTGCGGCAGCTCTGCCTTCCGGGTTAGCAACATCTATCATGACGGCAAGTGGGCGGGTGAGCTTAGGTATCACAGAGAGTACAAAAGCCTCTTTTTCCTGAGGATATAATTTTTGAATCGCATCGCGACCAGTACCAAAAACCAGGATGCATACGTCAATTCTGCCCTTTTTTAGCATTCTCAACAAGGACTCTGTTGAGCTGCTTTCTTCTATGCCTATCCCACTTCTGACGAAATAGTCCTTGTCATCCAGTGTTCCGCGCAACACTCCGAGCGTAAGGCCCTTCAGGTCTTTAAAACTATGTAAATCCAGTTTTTCATGGTGCGGTTTGTAATAGAAAAATGCTGTTTGAAATACGCCAATAGGAAAGATGGCGCGACGATGCTGTTTGGCAAGGAAATCAGGATCACCAACGATAAACGGTGCAGTGCTCTCGCGGAAGCGCCTTAAGGGGAGATATTCAAATGAATACTTTACCCCGGCATTCGCTGACAGCAGTTTTAGTAAGGAACCGCCCAAACCATCGTCAGGTAATGTCGGAGACCAGTAAGGCGGTGTTTCGGTGGATGCAAAAACAATGGGGCTGTTGTCTGAGTTGGCAACACTGACCGTTGCCAGAAATAAGGCAAGCGCCCAGACCAGAGCGAGAAAGTTTTTTGCTTCCCACGGCAAGGCAGAAGGGATCATTTCCAGCTTGGATTTTGTTTCTTCAAGCGAGTGGCGTAATCTGATGGAGTTTGGCCCTTACCTCGGTGTTTTTCCATTATTTCCAAATACTTCGCACTTTTAATAATTTTTTGCAGGCCTTGGCTGAAAGCATTGTGCAACTCATCGCCCCGTTTGCTGCGACTAAAAATCAAAGAAATCGGCTCATTATTGCGGAAAATAAATACAGTCACGTGATATTTTTTTTTTGGATTTTCCGCCAAATCTTGCGGGCTGCCAATAAAGCCAACGGTATCGTTGTTGATCAGTGCATATGAGGCAAGTTGTTTTGAAGGCAACACATCCATTGACGGCACTGCGCCAACGGCCTTAAAAGCCTCGGTAATAATCTCGATAGCCATCTCTCCATCTAACTTGGCTGTCTCATCCAAGGGTGCAAATTGATAGCCTACAATCTCGGCTTGTTTTTCTTCGCCGAACATTTGAGCATTGATACGCGGTGCGGTTGCTTGCACACCAAATGAGCTAACTAAAAGGAGACCCGTCAGCAAGTTAGCAATGCTGCCGAATGATATTAGGTCTAAGAATACTGTTTTGTGTTTTTTCATGATAATCCTAGCTTAATCAGCAATGCTGGAACTCGATATGACTAATAGCTTGTCCCATAAATCAAAATGATGACTGAATGGAGTGGTTTGCGACAGGAAGATAGTAATTTTTTCCTCCTTCGGGTCAACGCTAAAGCGTGTCGAGAAAATTCCCGCCCATTCAAATGTTCCAACATCGCCACTATCGACGTTATGCGCCCGGTCAGCTTGAATCGCCACTCCAAGACCGAACTTCCATCCATCATCATGTAAGGTTGTAGCATTGAGCTGACCGATCTGATTGGTTTCAGTCATCAGTTCAACCGTTTTGCGGCCAAGTATGCGCACTCCGTCCAATTCTCCCTTGTTGAGCAGCATTTGAGAGAATCGGTAGTAGTCATAAGCTGTACTGACCGCGCCGCAGCCGCCGGAAAAGAAGGTTTTTGGCCCTTTATAGTGAAAGCTGGCCGAATAGGTATAGTCGCCCTCGTGTTGCAGGCCATCGCCTACCTTTTCAAGCTGGCCGTGCCAGTCTGATTTCCATAAAGCAGAAAGTCTATGCTGCTCGCTATCAGGCAAGAAAAAATAGGTGTCCTTCAGGTTCAAAGGTTTAAATATCCGTTCACGCATGTAATCGTCCAACTTCATACCGGAAACCACTTCGACCAGATATCCTGAAACATCTGCAGCCATGCCATATTCAAATACTTCTCCTGGTTGTCTTGACAAGGGAAGTCTGGCCAAGCGTTTGACCATATCGCCGATCGTTCCTTCTGTCTCGTACAAGCCACTACTAATGCCTGCTTCTTGGTAGAGCAGATGCATTTGTCGATACAGACGGTCTTTTGGAAACCATTCAGAGTCGAATCCATATGGCAACCCGGCCGTATGAGTAAGCAAGTCCTTGACCGTTATATCCCTCTTGGCCGGTACTAGCTTGAACGCCGGATTGGACCCTTCTGGCAACATTTCCAGTACTTTCGGATGCGCAAATTCAGGGATGTATTTGGCAACGGGATCGGAAAGTAGCAACTTGCCATCCTCATACAACTGAAGGATTGCGACAGTTACCAAGGGTTTAGTCATCGAGGCAATACGGAACATGGTGTCTTTTTGCATCGGCTTGCCGGTATCGGCCTGACCAAAAGACTTTAGATAGGCAATCTGCCCCTTGCGGGCAATAAGCACAACAGCGCCCGCTATTTTCTTTTCTTCAATATGATGGCTAATAAGATCGCTAACTTTTTCAAGCCGGGGGACCGACAAGCCAACACTTTCAGGCGGAACCGTTATGATGTCATCAGCCGTAACGGGGGCTGAAAACAAGAGAATGGCAAGAATAAATGGCAAAGCAATTAGCTTCATTGTTATTTCTCCTTCTGGTGAAATTTGGCTATTTTTTGCATTACCCTATAGTGCCAGTGGATTCAGCATAGCGCATCCATAGCGAAATTAGAAGAGCGGAAAATATACTCACTTCTAATGTTAGCCGGCAGTTAATATTGAAGTTTCAATCTTGTAGGTCGGCTTTGTCTGCTGAACTGCCCACCACAAAGGGCAGCTTTGCGGCGTCAATTTCTTAACCCTGATTTCCGCTCCTGGCCGGGGAGAGGCAGTGATAATGTCAATTTGCTTGCCGAATACCGGACAGCCGACTGGGTCACAGGATGCCTTAACTATTGAAATTGGATAGTTACCCCTGAAATTGGATAGTAACCCCGACCGGCTGGTTGTGGCCGCCAGGATTTAGACGCTTGGGATTATCTACAAAGCCCAGAAATGTTTAGATACAAAATGCCTGTCAATTTCTAAAAATCATGCATTTAACGACCATCGCGTTTTGAGATCATTTCCAACAAAAATGCACGTAGCCTAAATTTGTAACCGTACGGTTGGTTTTTTACTTTAAATGTTATTTGATTTGACTCAGCAGTAAAGCCAGATTGATGTCTTTCGGGCTGGAAATGCATAAAATCAAGGGGCCGACGCTGAGCATGGCGACTTTATCGGTTTTGCCGACGATGACGATTTGCTC
>CAYQMO010000144.1:0-10299 GCA_964418315.1 uncultured Geobacter sp. | reverse complement strand
TAGCCATGCGGATTAACGACTCGTCATCACTGCGGGAACTTGATAAAAACAGGAAGAGCAACTCTCCGGTGACTAAAATGTTCAGTTCGCTGTTTGCCGACGAATTAAGTCATCATGAAAAAAAGATAGATCAGTATCAGGAAGATATTGAGACTCTCAGAATTAACATTGAGAAGGCAGGAAATCTGCTGACAGCGGAACCGACTCTTGCAAACCTGCAAAGTTTTCGCGACCTTTTGAGTGCAGTCGCGAAAAGGGTGAATGCAGAGGCATACCGGCTGGATAAAGTTGGCGGTACTCCGCAAAATCCTCAATATCACGAAATAATTACTGTAATAAACCGGGAGGCCGACCAACTGTACCATCTAATAGTGCATGAGAATAAAGATACGATTGCAATTACCGCCAAAATCATCGGCATCAAGGGGTTAGTAGTGGATCTGATTACCTGAAATGATATTCGCGGAATTAAACTGAAACCAAAGGAACTACATGATGAGCGATACTGAGTTGAATGCGACAGTACAAAAAGGTCTTGATCTCCTTGACCAGGGAAAAATCAAACAGGCTGTTTCCATTTTTAAGGAGTATTGGCAGAGCAACCAAAACATTCCTGAGAGTTGGTTCTACCTTGGCGATGCCCTGGCTGAAGACGAACTCCTGGATGAAGCAATTGCACACTATCGTGCAGGGATCAAATTATCACCTCAAGATACCGATGCTTTGACAACGCTTGGAGACATGCTGCTTGAAGCCGGCAAACATAAGGAATCACTTGCATGCTACGAAAATATTCTGGCGATTGACCCCAAAGATGCCGACGCAATTGTGAGCATCGGCCTGGTACATAACAGCCAGGACCGCACTGATGAGGCGATTGAGCTCTTTAAGAAGGCACTTGAACTTGAGCCGGATAATGTTTTTGCGCTCAATGCCCTTGGAGACTCACTGTACGGACATGGGGATGTTGAGGGCGCGATTGCCGCCTTTACCAAGGGGGTGGAAATCGATCCAGAAGACCCGGCGGCTCATTTCAACCTGGGTGAACTGTACTATGATCTGGAGGAGTTGGAAGAGGCTGAAGATGAATGCCTTGAGGCGGTTCGGTGTGATCCTGCGTACAGCATGGCGTACCTTACGCTCGGTGGAATATGTATGGATCAGGATCGTATAGCTGATGCGATCGTTCATTTTGAAAATTACCTGAAATATGAAAAATCTGCCCAGGCCGTCGACATGATTGCCGAGGTCAAAGCGATTATCGAAGGACTTAAAGAAGAGGTAAAAGGTTAGTGATGTCGCAGAAACCACTCCTGATCGACTCACACGCACATATTTATTACCGTGACTATACCGGGGATTTTGCAGATATGCTGAAGCGTGCCGAAGATGCCGGTGTAGCCGCCATTCTGGTTGTTGGCACCGACATCGAATCGAGCCGTGAATCTGTCGGACTTGCCGAAAAATATCCGCAACTGTATGCGTCAGTGGGAATCCATCCACATGACGCCGCTCGGGTTACCGATGCCTGTTACGATGTCATAAGAACTCTTGCCCTCTCCAGTTCCAAAGTGGTTGCAATAGGGGAAATAGGGCTCGATTTTTATCGTGACCGTTCACCACGAAACGTCCAGGAGATTGTTTTTCGCAGTTTTTTACAGCTTGCTGCCGAACTGAACAAGCCGGTTATCGTCCACGATCGCGATGCCCATGATCGTGTCATGACGATCCTTCGGGAGGAAACTATTAGAAAAGGTGTGCTTCACTGTTTTTCTGGCGATGCCACGATGGCGCTTGAAGCGATAGCGCTCGGTTTTTATATTTCAATTCCGGGAACGATCACCTACGCCAGCAATCAAAGCCTGCGTGATGTTGTTAAGGCGGTCAGTATCGATCAGATGCTTGTCGAAACCGACTGCCCCTATCTTACACCTATCCCGCATCGTGGCAGACGCAATGAGCCAGCGTATGTGCGACTTGCTGCGGAAAAAGTGGCTGAAGTCAAGGGTCTGACACTCGATGACGTCGCCCGCGTTACAACCAAAAATGCCAGAGATCTGTTCGCTATCAACATCTGGGATCAATCGGCAAAAATTGCCTATAAAATCAGAAACTCACTCTACCTCAATATCACCAACCGCTGCTCAAACCGCTGCAGTTTCTGCCCGAAATTTGACAATTTTACGGTCAAGGGTCACAACCTGATGCTGAACAGCGAACCATCATTTGAAGAGGTAATGGCGGCAATTGGTCAACCGGAGGGAATTGACGAAGTAGTATTTTGCGGTTACGGCGAACCGCTCATTCGTCTCGATCTTGTCAAGCAGGTAGCAGGCGCGTTGAAACAGAGAGGCTACTTTATTCGCATCAATACTGACGGCCAGGCCAACCAGTTGTACGGACGCGATATCCTGCCGGAATTGGCAGGTCTGGTTGACAGCCTTTCGGTCAGCCTCAATGCTCCGGATGCCGCAACGTACCGGCAGCTCTGTAACACCCCCTTCGGTGAATCCGCCTTTGCTGGCGTTTGTGACTTTATCCGCTCGGCATCGACGCATGTTCCGCAGGTCATCGCCACCGCAGTTACTATTCCGGGCGTAGATATTGTGACATGCAGAAACATTGCAGAGTCACTTGGAGCTGAATTCAGAGTACGTGAATATACCGAGGTCGGATAATTTTACAGGAGAATATATGGAGATCGGAACAGACATTCTTGAGCAGTACCGGCAAAGCATAATGGAAAGTGATGAAGAGAACCGCGTAGATATCTACCGGGAGATCGGCGATCTTGGCATTCCAGGAGGCACTGAAATCCTGATACAGGGGCTCTCCGACCCATCCTCCTACGTCCGTTCGGCGGTCGCAAATATCCTGTTCGAAATCGCCGATGAAAAAATTGTTGCAAAGATGCTTGACTGCCTGCGCGAAGAGAACCCTACCCTCCGCTCGCTGGCGATGGCTCTCCTCGCCAGACTCGGGTTGACCGCATTGGGGCGGGTGGAAGAGTATCTAAATGATGACGACAGCGATATTCGTATTTTTGCCGCCAACATCATCGCCGCCGGTGGGCTCATAGAGGCGTTTCCCGCGTTGAAGGGTGCGCTTCAGGATCCTGAAGAAAACGTCCGTTACGCCGCAGTGGAAGCTCTCGGCAGAATCGGGGATAAAGAGGCAATTCCGCTCCTGCTTTCCGTTCTCTCCGATGAATGGGCCAGATACCCGGCAATAGAGGCGCTAGGTATGCTAAAGGCTGTCGAGGCCATTCCACAACTGCTGAAGATGTACGACGAGGACGAATGGATCAGGAACGCCGTCATCGAGGCGCTCGGCAATATCGGCGTCGCCGAGCCTGTCAGTTTTCTTATCGACCGGCTTGAAACCAGCAACGAAATGCTCCTTCACACCACGCTTGCCGCGCTTGCAAAGATTGAGCAGAACAGTCCCACCGGTGCTTTTGATCGCTTGCAGGAGTTGGGAGTCGATGTGAACGGTATAGTAAACTCCGCACTTACGGTCAACAATCCGGATGTCAGAAAATCGGCCATCTGGACACTCGGGATGATCGGTTCGGGAGCCGACCTCCCGGCACTCCTGGAACAGCTCTCCGACTTTGACGAGGAGATACGGGAGATCTCGCGCACGTCAGTTGTAAAACTCGGCACCCGGCATATCGAGGCGCTGATCCGTTATCTGCCCCAAGATGATAATCTTCTCAAGGAGATGATCGAGATATTCGGGGAAATACAGAACAGGGAAGCAATTCCGCCGATCCTCGTCGCCCTTGAAAACGAAAGCGACATAATCCGCGCGACAGCAGCGCGAACCCTCGCCTCTTTTAAGGACAGCTCGGTCGTAGAGCAACTTATACCTCGTCTGAATGATAGGAGCGGACATGTCAGGAGCGCCTCCGCCCAGTCACTGGGGGACTTAAGAGCGGTAAAGGGCACACGTCAACTGTTTCCTCTGCTTGAAGATGAGTTTGTCGATGTGCGGGAGTCCGCTTCTGAAGCACTCGGAAAAATTGGTACCCCCGAAATCATTACCCATGTGGCGCCTTTTCTTAAACATGCCAGGATGGAGGTGAGACAGGCGGCTGTCCAATGCCTCGGGATCATCACGGATAGACGAACCGACGGCTATCTGATGGATGCCTTGAATAACGCTGATCGCGGGGTACGCCGCTTTGCGGCGAATTCGATAGGAACGCGCAAGATCATTAAGGCGCTAAAACCGCTGATATCAGCACTTATGGATGAAGATTGGCAGGTGCGCAAATCGGCAGCCTCCGCCCTCGGCGCACTGCGAGATCAGCGCTCGGTAGAACCGCTCGTAGCTTCTCTGAAGGATGAAAACGTCTGGGTACGCTACGCCGCTGTCAAAGCGCTCGGTAATATCGGCGGAGAGAAGGCCGGTATGGCTCTGCGCAAACCTCTGAAGCATGATCTGACGCCGGTGAGAATTGTTGCCATGGAGGCGTTGTCGAAGATGAAAGATCCGGAGACTATTGTGCTGCTGACCGCCATGAGCGAAGAGTCTGATCCGGATGTACGCAAAGCTGCAGTCGAAACCCTCGGTCGATATACGGGTAGTTTATGAACGAGCTGACCATCGAAGAGTTCAGAAACCTGAGGGATCTGATCAAAGAGCGTAGCGGCATCTGGCTTTCCGACACGAAGGTCAGTTTCCTTAGTGTGAGGCTTGGCCATCGCCTCAAGGCCACTAACATGGAGAGCGCAAAGGATTATTTCTTCTATCTGAAGTATGATCCCGGTGGGGGGGGAGAACTTGACAATCTTGTTGACGCCGCAACGGTAAACGAGACATACTTCTTCCGCGAGGATGCCCAACTGGAGGATTTCAGCGACGAGATCGTACCGCAGCTTCTTGAGCAGAAACCGGGAGGCACCCCGATCACGATCTGGAGCGCCGGCTGCGCAACCGGAGAGGAACCGTACACCCTGGCCATGCTGCTGTTGGAGCACCCTCTCCGGATAGAGCCTTCAAGAATCAACATCATAGCCTCCGATATAAACCGGAGCATATTAAGCGCCGCCCGTGAAGGGGTCTACGACAGCTACAGTGTGCGGCGTACTCCGCCGCTTTATCTCCTTAAATATTTTGAAAAGAGGGATGACGGCAAATACCTGGTCAACGAACAGGTTCGCAGGCTGGTAAAATTTGTCCATATCAATTTCATGGATCCGTTCGCAACCGGCAGAATCCGGGATGTAGACGCGGTCTTCTGCAGGAATGTAATCATCTATTTTGACGATATTGACAAGGGGAGATGCATCGATAACCTGCGCCGTTCTCTCGCGAAGGGGGGATATCTGCATCTCGGCCATTCGGAGAGCCTGAACCGTTCATCCTCGTTCTTTGATGTCGTCAGGCTCAAACAGACAGTGGCGTATAGAAAATAAATATAACGGAGGTAGCAAATGGCAAAAAAAATTCTTGCAGTTGATGATTCATCGAGCATCAGGAAAATGGTAGAATTTACACTGAAGAGCAGGGGATTCAAGGTGACTACGGCGGTTGACGGTCAGGAGGCTCTTGAATTTCTGGCAAGAGAGATTCCCGACGCGCTGATACTCGATATCAACATGCCACGAATGGACGGTTTCGAGTTCCTGAAAAAGATCAAGTCGGACGAAGCGTATTCGGCCATTCCGGTGATGATGCTCACTACAGAGGGACAGGATGAAGACAGGGATACGGCGCAGGCGCTTGGCGCGGGGCATTATATCGTAAAGCCGTTCAAACCATCCGAGCTCATCGCCGCAGTAGAAAAACTGTTTCTCTAAGGGAGCCGGAAATGTCTGAAAACGACATCGAGAGCGACATCGACGCAAAGATAATTGCCCAGATGTTTGAGGACTTTCTGGAGGAATCCCAGGATTTTTTGGACCAGTTAAACCTCTGCCTCACGCAACTGGAGGAAAAACCGGAGGATGCGAATGTCATAAATGAGATATTCAGGGTAGCCCATACCCTGAAGGGGACAGCCTCTTTTGTCGGCATTAACGGCGTACGGGAGATAGCCCACAGAATGGAGGATGTCTTCGGGGCGATTCGCAAAGGTGAGTTAAAGGTGACGGCAGCGATAATCGATACGATGTTCGAGGCTACCGCGATGCTGACCCTCGTAAGGGACAGGGCGAGGAGGAGGGAATTGTCGGATGTCGAAATATCCCCCATTCTGTTCACACTCTCCGGACTGCTTGAAACCGGCGCAACCGAAAACCCTCCACTCTTAACGATGGAGAACGGCATAAACGACCCCGCCAGCCAGAGAGTGAGCGCCGAAAACAGCCCTGCTGTTTCGGACACCATCAGAGTCTCCACCGCCAGACTCGACTCATTCATGAATCTTGTCGGCGAAATGATAACGAGCGTAAACCGCTTGAACGGCACCTCCGCTCGTTTAAGGGACAATGACCTGACCACGATCTCCTCGACCATAACCAGGCTCACCAAACAGATACATTCCGGCCTCATGATCGTACGCATGGTGCGGATCGAAAAGCTTTTCAATAAATTCCCCGGAGTAGTAAGGAATCTGGCAAGGGGTCGGGAGAAGGAGGTCGAACTCGTCATTTCCGGCAGGGAGACCGAACTCGACAAGAGCGTAACCGAACAGATTTATGATCCGCTTGTGCATATCCTGAGAAACGCCGTCGACCACGCTATCGAAAATCCTGAAGTACGACGCGGACTTGGTAAACCGCCAGTAGGCCGGATTCAGCTTCGGGCACGGCATGAACAAAACAGCGTAATCATAGAGATATCAGACGATGGGAGGGGAATCGATCCCGAGATGATACGCGCGACTGCGATAAGAAAAGGGCTGCTCTCTCCGGAGGCTGCTGCAACTCTTACCGATGACCAGGCTGTAAAGCTGATATTTCTACCCGGTTTCAGCAGCGTCGAGAAGGTGAGCGATATTTCGGGGCGCGGGGTCGGGATGGATGTCGTGAGAGAGAACGTCCGGAGCCTTCGCGGCACTGTTGATGTGCATACGGTCGTGGGAAAAGGGACGACATTCCGGATACAGCTTCCTCTTACGCTTGCCGTCCTTCAGGTGCTCCTCGTCAGGTCAGGTGGATTGGTATACGCCCTCCCGATTCATTTAGTAAGTGAAACCCTGCTTATCGACGCCTCCGAGGTAAACACTCTGGAGAAGAATGACGTAATTTTCATCCGTGGCACGGCGCTGCAGCTTAAATCGATGAACTCCATACTGGGGGGTGGCGTGCCATCATCAAAGAGCGGACTGATTCCGGTAGTCGTCCTCGGGTTTGCGGAAAAGAAGATAGCCATCTCCGTAGACGAGCTGCTTGGCAAGCAGGATCTGGTAATGAAACCGCTTGGAGAGTACCTGGGCGTTGTCAAAGGGGTTACAGGGGCTGCCATACTGACCGACGGAAGTGTAACGCTTATCATAGATGCAGAGTATGTTTGCGGTGCAGGTGGGGTTAATACGACGTCAGCCAAAGGCTGAAAAAGGGGGATTCTAGTATGTTTAACAACATGAAGATAGGGGTACGTCTCGGTATCGGATTTTTAATTATATTGATCTGCGCCTCCGCAGTCACCTTTGTAGCTATTAATCGGATGAGTTTTCTTGCCGAGAAGACGTTCTTGCTGCACAAGCATCCTTTTACCACCAGCAACGCCATCTCGCGAGTACAACTCCTGATAGTAAAAATCAACAGGGCAATGAAAGATGTGCTTCTTTCCCATAACATCGGTCAGATTGAAGAGCAGATTCAAGAAATCAATCGCCTGGAGAAAGAGATGTACAAACAACATGAAATATTGAAGGTCTCGTTTTTGGGTGACAAGGCTATGCTTGATAAAGCTTACGCCTTTATCGCCGACTGGAAGAAGATCAGGGACCAGCAAATTGCCCTCGCTCTTGCTGGTAAGAAAGACGAAGCGGAAATTATTCACAGAACAAAAGCCACCCATCTCGTAAAAGATCTTGAGGCGGCCACGGAGGCCATTGACGATTTCGCCGCCAAGAAGGCGCTCTCTTTTATGCAAAATGCGGAGGAAGCCAGGAAGTCTGCCGTCACCACCGTCTACTCGTTGCTTTTTTTCAGTATCTTCGCCAGTCTTATTGCACTCTTCTTTTTGATAAGATCTGTAACCGTACCTCTGCATGCGGCAATGGTAGCGGTCACAAGGGTCGCTTCCGGAGATCTGACCGCAAATATTGCCGCTACGGAAATGCGTGGAGATGAACTGGGCACCCTTATGCAGGCTCAAAATACGATGATTCTGAACCTGGCCGCTATCATGCGTAATCTGATGGATTACGCAACCAAGCTCTCTTCGTCAGCCACAGAGATCGGCGCAGCCACGGAGGAGATGAGCCGGGGGGCGGATTCGCAGATGAACCAGGTCATTAAAACCTCATCCGGCATGTCGGAGATGGCCGCCTCGGTGCAGGAGGTGTCGAGAAATGCCAAGAATACATCGGAAACAGCAGTTTCTGCGGCAAAACTGGCAAAAGACGGCTCGCAGAGGGTGAAAAAAACGGTAGCCGGCATAAGCGGGGTGAACGACTCGCTCCGAAGGCTGAAAGGACGCTCTGAGAAAGTGGGCAAAGTCGTACAGTTTATCAGTGAGATTGCGGCTCAGACAAACATCCTGGCTCTGAATGCGGCGATTGAAGCGGCACGCGCTGGTGAGCATGGAAGAGGTTTTGATGTGGTGGCAGAGGAGATAAGAAGGCTTGCGCAGAAGACCACCGACTCCACCGCCGAGATAGCAGCCACGATCGAGGAAATACAGATTGAAACCCGCGATGCTGTAAGCAGCATGGAGTCCAGTACGGCAGCGGCTGTCGAGGCCGGCCAAGCCATTGAAGACATCGTGGAGGGAATCGTCTCGACAACGGACATGATTCAATTGATCTCATCTGCGGCGGCTCAGCAGGCAAAGACGAGCGAAGAGATCTCCGACTCCCTGCAGAACATTTCCGGAGTGAACAAGCAGACGGCGCAGGCCTCAAGAGAAGTAGCCAAGGCGATTCAGGACTTGAGCATGCTGGCCGAGAAGCTTAAAGAGGTAACGGATAAGTTTCGGGTTTAAGGAGAGAGATGAAGATAGGTTCCATTCTCAAACTGATAGTCGCTGCACTCCTTGCGTTTTCGCTGGTCAGCACGGCATCGGTTTTTTATCAACTTCAGAAAATGCAGGGTGATGCCAGCATCGTCAACCATGCAGGGATAGTCAGGGGGGCTACCCAGCGTCTGATCAAGCTGGAGATCTACGGCACCAGATCAGACGGGTTGATCGTAAAACTGGACAAAATCATAAGCGGCCTGATTAACGGAGATGCCGCCCTGAATTTACCGCAGGATGGTTCCAAAAAATTCATTTCGACGGTAAAAGATGTAAAAAAATCGTGGGAGACTCTCAAGGATGATATCGTAAAATTCCGTAACGGTTCTCTTGAAAAGGCGTACCTTATTGCTGAGAGCGAGGCCTACTTTGAACAGACCAACAGCATGGTCTTCGTGGCCGAAGCGGTATCGAGGGATAAAGTCAGTACACTGAAAGTCGTACAGGTACTATTTCTTCTCTGCAATTTTGTTTTACTGGCAACGATCTGGATAGTCAGCGCAAGGAAAATTTCTACTCCACTGGCGGAACTCTCCGGCAAAGTGAGGGATATCACAGCTAACGGCGATCTCCGTATCCGTCTTAAAGCATCGTCACATGATGAAATCGGAGAACTCGGCAAAGACCTAAACGCCTTCATGGAGAGCCTGGCCGGGATAATGCGTAATTTTGTCGATTATACAACCAAGCTCGCTTCGTCGGCGGCGGAGATCGGTGCCACCTCCGAGGAGATGAGCCGGGGGGCGGATTCACAACTTAACGAGGTCGTAAGGACATCCTCCTGCATGGAGGAGATGGCGTCCTCCGTTCAGGAAGTCTCCAGAAATGCGAGGGGAACCGTCGACAGCGCGGTTTCCACCGCAAAAATGGCCAGGGTCGGTTCACAGAAGGTAAAGAAAACTGTTACTGACATCTGTATGGTGAACGACTTGCTCCGGAGGCTGAAAGAGCGCTCGGGAGAGGTCGGTAAAATCGTCCGGCTGATCGGTGAAATCGCCTCACAGACAAATATTTTGGCGCTTAATGCGGCAATAGAGGCTGCGCGTGCGGGTGAGCACGGAAGGGGTTTTGATGTGGTGGCCGAGGAGATCCGGCGGCTTGCGCAAAAGACCACTGATTCTACCGCCGAGATAGCGGCCACCATCGAGCAGATACAGATCGAAA
>CAYQMO010000143.1:1301-10315 GCA_964418315.1 uncultured Geobacter sp. | reverse complement strand
ACATTCTCCGTTGCATTGACTGCATCAATGACGTATATGAACAGAATTCACGGAATACTACTGAATCTTCCATTTTTTAGTTGAAGCGGGAGATCTCCTGCGGCGGGAGAAGGTTTCAAAGGGTATATGACAAAACGGATCAAGCCGCATATTTCAGAATTCCCGGAAGTTAATGCTATCATTAATGATTGACGTTAACGCGCTTTTTATGCCACGAATGTCACACTTGTTGAAACCCAACCCGGACGAGCCGTAACCACGATGTTAAAAAATATGGTTTAAACAAAAAACCTTTTTGCTTTTGCCTTTATCCGCCTTTATCCCTTTTATCCCTGTAAATAAAAGGTTTTGCTTTTAACTTCAAAGGCTTTTTAACAGGGATAAAGAAAGATAAAGGCGGATGAAACCTTTTAAACTCAAAGATAAATTATCCAATTGAAAAACTCTGCTGATGAAAAACTCTCGGCACTGCCGAGAGTTTTGTCCTGGACCCACCATTGTATTTTACTGGCGCGATGCAAAACCCCAGCATCAGCGTGTTACTCTGTCGTCGCAAGGATGATGAGGTTGTCGAATATGCTCTGAGCCGCAATCTATCTCCCGCCTTGGTTGCCGAATACGAAACCAAGATGATTTCAAAGCAGCTTTTGCAGCAGAAACTGCATGAATGGCGTGAAATGCTGGAAGCTTCTCGGTTGTTGGAAGCTGGGCTTGGTGGAACAGATGTGAAGCAACAAGTGGCCAATATGAGAAGCTTATGTGATAAGTAAAACCATTAAACACAATTTGTGTAAGAATCTGCATAGTTTCTCTGTATGGGTAACAAATTGGCACCAGCAACCCGTATAAACAGCTTTTTCTGGCCAGTCAATAATCACGTTAGCGATAAAAAGGAAGAAATATGGATTGGCAGTCAATATTAAAAGACATCGAAGATGAGTTGTTGCCTTACTACCAATGTGACATATGGGAACGTGGCTTATATTTTTACCTGCTCCGGCACACTCGCTTGAATGGCTTGGAGACCACTACTATTCCTCTTTCCACTATTTCGAGTGCATTAGGCTGCTCTGAGTGGCAGGCCAGAAAAACAATAAGGTCGTTAGCTGAGAAGGGGTGTGTTGAACTAGAACAGACTAGGAAAGGTCATTTTGTTAAAGTTTATCTTCCTAGTGAGTTATCTATACCTTCCAATATAAAAGCAGAAGCCATAGTTGACATTGAAGAAATTGATTTTTACAAGAACAGGGAATATTTAGGGGCACTGCTAAAACGAGAACAAAATCGTTGTTTTTACTGCCTCCGCGAAATTGCAGAAGATTCTTGTGAATTAGACCATGTGGTCCCTTTGTTGAATGGTGGAGGCAACGGATATAGAAACATCGTGGCGGCCTGTCATCAATGCAACACAAAAAAACAAGGGAATAGTTCTGACGATTTTATAAGAAAGCTTTACAGGAAGAATCTTCTCAGCGAAAAGGAGTTTGAGAGTAGGCTTCACGCACTAGATGAGTTGATGGATGGGCAAATTAAGCCGGTATCGGATTGATCGCTAACCATCGGCAAGAACGACCCTTGAAAACCGGTACGGACAGTCGAAGCCCCGTTGGCTAGACGAAAAGGCTAACAAAGCAGAGGTATGCGGCTGTGTTACCTGCGGAGTTGCTGCTGATGAAGAATACAGAATGGCCGGGTCCCAATTCTATACAATCTCTTAAAATGGTATGTGGTTGCGATCCGACCACTTACGATTGCTGAGATATCAACTTAATCTCCAGCTTGCAGTTTACAGCGGCAGCGTACTTTCGCAGCATCTCAAGAGACGGAGAGTGGCGGTGAGAACCGAGTGATGCTTCTACTCTCGCCAATGATGGCTGAGAAACTCCCATTTTGGCTGCCACTTGCTCCTGGGTCATCCCAGCCTGTCTACGCGCCATAAGCAGAGCATCCAGAGTAGCAAATTCGTCACCCAATGCTTCCCAGGCTTTTTTGAAGTTTGGATCCTGCAGGTCGACTTCCAGTTTTTTCTTGGGATCATACGAAACTGGCTTATAGCCCATGACTAATTACCTCCTTCTGTCGAGTGATCGCTATATCGAGTTCCCGTTTTGGTGTTTTATCCGTCTTTTTTATGAAACTGTGTAGTATTATGATCTTTCGTGCGACCATGGTGCAGAAAAATACTCTCCCAATTCCTTCTTCTGACTTGGCGCGGATTTCAAAAAGGCCATTGCCAAGTGCGCGTGAATGAGGCATTCCCAAGTTGGGACCATATTCTTCCATGCGCATGGACAACGCACGAAAACGGGCAAGCAAACCAACTGGCCAAGCATCAAGCTCAGCTTCAACGGTTTCATTGTAGTATGAAATACGATAAGCCATGGCTCAAATATACCACTCATGTTATAAAAGTAAAGGATTATGAAGATGCCGCTTACGATCTGCCAAAAACAGGCAGGGCAAAGCCATGTCCTTGGGATCAACTTTAATATTACACCGTACAATCACAAGGAATCAAAAATATGACTGACCCGAAACTCCCCCCTCAGAATCTCGATGCCGAAATGTCGATTCTTGGCGGTATTCTGATCGAAAACGACGCCATCAACCGGGTGCTGGAAAGCATTGTCCCGGAAGATTTCTACCGCGAGGTGCATCGCAAGATTTTTCTCGCCATGATGCAGCTATCCGACCGGCGTGAACCGTGCGACCTGGTGACGCTGACCGAAACTCTGAAGAAAAAAGGGGAACTTGATGAAGTCGGCGGGGCGGCCTATCTGCTGATGCTGGTCGATTATGTCCCGACTGCCGCCAACATTACCTACTACTGCAGGATCGTCAAAGAGAAATCGGTCAACCGCAAACTGATCACCATCGCCACCGGGATCGTCACCCGCAGCTACGAGGATCAGACCGATGTCAATGAACTGCTCGACAAGGCTCAGAAAGATCTTTACGAAATCGGCGAAAACAAGCTGCGCCCGCAGTATGTTCCGATTCAGCCGCTCATCAAGGAAGCCTTTAAAATCCTCAAGTCGCTCCATGACAAAAAAGAGCATATTACCGGAGTTCCGACCGGCTATCTCGAACTGGACAAGATTACCGCCGGTTTCCAGCCGGGAAACCTGGTCATTATTGCTGCCAGACCATCAATGGGGAAAACGACCCTTGCTCTCAACATTGTCCAGCACGCCAGCGCCGAGAGTAAAAAGAAGACTCCATCCGTCATCTTCTCACTTGAGATGAGCAAGGAAGATCTGGTTATGCGCTTTCTGGCGTCCATCGCCCGTGTCGACCTGACCCGCATGCGCACCGGCCACTTTCTTGATACCGACTGGCCCCGCCTGACGAGAGCAGCGGGAGTACTCCATGATGCCAGGATTTTTATCGATGATTCTCCTGCCATCAGCGTTCTGGAACTCCGCTCCAAGGCGCGCCGCCTGAAGAGTGAACATGATATCGGGCTTATCGTTATCGATTATCTGCAGTTGATGAAGGGGGGATCCAAATTTGAGTCGCGTCAACAGGAGATTTCAGAGATATCCCAAGCCCTGAAGGCGCTGTCAAAAGAGTTGGGAGTGCCGGTCGTAGCCCTGTCCCAGCTCAACCGTGAGCTTGAAAAACGTGCCGACAAACGCCCGATGATGAGTGACCTGCGCGAATCGGGAGCCATTGAGCAGGATGCCGACGTGATCATGTTTGTCTACCGCGAGGCGGTGTACTGCGAACAGTGTCGCAAGCGCGACAGTTCCTGCACCCAGGGGCATGAACGAACCGCTGAACTGATTATCGGCAAACAGCGTAACGGGGCAATCGGCACCGTTAACCTGGCGTTCTTCGGCGAGCATACCCGTTTTGAAAACCTGAGTGAACGCAGTGAATAGAATTTTTACTATCGTCGTAAAAAATGGAGGTCGGCTATGTCGGAGAATATGAAAAAAGCATCCATGGGAGCAATACTCTCTGCCTGTAACATAATCGATGAAAATGATATCACTGCAGCAATGGAGGAGCAGAAGCGCAGTGGCGTTCGTTTCGGTGAGGCGCTGATCAACCTGGGTATTGTCACACAGGAGGATATTGATTGGGCGCTTTCCAATCAACTGGATATCCCGTACATTCGCCTCAAAGTTGAAATGATCGACCCTGATGCGGTTCGACTCGTGCAGGCGGCGACGGCGAGAAAATTCAACCTGATCCCGCTCATTAAAGCAGGAAACGAGCTGAGTATTGCCATCTCAGACCCGCTAAACAGAGAGGCAATCGAGGCAATCGAACAACAGACCGGCTGTCAGGTCAATATTTCTGTGGCTCTGGTTCGTGAAATTCGGGAAATGATCGCCGCCTGCTATGGAAGTAACGAAAATGAGCAGATGGGATTTGAATCGAGGGCATTTTCAGAAAAAGCTCTTGAGGCGATTAACGGTGATATAAGCGGTGCAAAGCTGCTCGACTACCTGCTGATTTTTATTCTGCAGAATCGCCTTTCATCACTATCACTGCAACCAATGGGAAAATTCGTAACCATCAGCGGCAGACGGAGTGGCATTTCACGCCCGATCGGAACTTTGGCCGACACCTATTATCAGGATCTCACTAACAAAATTCTTAAAAGCATCGGCACATCGACCGACGACGGGTCAAATTCCTACGGGCTGCTGACGTTCAACTACCGCTCTCATACCATCAACTTCCAGGTTGCTACCATGGCCGCCTGTGGCGGCGAGTACATCACCATCCGCCCGTCCGTAGCATCCACCGTTCCGGAGCGGCTCACCGATCTTCATCTTCCGGAACAGCAGGAAGTTGATTTTATCCGGCTCTCCCGCAAGCAGCAGGGTATTACCTTCTTTGCCTCGAGAGATGTCCGGGAACGCAATCGCTTTATCGATCTTATGATGGAGGAGATTGATACCGACGGCAAAAACGTCATCATTCTCGGTGAGGGACCAGGTAGAATGACCAAGCGCTTCCCACGCATTCTTCTTCCGCGCGATGAGACTGAACGTGCCTCGGCGGTCATGCGGGCACTGGATCATGCCCCGGACATTCTTGTTATCGAGGACGTCACCGAAGGCATGCCGTTCACAGCCTCATGTCGCGCGGCAATGCGCGGCAAACTGGTTCTGGCCGGGCTGGAAATCCGTGGCACCCGTAATGTCCTGCGCCACCTGTTGATGTATAAACAGCAGAATTTCTTTCTTCCGGTGTTCGTTAATGGCCTCGTCTCGTTCAAAGGGATTCAGCTCCTCTGTCAGGAGTGCCGGAGAGAGTGTATTCCACCGGGCGAGGAGCTTGCTGTGATGAACCTGCCTACCGGCCCCACATCGTTTTACCGCACCACCGGGTGCGATGCCTGCGGTCACAGCGGCTTCAGCACCAGACTATTTCTAACCGACACCATCGTTTTCACTGATGAATTTCTTCATATTTTTGGACAGACAAACGATGTCACCGATCTGGAAAACCACCTCGAAATGACCGGTTACCACGGACTTGACAAAGAGGGTCTGCGACTCCTTATGGCGGGGGACGTTTCGCCTGAAGAATATATCGCCTCAGTTGTTCTTTAGTTACGAAGAAGGAGGAAGCTCATGGCACGCATAGACGCACTCTTTAACATGATGAATGAGCAGGGGGCATCAGACCTGCACCTTTCCACCGGCAATCCTCCCATCTTTCGCCAGCATGGCGAGATGGTGCGCCTTAACTTCAAAACACTGGGTCATGACGAGCTGAAAACGATCCTGTTTGAAATACTCAGTGAAAAACAAAAGGCTCACTTTGAGGAGACCAAGGATCTCGATTTTGCATACGAAGTTCCAGGGTTGGCACGTTTCCGTGGCAATATCATGATGCAGTACCGTGGTATTGCCGCCGTTTTCCGTATCATTCCCGCCAAAATTCTCTCCGCTGATGAGTTGGGGCTGCCGGAAGGTGTTCGCCGCATGACCGGCTTCAAAAAAGGGCTGGTACTGGTAACCGGGCCGACCGGATCTGGCAAATCAACCACTCTAGCCGGCATGATCGACCTGATAAACTCAACCAGGAAGGAGCATATTCTGACCTTTGAGGATCCGCTGGAATTCATTCATGAAAACAAGCTGTCACTCTTGAATCAGCGCCAGATTGGCCAGCATACCGAAAGTTTTGCTTCAGCCCTGCGGGCGGCGCTGCGTGAAGATCCTGATGTCATTCTGGTTGGTGAGATGCGCGACCTGATAACTATTCAACTCGCCATGAGCGCAGCCGAAACCGGGCATCTTGTTTTTGGTACGCTGCACACCAGCACAGCTCCCAAGACCGTGGACCGGATTATCGATGTTTTCCCGACCGACCAGCAGGAGCAGGTTCGTGCCATGCTGTCAGAATCTCTGAAAGGTGTTGTCTGCCAGCAACTGCTTAAAACAGCCGAGGGAAAAGGGCGCGTTGCTGCTCTGGAAATCATGCTGGGTACTCCAGCCATCGCCAACCTCATTCGTGAGGGAAAGACATTCCAGATTCCCTCAATCATGCAGACCGCCAAGAAGGACGGCATGCAGTTGATGGATCAGCATCTGCTTGACCTTCTGAAAACCAAAAGAGTAAATCCGGAAGAGGCGTACCGATGCGCCACTGACAAGAAACAGTTTGAGCAATATCTGCCACCTGCATAGAATCGGGAGAATATGATGAACTTCAACCATTTTGACGAAAGCGGCCATGCGATCATGGTCGATGTCAGCGCCAAACAGCAGACTCTGCGGACAGCTACTGCAGCAGCAGAAGTGCGGCTCACACCTGCGTTGCTAACGGCCATCAAGGCAGGCGGCGTTGCCAAAGGTGACGTACTGGGAGTCGCCCGTCTGGCCGGCATCATGGCTGCCAAACGGACACCTGAGCTGATCCCCCTTTCTCACCCGCTGGCTATCCATAGCGTCACGGTAGATTTCGAAATCAATGAAGCAGCGGGGGTGATTACGGCGCTCTGTACCGTACGGGCATTCGAGCGCACCGGAGTCGAGATGGAGGCCATGACCGGGGCCAGTCTGGCTGCCCTGACGATTTATGACATGTGCAAGGGGAGTGATAAATCGATTACAATCGGCGAGATCATGCTGCTGTTTAAAGAGGGAGGGAAAAGTGGCGTTTACAAGCGAGCAATGGCCTGACGCCCAAGAGTTATGTCCTCATCACTAACGACAAAAGTACGCGTATGCGTAAACGACCTGATGCAGGTAAATTACGTCTATTTCCTGACGGAACCGGTGGGAAAAAACTTCCATCCGGACTTCAAGCCTGAATTGACTCCACAGGAGATGCTTGAATTAGGAGTTTTTGGCGGGAAATATATGACTGACTGCAGACACGAGTTTCCGCCCGAGTGGTATGTCAATGCGAAACTTTGCCCTGAACGTGCTGTACCCGAACTCAATTACTTCGGCGTCAATGCCTCGAAGCCTTTGTCCTACTGGCGGGAAAAGGGGTGGATTCATACCGATGACCCGCGAGGCTGGTTCCAATGGTATTGCCGCTACTTCATGGGAAGAAGGTGTTCTGATGACACCCGACAGATAAAAAGATGGAAGGCGATGACGCGGCATATAGCCCAGTTGAAGAAAAACTGTCCGGAAGGATATCTGGTGTGCCGCAGAAAACAGCGTCAGGCGCTTTTGCACTGGGCCTACGACAGTAGAAAAATCTGAATTGCCACCTGCGCCGATTGGATGACGATTCCGCATACTGCTTTACTATCAGTGAAAACATCCCAAAGCTTTTCTTGACCGTATACAGTTGAATTGTTATAGTCGCGCCGCTTAATCCAATCAACCGTTTAACAGGATCAGTACCGTGCCTGACATACTTGGCTCTATCCATACCACGTTGAACGGTATAGCCGTTGTGACTCTTCCCGGAAAGCCCATCGCCTCTTCCCGTGATCTTCTGGAGCATCTACATCGCCAGATAGAGACGATGGCAGGTACGGCGGAGATCAAAGGCATCCTTTTTTACGGGTCGGGGGACGCCTTTTGCCAATGTTCGCCAGAGAGCGCTTTATCTCCACAGACAGCGTCAAAATTGTCCGGCTTTGGCCAGAAAACAATGTTCAACCTTGAGAAAATCGGTAAACCGACCATCGCTGTCATCGAGGGTGAATGTGCCGGATTGGGTCTGGAAGTTGCTCTGGCCTGCGATTTTATCGTGGCGTCTGAGTCAGCCCGCTTCGGTTTTCCAGCTATAGCGACGGGACATATTCCTTTTTGCGGCGGTTCTCAAAGACTTGCCCGACTGGTAGGCAAATCAAAAGCAAAAGAGTTGATTTACAGCGGCGACCTTATTAACGCTGAAGAAGCCTGCCGGATCACCTTGATAAACCGGCTCTATTCGGCTGGTGATGCTTTGACACACGCAGAAAAGCTGCTCGAACATATCTGCACGCGGAGTGCAAACGCCATCCGCATCGGCGGAGAAGTTGTCAACGCCGGGTATGATATCGACCTGCAGACCGCATGCATGCTCGAACGGGATGCCTTTGCCCTCTGTTTTTCCAGCTTCGACCAGCGCGAAGGGATGCAGGCTTTTCTCGATAAGCGCGCACCCGATTTTAAAGGAGAGTGAGCAATGCCTCTGGAACAGGGGTGTGTCCAGGTCTACACAGGCAACGGCAAAGGAAAAACGACCGCTGCGCTCGGCCTGGCGCTGCGGGCTGTCGGGCGCGGCCTTAAAGTTTGCATGTTCCAGTTTATCAAAGGTGGAGGGCGCTACGGCGAACATATTGCCGCAGAAAAACTAGCGCCGCTGCTGACGATCATTCAAAGCGGAAGGCCGGGATGGGTCAATACCAAAGAGATCACAGAAGACCGGCGGATCGCGCAGGAAGCGCTTACCAAGGCGAGAGACCTTTTGACATCAGGTGAATTTGACCTGTTTATCTGCGACGAAATTAACGGCGCTGTCGGTTTCGGTCTGATCGACATTGAACAGGTGCTGGAGCTGATCAGCAATAAGCCGGAAAAAACCGAACTGGTGCTGAC
>CAYQMO010000143.1:0-1201 GCA_964418315.1 uncultured Geobacter sp. | reverse complement strand
GAGCAGATCGTCTCCGCCGCCATTCAGGAAGATGTTGACTGTGTCGGCCTCTCGATTCTGTCAGGGGCGCACAACACTTTACTCCCCAGAGTCATGCAGCTTTTCAAGGAAAAGGGGGTTGACGATATCAAGGTTTTCGGAGGCGGCGTTATTCCGGAAGATGATATCCCTGGGCTGAAAGATAGCGGAATCTGCGAGGTATTTACCCCAGGCACCTCTACGGAAGATATTGTTGCCTGGGTGAAAGAGAACGTTCGGCCCCGGGCCTGATGTCCTACAAAAAACTCCGTATAGAGGTAACGAACCGGGTCGGCTATATTCTGCTCGACGCCGGTTCGCGTTTTAACAAACTCTCCATCACCACTATCCGCGAGCTGAAGCGTGCTTTTGCGCAACTTGAGGAAGATGAAACGGCGCACACAATTGTTCTCAGCGGCTATCCGGGAGAATCTTTTGCTGCCGGAGCTGACATCGGCCAAATGGTGAACTTCTCTCCCGGCGACGCCTTTCATTTTGCCGAGTTCGGGCAATCGCTGTTCGACCGGATCGAATCCTGCTCAAAACCGGTCATCTGTGCCCTGAACGGCATCACCATGGGTGGCGGCTGTGATCTCGCCATGTCGTGCGATATCCGCATCGCCACTGAAGGATTACGCATCGGTCATTCCGGGGCAAAGCTCGGTATCATCACCGGTTTCTGCGGAACTCACAAACTTCCTCACATTGTCGGGAAAAATTTTGCCAGAGAGATTTTCATGACGTCAGAGCCGTACAGCTCGGCTGATGCACTGAGAATGGGGCTGGTGGATCAGGTATATGCCGATGATGTTTTCTGGCAAGAGGTAGTCCGGCTTGCCGAGCGGATTGCCAGCCATCCGCTTAATGCACTCTCCGCCGCCAAGCGCCTCATCAACGCCGCCGAAGATACCGACCTTAGAAGCGGCTGTCTGCTTGAGCGGGAAACAGCGACCCATATCAATTCGCTCTCCTGGTAATATGACATGCGGCATGTTGTCACGATTTTCGCGCCTGCAAGGCGCTCCTACGAAAGCATTTGATTGCAACCTGATCTAAAACCCAACCCCTCCCAACCTCCCCTTATCAGGGGAGGAGCTTAAAGCCGACTTAAAGCCTCCCCCATGACAACTGTCCTTTCCCCTTTTCTCCGTTTAACACCGGAGATATGGGACAAGTGGGGGTG
>CAYQMO010000142.1:0-10316 GCA_964418315.1 uncultured Geobacter sp. | reverse complement strand
CGAGGAGCTGCGCAAGCTGGAGCAGATTCTGAAACAGATGGCGCAATAGTGCCAGAATGAGGTAAACAGGCAGTAACAATGCCATGCTTCGGGGGTGAAACCTGAAGCATGGCAAGGCTGTCTCCAAAGTCACCAAATCAGTTTTATTGACACCTTTTTCCTTTCAGATTACTATCCCGCACCGGATGTAAATTCTGGACTCCTTTCGTCCTCTGGTGTATGCATTTATGGCTGAACAAAACGGCAGCAGGCAGGAGCAGAATTCATATACAAAACTAAGTCGGTTCGGGTCGGATCTGCTTGATTCCATGATCAAGAAGTTTTCTACCCCCGAAAAATCGCAACGTAACAGGCTTATTCTTCTTATCATAACAGCTCTGCTGCTTACCGTAACAATACTCCCCAGTTGGCACGACACTGCAGTCTCATATAAAATCGGCGATATTGCTCCAACCGATATTCGTGTCTCCAAGGATCTGCTTGTTGAAGCCAGATCATTAACGGAACAGCGCCGCAAAGATGCCGCCAACAACGCTCCGGTAGTGTACAACCTGAGTGATCAACTTGCCGGTGCCCTTCAAGACAAACTACAGCAGGCCATCGTAATTGTGCGCACTGCCGGCGATGAAACTCCCAACAAGAATGTTGCCAAATTACGTGCCGAACTCACGCCGCTGCTTGATACAAATGTCAGTGATGCGGAAATTACAGCGTTGACCAGAATCACCTCTGACAAACTTTTCCTTGCAAGCACCTCTGAATTGCTCAACGAGCTGTTTCAGCGCAAGATTGTCCTGGATGCCAACATTTTTCAGACGGATATTCGGCGTGGCCTCGAAATTACCAATAACGATGGCCACAAGATTGGTGCTGGGGGTGACTTCTCAACAAACTTTACCGATATTGATGAGGCGCGCCGTATAGTCAGTCACTGGAGTTTCAAAGGGGTAGGGAACGTATCAGATAATGCCCGCATTGCCGCAGTGATTGCCAGAATTATACTGCCAAACCTGTTTTACAACAGGGAGGCCTCCGAAGCGCATTCCCACAGCGCCATGGAAACGGTGCGGCCGGTGCTTTTCAAACTGCAAAAAGGTGAAATGGTCGTGCGTGTGGGCGAACGGATCACTGCCGAACAGGCTCAAAAGCTTGACGCAATATTTGGCAGCCAGAATAGTGGCAACTGGCTTTTAAAGGCTTTGGGAACGTGTGCACTCATTATGGTGCTGTTTTATATTCCCTACAGGTTTGCCTGCAAGAACATTCGTAAATTCAACCCGACCAATAAAGATCTCCTGCTCATTTCACTGCTGATTATCATCAGCTTCGTCTGCTTCAAGACCGCACTTCTTATCACCCATAACATCGGCGCAGTGTTCCCTTCGGTAGATGCTTCGAACTATTTTTATCTGTTTCCGTTTGCCGTCGGAGCGATGATAGTCCGGATTTTTATCAACTCTGAAGTTGCTCTGGTCTATTGTGCTATTCTGGCTCCTCTGCTTGGAATCATGTTTGAAAACAGCATGCCGGTAGTTATTTATTCGCTGCTGGGGGGTATTATCGGTGCCCATGCTGTCAGTCACTGCACCAGTCGCAGCACTATCTATACTGCCGGTATCAAGATTTCTGTCGTCAATCTGGCTCTGGCGTTGTCATTCCAGACCGCTAACAATGCTATTTTCACCACGCAGACTCTCTATATTGCCTTATTTTCCCTGTTCAGCGGATTTATCTGCGCCGGTTTTGTCTCCAGCTTTACTCCGCTTGTCGAGACGTTTTTTCAGTACACAACCGATATCAAACTTCTGGAACTCGCAAATCTCAACTCTCCGGTGCTTCGGGAACTGATGGTGAAGGCTCCAGGCACCTATCACCACAGTATTGTTGTGGGCAATCTGGTAGAAGCAGCAGCCGAATCGATTGGCGCAAATCCGCTGCTTGCAAGGGTTTCCGCTTATTATCACGACATCGGAAAGGCCGCAAAGCCGCTTTATTTTATCGAGAATCAGGGAGACGAAGAGAATCGGCATGACAAACTTACCCCCAGCATGAGTGCGCTCATCCTGATTTCACATATCAAGGAGGGGATCGAACTGGCTCGTGAATACAGGTTGGGCCAGCCGATTTTTGATATAATTCGTCAGCATCACGGTACCGCGCTGATAAAATTCTTTTATGAGCGAGCTAAAAGTCAGGCAAAGTCAAGCAATCAGGTGGTAGAAGAAAAAGATTTCCGCTATCCCGGTCCCAAGCCGCAGACTCGCGAGGCAGGCATTGTCATGCTTGCAGATTGCGTTGAAGCGGCTTCCCGCACACTTGCGACTCCTACATCTGATCGCATTCAGGGACTGGTTCAAAAACTGATCAATAACGTATTCATTGATGGCCAGTTGGATGAATGCGAACTGACTCTTAAAAACCTGCACGAAATTGCCCGTAGTTTTACCACAATCCTTAACGGTATTTACCACCATCGCGTTGAGTACCCGGAACCTGCCCACAAGGGTGGAGACCGGACAAAAAAGAGTCCAGCTCGTGAAAATGGCAGAATTGAACAGGGAGTCGTCCCAAATGACACTGTTGTTAAACAACCGCCAGAGGCGCCATCATTTCAAGACCCGGCAGCTCAAAAAAGTCGCTGTGAGAATCTTAAGCGCCTTGGGATGTCCTGACGAAACGGAGCTTTCCGTTTCAATTGTCGGAGATCGCTTTATCAGAATCATAAACCGGGAGTATCTTGCCAAAGACCGCCCGACTAATGTGATTTCGTTTTCCCTGCAGGAGGGTGAGTTCGGGGGGGTAAATCCTCATGCTCTCGGGGATATCATAATTTCGGCCGACACCGCCGCACGTGAGGCTGAAGAGGGTGGGTTGGAGCTCTTTGAACGACTCTCGTTTCTGCTGATGCACGGGATCCTGCATCTATGCGGCTATGATCATGAGCGGAGCGGTGCGGCTGAGGCGGTTAAAATGGCACAAAAGGAGCAGCAGCTATTCAAAATTCTGAAGAACGAAGGGTTGATAAACCCGACCGGTTTATAGAATCCGCCAACTGCGCCGTTGAGGGGATACTGCATGCTGCCCGCACCGAAAGGCATATGCGGGTTCACTTCGTTGCTGCTATTGTGGTGTTGCTGGCTGTTCTGTTTTTGAAGGTGACTCCGACGGAGTTTGCGCTGCTGGCTCTGTCAATTTTGTCAGTCCTCTGTGCCGAGATGTTTAACACGGCAATTGAAGCTGTCGTCGATCTCGTCTCTCCTGACTACCATCCGCTGGCAAAAATCGCAAAAGATACGGCCGCCGGAGCCGTGTTGATAACAGCCTGTGGCGCCGGTATCATGGGGTATCTGATACTGGCAAAATACGTCATGCCAATCTACGCCGAGGTGCTTGCAATGTTTGGTACGGTCTCTGATATGGGAACAGTTGTTTCAGTGCTGATAGTGGTTATCGTCGTAGTTATTGTAAAGAGCGCCACCGGTACCGGCACCCCGTTTCATGGCGGAATACCGAGCGGACACGCCGCTGTTGCCTTCTCAATTGCCACAGCGGTGTCGCTGACTACTCGTGACCCGCTCATATCGCTTCTCACTCTCATGCTGGCCGTAATGGTTAGCCACTCGCGGCTACTGATGAAAATTCACACGGTACGCGAGGTGATTATCGGTGCAGCTATCGGTTCTGCCATAACGCTGCTGGTTCTCCAGTTGTTCAAGATGTTCGCCTGACCAATCAACCTTGCAACAAAGGTGCGTCGCAATGAAAACTCGCATTAAAGATATTATTCACAAGGGGAGTTGTGCAGGCATCTGCAATTTTTCCGGGTGGGTGCGGTCGATCAGATCGTCGAAGGGTATCTGTTTTATTGTTCTTAATGACGGCTCAACAGTGGAAGGGATTCAGGTCGTTGCCGAATCATCACTGGCGAATTTCAGCCATATAAGCCGGATCGGAACCGGGGCAGCTCTTACGGTAACTGGCGCACTGGTCGAATCTCCGGCATCCGGCCAGAAATGGGAGGTAGTGGCGGCCTCAGTAGAAATAATTGGTGCATCTGACGACAGCTTCCCACTGCAAAAAAAACGTCATACCTTCGAGTATCTCCGCAGCATTGCCCATCTGCGTCCCCGTTCAAATACCTTTGGCGCGGTTTTCCGACTGAGATCGAAACTTGCTCAGGGGATTCACCGTTTTTTTTCAGAGAATAACTTTTTGTACGTCAATACTCCCATCATCACTGCCAGCGACTGTGAAGGCGCCGGAGAACTGTTTCGCGTCAGTACACTTGATGTTTTAAATCCGCCCGTTCTGGATGGGCGAGCCGACTTTGGACAGGATTTTTTCGGCCAGAAAACGGGTCTGACGGTCAGCGGCCAGTTGGAAGGGGAGCTGTTTGCCCTTGCCTTTGGCGATATCTATACGTTTGGTCCGACCTTCCGGGCTGAGAACTCCAACACCGCCCGGCACGCCTCCGAGTTCTGGATGATCGAACCTGAGATGGCTTTTGCCACACTGGCTGACAACGCTGATCTGGCGGAAAAATTTATCAAATATCTCTGTCTTTTTGCTCTTGAAGAGTGTGCCGATGATATGGCTTTTTTTGACAAACATATTGAAAATGGCCTGCTTGAGCGTATCCGTTCAGTTGCAGAAGCTGATTTTGTCCGGATGGATTATTCAGAGGCGATAGAGCGTCTGCAGCAATCCGGGAACGCATTTAACTATCCGGTGGAGTGGGGGCTGGACCTGCAGACAGAGCATGAGCGCTACATTACCGAGCAGCTTGTGGGAGGTCCGGCATTTATCCTCAATTATCCCAAAGATATCAAGGCGTTTTATATGCGCCAGAACGATGATGGCCGTACTGTTGCCGCCATGGATCTGCTGGTGCCGAAGGTGGGTGAGATTATCGGCGGGAGCCAGCGTGAAGAGCGTTTGGATAGGCTTGAGTTGCGCATGACGGAGATGGGGATTGCCCACGAACCGCTCTGGTGGTATTTGGACAGCCGCCGCTGGGGTAGCTGCCCTCATGCCGGGTTTGGACTGGGGTTTGAACGTCTGGTGATGTACCTCTCCGGGATGGAGAACATCCGCGACGTGATCCCGTTTCCGCGTACGCCGAGGCATTGCGAATTTTAAGGAAGAAGATCATGACTGGAGACCGGGTACCAGATTTGCCGTTGAAGATGTGCAAGGCGGGGTGTTGCTTAAACCGTTGAGCAATTTTCCGGCCACCAGCCTGCAGAGTGGTTTGTGGTGCGTCGGTTATAAAGGTGTGGCAATAAGTCTGAATGGGATGCAGGCGGCTATTGATGATGAAATGACTCGTTCCTGGCGCAAATAGCAGTCAGACGTTTTTTCCTTAGAAAAGATTTCATCCGCCTTTATCTTTCTTTATCCCTGTAAAAAGCCTTTGAAGTCAAAAGCAAATCCTTGATTTAACAGGGATAAAAAAGGATAACGGCGGATAAAGACGAAGCAAGAAATATTTTTTGGTTAGATTCATAATATTGACACCTGAATCCTGCAAACCTTACCACAGAGTCACAGAGGACGCAGAGAAAATATTCAATAATAACAGCTACCTTAGCCTTAGAAGCACTTTGTTTTGCCGTTCACCTTTTTTGTGATACGTTCTTTTCAAAAAACTCAATGATTCCTCTGTGTTCTCTGTGACTCTGTGGTGGGCGTGCAGTTTTTGGGTGATAATATATTGGTCCCGGCTTGTCCGGGTTAGGATTATTCCTGCAACATCCGCATAGCAATTTTCTGTTTGATGATGAGTATAATAATGTGTATAGAATAGCCTGTGAAAATTACCTGGGACGAAAACAAGAGACTGGAGAATCTGAGGAAGCATAAGCTTGATTTTGCCGATGCTGAAAAGGTTTTAAGTGCCCCGTACAGGCTGTTTGAGGATAACCGCTTTGATTATGTCGAGCAAAGATGGATTGCACTCGGCTTGCTACATGTTATGGTGGTTGTGGTCGTCCACAGCGAAACAGAGGCCGAGATACGCATAATATCAATGAGAAAGGCGACCCGATATGAGCAAGAACTCTACTTTGAAGAATATCCCTGAAGATGAATATCCGGAAATTTCGGTTGAGGACATGTCACGGGCACGTTATCGGATAGGCATGAAAGACGTTACCCGTGAAAAATGGCATGCCGCTGTTAATGCAAAAAAACAACGGATTAACATCATGCTTGACGTCTCAATCGTTGACTGGTTCAAAGCACAGGCTGGTGATCGTGGCTACCAGACGCTCATAAACGAGACCCTGAAACAATCGATCAACCATCAAGACTTGGAAAGTACCCTGCGCCGGGTTGTCCGTGAGGAACTGAAAAAGGCCGCATGAGTGAACAGCGCTTTCCTCAAGTCTAACGAAATATATATCTGCCATCATGCATATCTTCTGTCTCGAAATTCATCTCTCCCTTCCATCCCACTCGCTCAAAGAGAAGCGCGGCATCGTTAAGAGCATTCTTGGACGCGCCAGAAACCGCTTCAACGTTGCCTGTGCCGAGGTTGACCGACAGGATAATGCTACAGTTGGTGTGCTCGCATTTGTCACCGTCAGTTCTGATAAAAACATTCCCCGCCAGGTTCTGGAACGGGTGGAAGATTGGATTTACGAAAGTTGGCCCGATCTGGAGATAACCGGTTCGGATATATCGGAGATTTAGAGATTTAGAACAAGGTTTATGTTTACATAAAGAGCAGATGTATGTTATAAAGCCTACCCAGTTTTCAGGTAAAGAACCGGAGACTCGGAAAATTTCGGCAGGCTCAAGTTACCATAACAATCAGAGAGGGGGGTAATTCAAATGCTTAGAAAAATCAGACGCCAGCACGCGATGGAGATGGAAAAAGCGCTTAAGAAACAATCGAGGAAAAACAGGGTCGGCACATTTGTTGTCTCAGCGGCGCTTTTGGCCGGATCGGTCTGCGCTCAGGCTGCAACTCTGGGTCAAGGCACCACTACAAATCCTGGTTGGGGCAACACCACTGCCATAACGCTAAATTCGCATTCAGTAATCGGTGGAACCGTCGGTGTAACTACTGCCGGTACTGTACTGCAAATCGATGCTGGAATGAATAACAAAGCCATATTGAGTTGGGACAAGCTCAATATAGCAGCTTCCGATACCCTCAGCTTTGTTGGATTAAACGCCATCTATCTGAACAAAGTAACCGGCGTTGGCGCTTCTTATGCATCTTCTCTCCTAGGTAGCCTTCAAGGCGACACATCGGCGACTGTTATCATCTCAAATCCAAACGGCATAACTGTAGGTCCTGGTGCAGTAGATCATATAGGAATCAAGAACCTTATGCTTTCCACCGCTCCATTGTCAGTCACGGACGCAAGCTCTCTGAATTCCAGTATACTAACTGACTCAAACTACAATGGTGTCGGTGCTGCTGCTATCACAATCAACAGTCCGCTCAACCTCTCCAAACAGTTGCGTCTGCAGGGCTCGACCATCACAATCAATTCTCCGCTTGCCGCAAATAATGGGCTCACGATTGAAGCAGTAACCGGAGGAACTGTAAATTCGGGTGCAAATGCCCTTTCTGCATCTACCGGCACACTGACAATTACCTCGCCAAGCATCACCGCTACCGGTACTTTGACAGCCAAAGACTTGGTTATCGGTGGCGTAACAGGTGGCGCTGTCACTTTGACGACTAGCGCTGACACAGTAGATATTACGGCAGCAGGCGCGATCACTCTCACCAATAGCAAGGGTGTTGCCGTAAAAACACTGAACGCAGGTTCAAATGATATTGTCCTGTCTGTTAATGGCGATGTGACAAATGGCGGTGCAGCTAACGCCAGTGTCATTACAGCCGATGATCTTGTTATCACGACCAACGGCATCGTGGGAGCAACAGGCAACCCGCTCGGCTTTACTGCCAACACGATTGCGGTAACTAACACCGCTACGATAGCCTTTCCCAACGGCACCTCCACAGAAAAAGACATCAACATCTATTCAAAGGGGACTACCGTCGCACTCAAGGAGTTTAACGCCGGCGCGGTTGGCAACATCGTCATCAAGGCTGACGGCACTGTCACCCAGACGAACAACACGGCGCTCACAGGCGTCAAGCTCACCCTAAACAATACTGGGAGCTCTGCTTCCACGTTGAGTCAGTCAAACAGCCTCACCAGCGCCGATCTTACTTCAGGTGGTAATGTCACCCTGAACAACAGTAAAGCGATCGATATCGCCGGCGCAAGCATCACAGGAACTGGAAATCTGAATCTGACGGCGGCTGGCGCTATTGCCCAGAGCGGGGTGATGAACGTTGCCGGGAATCTGGACCTGACGGCGTCTGGTGCGATCACCCAGAACGCAGTGATGAACGTCGCGGGGACTACAACTCTCTCGGCCGGCGCTAACACCAATAACATTACTCTCGGCAACACTTCGAACAACTTTGGTACCGTTGCCGTGACCACCGGAAATGACGTAACCATAGTAGATACAAATGCGATAGTTCTGGGAGCTTCTAACGTAAACGGAAATTTTTCAGTAACGGCAGGAGACAACATAACCAACAGCGGTGTTCTCGCCATAACCGGAAATTCAGTTTTTACCGGCGCAAATGGAAAGTCTATTTCGGTGAATAATGCCAACAACTTTACCGGCACAGTTACCTTTGCTGCGTCAAGTGGCGGCACCCTTGCAGACGTAAGCGTAGTTGATACAACAGCGCTTGACCTTAAGCCGCTTACTATAACCGGCAACATGTCCGTTACTGCTGGAGGTGCAATAACTCAGTCAGCTGGTGGTTTGGTTGTTCCTGGTACTGCTACATTCGGCGCTGGAGCAAATGCGATCACCTTGACTGACTCTTCAAATAACTTTGGTGGTGCGGTAAGCCTAACCAACAGCGGAGCGAATAACATTTCGCTGCGTGATACCAACGCTCTTGTTTTGGGTACCGTAGGAGTTGGAACGGGTCAGTTGACGGTGCAAATGGATGGTTCACTGACTCAGACAGGCGCCATTACCCAGGCTGCCAATGCAGGGACATTCACGTTAATTGCCACCAATTCTAATACGGATGTTGCACTGGCTTCGCAGGCTAACAACATATCAGGTACAGTAGTCATAGGTGGAACGGTCGGAAACATTCGCGACTTTGCTTTGCGCAACACAAATGCTACCCCGGCGCTTCCTAGCTTTGCAGGGACAAACCTGCGTGATCTGACACTTACGTTTAATAATGCCTCAATTTCGCTCCCCACTATCACTATAGCCGGCAACATGTCCGTTACTGCCGGCGGCGCAATAACCCAGGCCGCTGGTGGTGTGGTTGTTCCCGGTACAGCTGCATTCAGCGCTGGAGCTAATGCGATCACCTTGACTGACGCTTCAAATAACTTTAGTGGTGCGGTAAGCCTAACCAACAGCGGAGCGAATAACATTTCGCTGCGTGATACCAACGCTCTTGTTTTGGGTACCGTAGGAGTTGGAACGGGTCAGTTGACGGTGCAAATGGATGGTTCACTGACTCAGACAGGCGCCATTACCCAGGCTGCCAATGCAGGGACATTCACGTTAATTGCCACCAATTCTAATACGGATGTTGCACTGGCTTCGCAGGCTAACAACATATCAGGTACAGTAGTCATAGGTGGAACGGTCGGAAACATTCGCGACTTTGCTTTGCGCAACACAAATGCTACCCCGGCGCTTCCTAGCTTTGCAGGGACAAACCTGCGTGATCTGACACTTACGTTTAATAATGCCTCAATTTCGCTCCCCACTATCACTATAGCCGGCAACATGTCCGTTACTGCCGGCGGCGCAATAACCCAGGCCGCTGGTGGTGCGGTTGTTCCCGGTACAGCTACATTCAACGCAGGAGCTAATGCGATCACCTTGACTGACGCTTCAAACAACTTCGTTGGAGCGGTAAGCCTGACTAACACCGGATTGAACAGCGTCCAGATAACCGATGTGAATGCCTTGACTCTTGGTACATTGAGCGTAGCTGCCGGCAACCTGACTGCGATTTCTACCGGCGCTTTGAATCTTGGTACCGGCACAGTAGGCGGCACGTTGAGTGCGACTTCAAACGGTGGAGCGATCACTGAAACGGCTGGTGGTTTGGCTATAACCGGCACATCTAGCATCAACGCTGGTGGTGCAGCGATCACGCTGACGGATGCCGCAAACAACTTCGTTGGTGCAGTAAGCCTGACTAACACCGGGGCGAACAACGTCCAGATAACCGATATGAATGCCTTGACTCTTGGTACATTGAGCGTAGCTGCCGGCAACCTGACTGCGAT
>CAYQMO010000141.1:3145-10337 GCA_964418315.1 uncultured Geobacter sp. | reverse complement strand
TTCCACAATGATCGGTTCTGCATGGGCTGCTGCAGCCGCACTCGTTTCTCCCCGCTGCCGGCGCGATTGTTGGTCCAGTTCTGCTGAAACAGCCTTCAGCGTGTCCCTGATGCCCCGGTTGACGATGCTTCCGGCCGTCATGGACTGATTGTTGTAGAAACTGGTCACCTGGGCACCCTGACCACGAAAGCGGTCCCGCTCCAGTCCCCTGGGCAGAACCACCAGAGCATAGCTATCGCCCGACAGGATCAGCGCTTTACCTTCTTTCAGGTCCGTCACCCGCTGCGTGACGTGCAGTGACGGGGCTGCATCCAGAAGGCGAACCAGGCGGCGGGAAAAATCCGTGTTATCGGCATCGTATACGGCAATGGGGAGATGGCGGGGGGAACCGGTGCTGAAGATTGCTGCCAGCACAGCAAACGAGACAAGCGGCAGGACGAGGACCATCAGCAGGTAGATGCGGCGGGAGAAAATTCTGACCAGTTCCCGGTGAACCACTGTCTTAAAGCCTGGGTGTTCAGCCGCTGTCCATCGTTTAATTGCCGGCAGCTTCATGGCCGGGTCGCACTCCTTGTGACGATCGCGCTCATGCCGGGCCGCAGCCCTTCTACCGCTTCGACAGGGGTAAGTCGTACCTCGAAGGTTTTCAGGTCAAAATCACCCGAGGTTTTGGTGGCACGCCAGGTCGCAAAATCACCCAGCGCCGAGATATAGTTAACCTTTGCCTTGATCAGGCGGTTGCCGAGGGCAGGGATCCGGGCCGAGATGATATCGCCCATTCTGATATGCGCCAGCAGGTCTTCCCTGACGTTGAAGGTCAGCCAGGCATCGCGCAGATCCACGATACTGATAGTTGGAAAGCCGGGGCTGACAATCTCCCCCGGATCACAGAGCAGATTGACAATCTGTCCGTCAATCGGGGCGTACAGTGACGTCTCGTGCAGATGGGCGTTTACTTCGGCTACCGCACCTGCCGCCTGGCTTGCCTGAGCTGTGGCGGCAGACTTGTCTTCCGTTCTGGCACCGGCCAGGGCCATGTCGTAGGAGGCCCTGGCGGCTTCAGCCGTTTTTGATGCCGACTGCCACTGGGCTTCTGCTTCGTCGCGCTTCTGGGCGGGCACGACGCCGTCAGCCCTTAGTCGGTCGATCCTGCGGAAAGTCTTGTCGGCCAGATCAGCCGCAGACGTGGCTTTTTGCCAGTTGCTCAGTGACGCGCGGAGCTCTTCCTGGCGGGGTCCCTTAAAGGCCTTGTCGCGCTGAGCACCGGCAAACTTTTGCGCGGCGGTGGCCTGTGCCATTTTCGCCCGGATTTCAGGACTGTCGAGAGTAATAAGCAACTGCCCTTTCTTGACGTACTCTCCCTTTTTTACATGAACGGCTGCCACACGTCCGAACAGCTTCGATGACACCTGAATCTGGGTCGTATCAACTTCTCCCTGGATAATCAGAGGTGGCGGCTTCAAAAGGAACCAGCCGGCCAGGGAAAACATGGCCACCCCGACGAGAACGGCAAGCACCAGATAGATATTCTTTCTTGATTTCACTGCTGCACCTCCATAGCGCTTCTGGTTCGATATTCCTCAAAGCGCTCGCTGTGGCCGCTTGCCTCCAGCAGTTCTGCCAGGGCCACATCAAATTCATACAGTGCAACCAGTCGCTCCGTTTTCACTTTGGAGAGCGCCAGTTGTGCATCCACCACATCCAGGGAAGTGGCATAGCCTTCTGCAAAGGCACTCTTCCTGATCCGCAGGTACTCATCCGCGAATTTCCCTGAAGTCTCGAGCGCTTCATACTGCTCCAGGGCCTTCATTACCTCCTGGTAGCGCGATTCCACCAGGGTTGCTACGCTCAGGCGCCCGGCCTGTTGCAGGTGCTCAAGTCGTTTCTCCTGTTTTTGTGCAGCCGCTACGCGGTGCTGTCCGGCAAAGCCCTCGAACAGGTTGAAGGTGACCCCGACCCCTACAGCCCAGCGCGGCTCGAGCAGGGTCAGGTCTTTCCGGTAGATCTCATCCACTCCGAACAGGAAAACCTCGGGAGCAAATGTGCCCAATTCCTTTTTATACCCCTGGTGGGCAACCTCGCGTTGGGCCGTAAGCTGCTTCAATGCCGGGTTACCGGTAAGTCCCTGCTCACGGAACGTCTCCATCAAGCCGATGTCCCTGGCCAGAAAAAGAGGAGAAGTCGGTATAACATTCTCTCTGCTGGAGAGAATATCGTTCAGTGCGGTCTGGGCCAGTGCGGCATTGCGTACCGCCCGTTTGTATTCACGATCAGCCTCGGCGCGTGTTACCTCGGCGTGAAGTTCCTCTGAACGGGCGATCGTTCCCTGCTCTTCCATCTTCCGGGCGTTATTGAGGTGAATCTCCATCCCGCTCAGTACCTCTCGTCGCACTTCGGTCACCTGCTGTGCCAGGCGCAGACCATAATAGCGCCGGGCCAGTTCGCTGATCAGACCGGATTCCACCCGTCGCCGCTTTTCCTGAGACTCATCAAGATATGCCTCCGCAGCACGATTGGCCGCCAAGATGCGGCCTCCAGTGAACAGCGGCCATTTGAAGCTGACGTTGGCACGCCAGAATTGATCGTCCTGCACTGGGATGGTGCCAATTTTGGGGATGGTGATGGTGATGGGCTCGTCGATGCGGGTGAATCTGGCGCTTACGTCAATCCGGGGAAAATACAGCCCCCGGGCCACCGACCGTTCAGATTCGCGTTGACCTTCTTCCATCCGGGCGGCTTGAAGGGTTTCGTTGGCTCTGTGCAGTTGTTTCAGTGCCTGATCAAACGATACTTCAGCAGACAGGGCAGATTGGGGAGATAAAATAACAATAACAATCAAAAATATCGCTGCAAGTAATCTGTTCATGGGTATCCTGACTTGATTATCATCGATGTCCGTGCTCCCAGGAACAACCCAAATTAGCGGGTCAGTCCGAAGGTCTTGCCAATGAGTGAGATACCAATATAGCCCCGCAGCTTCAAACGTTTAGGCGATACAAGCTGCATGTTACACTTGTAACTCTTACCGCTTTCAGGATCGTAACAGATGCCGTTTTCCCACTTGTTGCTCCCTTTTGCGGTAAGCCCTTTCATTACCTGCAGACCGAGTATCGGTTTGTTCCTTAACGCCTTATCCGGATTTTTCAAGTCGACCTTTGTTTTACCAACAGGCCCATCCATGCGGTCGATATAGTTCGGCACCTTCAGCCAGACTATTTTCCCACAGATTTTATCGCCACAATTGAACAGTTCCAGGCGCGAGTCGCCTCCATCGGTATTCCATAAACCGGATACGTTGCCGGAAACAGCAGCGGCGGCGGTTGTTGAAGTCAACAAAAACAACAGTATAAATGTCCAGATCTTCACGGTTTCTCTCCGTCAATTTTTTCCTGTGAGTAATAAGCCTGATCGGACAAACCGGATACCGATGTAGTTGGCAATCGTTCAGTAATATCAATCAGAGCAAGGCGAAACTCCTGCCCTGAAGCGGTGGCCATGGCTTCAATCCGGACAATTGTAGGCTGAGTTGCGCCGCTCATGAGCTCAACTTCACACGACTCCTTGACTTTGCAGGCAAGAACCTTGTCGAGGAAGTCGCTGAAGACGGGACGATATTTAATTGCGACGAACTGCCCGAAGTGGCGACCTGTCAACCTGGAGCGCACACCACCTATAAGTGAGGCGCTGGCAAGATTCATGGTATCGATGACCCCGTTACGGTCAAGAGTTACGAAGCCGATCGGGGCAAATTCGTAGAGATCAGTATATTTTTCCAGTGCACTCTCCAGCTCATATCTGGCATGGCGAAGCTCGGCATTCTGCATTTCCAGCTCAACCTGATGAACCTCAAGTTCATGAACGAGTCGCCTGGTTTCATCGTTGCTATGTGATAAACATTCTTCAAAGGGATTATCCTGCAGATGTGCTTCGGCATTGCTGCGAAGTTCGGTAGTTGCTGTTGCCTTGGTTTTGTCTTTGGAGTTTCCCACGTCAATCCTCACTTGCTCTTAAAATATTTTCTTGTTTCGTCACCGACCAGCAGCAGAATTGCAAATGGAATCAGCAGCAGCCATACGTTTAAACCTATTGGGGCACAGGCAAAGAGAGAGTTCCCCAGCGGTGTATAGATGATGAATCCGGCCAGCAGGATTTCGCTGGCAACTCCTGCCAGTACCAGCCGGTTTGAAAAGAACCCCAGAGTAATAACGGAAATGTTGGCTGAACGGCAGGCAAAGACATTGGCGATCTGCGTGGCGACAATACCGGCAAGACAGGCTGTAGTCGCTTGCAGGTAGAGCGTTGACGTATGTGCCATTGGTAGTCCCCAACTCCAGCCCCCCTCGTACATGACGTAAAAATAGGCGCTCATTCCAGCAATAGCCTCCCACATCCCCAGATAGAGAAAAGCGCGTAGCAGGACTCCTCTGGTAAGCAAGTGCTCCTCTTTGGGGCGTGGCGGACGCTGCATAATATCCGGCGCCGGTTTCTCGGAACCCAGGGCCAGTGCCGGAAACATGTCGGTACCGAGATCCACCGCCAATATCTGCATGATGGCAAGCGGCAGGGGGATGCCGAACAGGATGTACGCGATATACGGGACAAGTTCCGCAACGTTGGAGGCAAAGATATAGGTAATAAAGTTACGGATGTTCTCGAATACTGCGCGCCCCTCTTCGATGGCGTGAACGATGGAAGCAAAGTTGTCGTCCAAAAGCACGATATCCGCCGCCTCGCGGGCAACACTGGTTCCGGTGAGACCCATGGCAATACCGACATGGGCTTTTTTTAGAGCCGGTGCGTCATTGACGCCATCACCGGTAACAGCGACCCGATGACCATCCTCGATCAACAGAGTGACTACATGCATTTTGTTCTGCGGTGACATGCGGGCGAAGATCAGGTTATCTTTTTTCAGCTCCTCGCGTAGCCGGTCGTCCGGCATGCTGACGCAATCATGCCCCTCGATAATGACCGGATCTCCGGTTATCAAGCCGATATCCCTGGCGATGGCCGCAGCGGTCAGTCCGGCATCGCCGGTAATCATGATGACCTTGATACCTGCGCTCCGGCAATTTTTAAGAGCATCCGGAACCTCGGGACGCGGTGGATCAAGGAGCCCCATGAATCCGGCAAAAGTAAGCGCCTCTTCCGGGATATCCCCCTGAGGAGCTTCCGTCAACTCCCTGAATGCCAGCGCAATCACGCGCAGTCCTTCGGAGGCCATCCCCTTCTGCCGTTCCAGAAGATCGTTCATGGCACTCTCTTCTAGCGGAATGCTTGCCGAACCGGCCTGACAGAGAGAGGTACAGAGCGGCAGCACGCTTTCGCCCGCCCCCTTGACCAGTGCGAACAGCTTCCCGTCTATTCGGTGGAGAGTGGCCATCCGTTTCCGGTCGGCATCGAACGGAGTTTCACCCAGGCGTTCACCATCCAGGGCGCCATTTGCAATTGCATAGGAGTAGAGCGCCGTCTCGGTCGGCTCTCCTTTGATACCTTCCTCATTAACGGAGACATTATTGCAAAGGCGGGCAACAGTACACCCCATAACAGGATCAACCGGGCTCCATGATGCTTTTACCGTCATCAGATTCTGAGTAAGTGTGCCGGTCTTGTCGGTGCAGATAAGGTCAACGGTACCTAGTGACGCGACGGCATTAAGATTTTTCACCAGTGCGTTACGGCGAGCCATCCGCTTGCTCCCCATAGCCAGTGAGAGAGTAACGGTCGGCAGCAGTCCTTCCGGCACGGTGGCTATGATTATGCCGATGGCGAAGAGAAAATTTTCCCAAAAGCTCCGCCCCACCAGAGTGCCTATCAGAAAAAACAGGCTGCCGCAGGCAACTGCAATGATCGCAACGATGCGGCTGACTCTGGTGATCTCCAGATGGAGCGGGCTTATCTCCTCGACGACCTTACCGGTGATCTGGGCTATTTTGCCGAATTCTGTCGCCATGCCGGTCGCATAGACTACGACCGTGCCGCTGCCGCTGACCACGAGTGTCCCCGCAAAAACCAGGTTGCCGCTGTCAAGTAACTCGGCCTCACACGGAGTTGCGCTGAGTGTCCGGGAATCGGATTCTCCGGTCAGCAGGGAGTTGTTGACGGTCAGTCTGCTGGTTTCCACTACCCTCGCATCGGCGGGTATCTTATCCCCTTCTTTCAGTAATACCAGATCACCAGGCACGATTTCGGCGGCATCGACTTCAAGCTCGACTCCGCCCCGTATAACGGCAACCCGGAAGGGGAGCATCTTGCGCAGTTCTTCTATCGCCTTTTCAGTGCGGTACTCCTGAATGAAGGTAAAGATGGCATTGATAAAGATAACGGCCAGGATGGCAATACCGAGGCGCAGAAGTCCTTCGCCGGGGTGGAGGTATTCGGACAGAAAGCAGAGCGCGGCGGCAGCCCAGAGCAGCAGGGCTAGGAAGTGGGTAAATTGTGATGCAAAGCGCAGGATCATGGGACGGCCATGCGCTTCATGGATCTCGTTCGGTCCATATTCACCGCGCCTGCGCGTTGCTTCCTCAGGTGAAATCCCCTGGGGTGTGCTCAACAGGGTTGAGAATACTTCGTCATGGGAAAGTGCCTGAATTTTCATGGCATTTTATGTGCCGGACGAAAGAGGATAGTGTTGCAGGGAGGTTGACGCATAACCATTGCTGCCGGATTGGCAACAAAGAGTCTTCGGAAAACGCCACAATCACTTGCGCCTATCACAATCAGATCATTGTGGCGGGTGATCGCTTCAATACCGATGGCTTCCCCTATGTTTCCTGAACCGCGCCGCTCCAGCACCGCCACGTGATTCTGCTCCAGTTGTTCCCGAAACATGGATATACTCTCCGGCATTTTTTTGACTTTACCCAGTTCGGAGAGGTGAAACAGTGTTACCTGTGCATGAAAAGTCGCAGCGACTGCGGTGACGAACTTCATGCGCCGGTTCGCGCCTTCGCCCCCTTTCCCGATCGGCACCAGAATATGACCGGGGTGCGGTTTAACCATGGCGACAACTCGCATGATTGCCAGGTCAGACGTGATGGCTCTCAGCAGGTGATGAACAGTACTTCTCCGTATGAATGCTCCGAACTGTTCCTCCGGCGTCAGGTGGTAAAAAACCAGGTCGGCGTTCCTCTCCAGCACCAGTTTCGGTAGCAGTGTCCGGATAGTACCGACTTCTGTTGTCTGCGTTACC
>CAYQMO010000141.1:0-3045 GCA_964418315.1 uncultured Geobacter sp. | reverse complement strand
GTTGGCGGCTACTCCGTTGTTAATTTATTTAAGAACTTGGAGTCAGTGAACAAATCAACAACGGCGCACTCCCTGTCAGGCTTCCGAAGCGGATTTAGGTGCCAGACTTCGCGCTAGATCCGCCTTTTCTTTGGCCTGCATTTTACTCATTATAAAATATTCGATCATGACCGGGATCAGCCCTGTAACAATCGTCATAACAAAACGTCCAATGTATTTGAACTTCATGGTTATCCTCCGGCCGATGAATGGTCTGCATCTACTGCTTTTTCTTCAGTTAATCTCATTCCTTTGGGAGTCTGCTGCCGACAATAATCAGGAGCAAGCTGGCGACAATCACAGATGCATAGCGGTATAAGTATTTTAATTTCATGAGTATTTCTCCTCTTCTTTTGGAATTTTACTGCCTGCGATGATCAGGAACAACCCTGCTATGATCAGGGTTGCGATACGACTGATGTACTTGAGCTTCATGGCTTTTCTCCTTTCTATATTTTTTCTCTGGATATGAATTAGCAACGATAGTGCCAGAGCACACAAAAAGATTTTTAGAATGCAACTGGTTGATTGCTTTGATGAAAAGGAGTGATCCTAAGTTTCAGCAATGGAAACCAGGCAGGAAACTGTTGTAAATAACCGTTGTATTTAGCAGATCTGCAATATTTGGAGCACTGCTTTTATTTACAAAACCATTTTGTCGTATACCACTCGGATGGGGAGTAGTCAGGAGGAATTATAAATGTATAGCCCGCACCATACCCCCTTCGAGCACCCCTCAATATATTGAGGTTCCGTCATATAGTGAGGTCAACACATATAGATACACTCCGCTGAGATCCTTTCCGATTACTCTAATGCCTTATTATGTATGAATGATTTATTGAGATTCCTTGTTTTGCTTCCATTGGCAAACTACTTGCTACCCTTCAGATCATGGAGTTCATACATGAGCATCTTCACCCTCGACATTGGCGCTACCCCGACAGACGGAAAAACCTACTTCAAAGTCTGGGCGCCATTGGCCACATCGGTCGAAGTGGAGCTGGTTGATGCAGGGGGGAGTAAGACACCGCTGCAGCGATACGGAGAATATTTCCATGGATCGGTCGCAGCAGGGCCAGGTAGTCGTTACTGGTACTGGCTTGATGGCACGCTGAGGCGCCCCGATCCGGCTTCACGTAGCCAGCCTGATAGTGTCCATGGTGCTTCCCAGGTCATCAATCAGCATTTTACCTGGAGCGACAGCGACTGGCGGGGCATTGCTCTCAAAAAATACATCTTCTATGAACTGCATGTCGGAACCTTTACTCCGCAAGGCACCTTTGATGGCGTGATTTCGCGCCTCGATTACCTGTGCGATCTCGGCATAACTGCCGTGGAATTGATGCCGGTGGCACAGTTCCCAGGGAGTCGTAACTGGGGCTATGACGGCACTTTCCTTTTCGCTCCGCAGAACAGTTACGGCGGCTCGGACGGTTTGAAACGGCTGGTCGACGCCTGCCACGCCAGAGGTCTGGCCGTGATCCTGGACGTGGTTTATAATCACCTGGGGCCCGAAGGCAACTATCTGCACGCGTTCGGCCCCTATTTCACCGACCGCTACCGCACCCCCTGGGGAGATGCTGTCAATTTTGACGGCCCTGGCAGCGATGCGGTTCGCCACTATTTCATCTCCAACGCCCTCTACTGGATAACAGAATTCCATATTGATGCACTCCGGTTGGATGCCATTCACGGTATCTACGATTTCAGCGCCCTGCACATTCTCCAGGAGATTGTCAAGGCGGCACATCTTCAGGCGACACTGCTCAAACGTCAGGTTTATGTAATTGCCGAAAGCGATTTGAACGATATAAGGGTGATCAATGCGCCGGAAATCGGCGGCTTTGGCCTTGATGCCCAATGGAACGACGATTTCCACCATTCCCTGCGGACTCTCATCTCCGATGATCAATCAGGTTACTATAGCGATTTCGGTTCGTTCTCACAGCTTGTCAAAAGTTTTAGTGAGGGGTTTGTCCTCTCAGGAGGCTACTCGTCGTACCGGCAGAGACGTCATGGCAGTTCTTCGGCAGCCATCCAGCCGAGCAAACTGGTGGTGTTTTCCCAAAACCATGACCATGTCGGCAACCGGATGCGCGGCGAGCGCCTGAGCGAGCATCTCTCGCTGCAGCAACTCAAGCTTGCCGCAGCAACGGTACTGCTCTCACCATATCTGCCGCTGCTGTTCATGGGGGAGGAGTATGCGGAAACGGCGCCGTTTCCATATTTTATAAGTCATGGTGACGCCGAATTGGCAGAGTCAATCAGGCAGGGGCGCAGTGAAGAATTCGCAGCATTTGCCGATCAGGGTTCGCCCCCTGACCCACAATCGGAATCAACCTTTCTGTCGGCCAAATTAGATCAGGAACAGCGCCAACTGGGTAATCACCGGGTCATTTTTGAATTTTACCAGGCATTGATCCGCTTGCGCAAAGAGTGTGCTCCTCTTGCCAATCTCAGCAGAGAGGATATGCATATTGTCGCCTGCGAGGAAGAACAGGTGTTAATTATCAACCGGAGTGCCGACAATATCCGGATTCTCTGCCTGTTCAACTACAGTAATCAGATACGCGTAATCAGCCCGACTTTCTTTGGTAATACCATGCATGTTCTCCTTGATTCTACCGGTGTTCTGGCACCTGGTAGCTGTGTAACAGTCTATTCCACCCGCCCCGATTCATTCCCGACTCTCGCTCCATTTGGCGTCATGGTCTACTTGAAGGAGTAAAATTTATGGAACGGTTTCTCTGTATTCATGGTCACTTCTACCAGCCGCCGCGCGAAAACCCCTGGCTTGAGTCGGTAGAAATTCAGGATTCGGCCTATCCCTATCATGATTGGAACGAACGGATCACCGCCGAGTGCTATGCCCCCAACACCGCCTCACGGAATCTCGATTACGATGGCAGCATCCTGGGGATAGTGTGCAATTATTCCCGTATCAGCTTCAATTTCGGTGCAACCCTGCTCTCCTGGATGGAGAGACATTCGCCGGATACCTAC
>CAYQMO010000140.1:0-10342 GCA_964418315.1 uncultured Geobacter sp. | reverse complement strand
GATACTTGACATGGCTCCCATCATGCCTCTCCCCAATGTCCCGGAATTTGTCCTGGGTGTTGCCAACCTGAGGGGAACCATATTGCCGGTCATCGACCTGCGGAGACAGTTCGGCCTCAGTCACAAGACTTTTGACGAAGAGAGCCGGATCATCGTCCTCACAGACGAACAATTTGTCGTAGGCATAGTAGTGGATCGACTCTGGGAGCTGTTGAGACTTGACCAGGATTCCTTTCAACCTCCCCCCCCTGATGTGGCAAAAATATTTCCGGAATATTTCAAAGAGGTAACTCCGGTTAAGGGGCGCATGTTGATTGTTCTTGATATCAAGAGGCTTCTGATCGAGACTTCGAATAACCTGAGCGCCAAAGGGTAATTATGAAAGAGATTCGCGTACTGGTAGTTGATGATTCGCCTTTTTTGAGGCGCAATCTTCCGCTCATACTGGAAAGCGCGAATGATATTACTGTAATCGGCACTGCAGCTAATGGAGCCGAGGCCGTTGAGATGGCGAAAAGACTCCGCCCCGATGTCATCACACTCGACGTGGTGATGCCGGTGATGGACGGCATCACCGCCTTGAGACAGATCATGCTGGAGACCCCGACCAGGGTGGTTATGCTTAGTTCCATGACTTATGAAGGGGCGCGGCAGACTATTGAGGCGCTATCACTCGGTGCCGTTGACTTCATAACCAAGCCGTCCGGCGCGGTATCTCTAGATATCGCAAATATCAGACACACCATAATCGACAAAGTAAGGAGTGCTGCAACCGCTCGCCTCACCAGCATTACCAGGAGGCCACTGCCGGTTACTCCCGAAGCTCTGACTGAAGATAGATGCCTGCAGCAGGAGATACAGCCTTCGGCGAAGAGAAATGTCAGAAAAGAGCTGGTGGCCATTGCCACATCAACGGGGGGGCCTGCCGCCCTGCAGGAGGTGTTGCGAAATCTCCCCTCGGATCTTTCCGCCGGCCTCGTGATTGTCCAGCATATTTCGGAGGGATTCACAGAGGCGCTTGCTGAGAGGCTGAACAGCATCTCCCCCCTTAGGATAAAGGTGTGCGGCGACAACGAGGAGATCCGACCGGGTAGCGGATTCATTGCGCCACACGGGATGCACCTTGAAGTAAAGAGAATGGATGGACGCCTCTATACCGTTTTAGACAGGGAACCGGTAGCCTCTCTGCACCGCCCTTCGGCGGATACCCTCTTCTCTTCGGTGGCAAAGGTCTGCGGTTCATCAGCCTGTGCCGTGATAATGACAGGGATGGGCGCCGACGGTGCGCGAGGAATCAAAGAGATAAGAGATCAGGGTGGCGTCACGATCGCTCAGGACGAAGCAACTTCCATCATTTTCGGGATGCCGCAGATGGCTATAAAAAATGGAGGGATCGACGTTGTGGCTCCCCTTGAGAGGATCGCGGGCGAGATTATCAGGGCGCTATGAACTACTCCCTGCCTCCGGGTCGGATGACGAACCGACAATGACACCGTTTGAGAGGAACTATAATGATCAACACACAGGAGCAGCAACGTATCATACTGATGGAAAAAGAGCTGGACAGCCTCTCTGCAGAGCTTCTGCAGAGTTATCAAGAGCTGAACATGCACTATACCCTCCCCGAAAAAATCGGTGATATAGTCGATATTTACGAGATCTGCAACATCATCATTGATGTGGTGGTTGAACATATCCCCTCAAAGCGGGCTTCGATAATGCTATATGAGGAGGGGAGAGAAAAACTTGTTGTCCAGGCGTCGCACGGCATGCCAAGGGAGCTTGGGCTGCACCCCTCCATAAATATCAAGGAGAGCATCGTCCAGGAGGTGATGCGGGACGGCAAACCGCTGCTGATAGATGACCTGAGAGAGCACCCGAACCTGAAAGAGTACATCCGCCCCGGGGTCTATGAGACCTCATCGATACTTAGCGTTCCGCTGCTGAGCGCAGACGCAATGTTCAGACAGGAGGTAGTGGGGACAATCAACCTCTCCGACAAACTTGATGATAAGAGGCGTTATACCTCGATGGATTTGAAACTGTTGACTGCCCTCGCCAGCCAGCTTGGCGTCGCAATCAAACGGGCACAGCTTTTCGAAGACTTAAAGCGCTCTGAGCGGGGTCTTGAAAAGAAAATCAAAGAGAGAACCCTCCAACTTGAAGAGTCGAATCGTGAGCTGGCCGTAATCAACAACGAACTGAAACTCAAGAGGATTGAAGCAGATGCGGCAAACAGCGCAAAGTCGGTCTTTCTTGCTAACATGAGTCACGAAATCAGGACGCCGATGAACGCGATCCTCGGCTTGACCGACCTTGCCATGGATATGGCGACGGATAGTGAGCAGCGCGACTACCTCTCCATGGTGAAGCAGGCGTCCGAATCTCTCCTTACCATCATCAACGACATCCTGGACTTCTCAAAGATCGAGGCTGGGAGACTTGATCTTGAGTGTATAGATTTTTCTCTTGAAGATACCATAAAAGGGGTACTAGACACCTTCACATTCCAAAGCAGGAAAAAGGGGTTGCAACTCCGGCAGCATATCGCACCGGAGGTGCATGAAGTTCTCAAGGGTGATCCTGTACGCCTCAGACAGGTACTCCTTAACATCGTCGGCAACGCCATGAAATTCACCGATAAGGGGAGTATTTCGCTGGAGGTGAGAGATGGCGGAGAGGGAACGGTTGATGCCCCGATATTACTCTTTTCGGTCAGCGACACAGGAATAGGGATACCACCTGACAAGAGGGAAAAGATTTTCAAGAGCTTTTCCCAGGCGGACTCTTCAACCTCACGGAAGTACGGCGGCACCGGCCTCGGACTGACGATATGCATGAGCCTCGTCAAGATGATGGGGGGGAGGATCTGGGTGGAGAGTGAGCCAGGAAAGGGGAGCGTATTCCTTTTCACCGCCCGTCTGCCGGCCGGAGATCCGGAGAAGGTCGTAAAAGTTGAATCCGAGCCGCTGCTCCACCCGCCGGTAAAGCCGCTCCGGATCCTGCTGGCCGAAGACAACTCCCTGAATCAGATACTCGCCGTCCGTCTGCTCGAGAAGCGAGGCCATGCGGTAACAATTGCCGAAAACGGAAATGAGGTACTATCGATTCTTGCGGATAAGGATTTCGATCTGATTTTAATGGACGCCCAGATGCCGGAGATGGATGGCTATGCAACCACGAAGGCGATAAGGTCGGGCTTCGGCGTCCTGAATCCGAATATTCCGATAATCGCGATGACTGCTAATGTTATGGAGGGGGATCGTGAGGCGTGTCTTGCTGCGGGAATGGACGACTACGTTTCAAAACCGATACGAGTACTGGATCTGATGTCGGCTCTCAGCAGACAGGTAGCGACAAGTGAAGTTTCGGCTGCGGATACAGTAAAAGTTGTTGAAGTGAAGAAAGAGCTGCGTATCATCTCGGCCAGGGCGCTGGAGTTACTGGATTGGGACGACACGCTGTATCGGGAGATATGTGGTATGTTCCTCGCCCATGTCCCTGACACCATGAGAAAGATCGAGGAGGCCCTGCGCGAAGCTGATACAGATACGGCTCGTCTCAAAGCCCATGCGCTGAAAGCGATATCAGGGAGCGTCGGGGCTGAGTGTGTGCAGAAAATTGTGGCGGAAATAGAGGATGCCTGCGAGAAAAATGAGCTTGAAGGTGTGACTGAACTGCTGTCGCACCTTCGATTCGAACTTGAAAGAGCTTATAAAGAGCTGAGAATTATAGTCAATAAATAGTTTATCGAAATGGAGAGAGAAGATGGGAAAAAATATTTTAGTAGTTGATGACGAATATTTTATTACGCGATCACTCAGCTTTCTTTTTCAGAAGGAGGGGTATGAAACAAGGGTTGCCCATGACGGAGTGGCCGCCCTTGAAGAGGTGAAGAGCGTCCTGCCGGATATCATCTTCATGGATATGGATATGCCGAGGATGAACGGGCTGGAAGCGGTGCGCGAGATCCGCGCCAATCCGGAATGGCAGGGAATCCACATCATCATGCTGACAGCAAAAGGGCAAGAGACTGATGAGAAAGCAGGATTTGATGCGGGTGCGAACGAATTCACCCTGAAACCGTTTGACCCGCGTGCCATCCTTAAAAGAGTACAGGAACTCATTGGGTGAAAGTGGAAATCATGGAACCGACCGGCAACGATGCTAAAATAATCCATCTGGAAGAGGAGATCAACAGCCTCTCCAGTGAACTCCTTCGCGCTTATCAGGAGATACACTCACTTTACCGGATGTCGGATGTCCTGGGGATCAGGGGCGGCCTGGAGGGTGTTGCCCAGGCTCTGCTGGACGATGCGCTTGCGCTGGTACCGGCCAGGAGAGGTTCCGTTATGCTCCTTGAACCAGGGGGTGAATTTTTGACGGTTTTCGCCTCCACCGGAATCCCCTCGGAGTTCGGCGAGCACCCCTCCATGCGCATCGAGGATAGTATTGTAGGGGAAGTAATATGTAGCGGAAAACCATTGCTGATCAATGTCATGGCTGATCATCCGCATCTTGCCGCGCGCCTTAAAAGGAAAAGTTTTCTGACCTCCTCTCTCCTCTCGGTTCCGCTGATAGTTACCCCACTGACGGGGCAACAGTGGACTCTCGGAAGTATCAATCTGGCGGACACTCAAAATGAAAAGGGCTATTTCACCAGCAACGAACTGAAGCTGCTTGCTGCAGTGGCCGCACAGGCCGCATTGGCAATCCAGAATTTGCGCCTGATGAGTGACCTGAAAGAGGCAAACCAGCAGAATGTCGAGTTGACAGAGATGACAGGCATCCTCTTTTCACATAACAGCCAGCTTGCGGAGTTGCATAAAGCAGGGGAGGAAATCTCGAAAACAGATAGCGTGGAAGGTGTCTGCAGTCACATCGTCAGAGCCGCCGTGACTGGATTCGGCGCAGGCAGCGCCGCCCTGCTGCTGCTTGATGAGGACTCAAAAGAGTTACAGGTTGCCGCCGCAGCCGGATTGAAAATTGCTGCGGGGACATCTCTTGGCAGCCAGACAGACAGCAGGATCGCCGAGGCGCTTGAAACCGGCAGGATTAAATACTCCAGCGGTTCTAACGGTCCGCTCAAGCTATGCGGTAATTCGATAGATGAGTGGGGGCTGTTTCCGTTCAAGGGTAGGAGCAGTAAGCTCGGCGTTTTTGTTGTGCAGAAGGGTTTAGAGGACATCAGCGACTCAATTGCCATCCTGCTGAATAGTGGCGCCATGGTACTAGATACACTGATGCTGAATGAGCGTCTGCGGAAAGAGAGCGCCAAGCGGGCTCTTGCGGAAGCACATGTAAAGGTTTTGAGCGGGATGCTCCCTATCTGCTGCTCCTGTAAGAAGATTCGCGACGACAATGGCTATTGGGAACAGGTCGAAGTTTACGTCCGCGATCATTCGGAAGCCGAATTCAGCCACGGCATCTGCCCGGAATGTATGGAAAAGCTCTATGGTAAGGAGCTTTGCGACAAAATTTTGAATAAGGGGCAACAGTGAATAATATCAGCGGGACGTTCGAGGAACTATACAACCTGATGGCGGACATCAAACGGTTTGTCTTTTCCACCACCCAGCTTCTCGATCCGGAGGCTATAGTTGATATCATCTCAAGTCAGCTCCAGCAAAGCGCCTTCCCGGAGAGAAGCGCTCTCTGGCTCGTTGAGGGGGATCTGATTACCGAAAAAGCCGCCGTTGGTCTCGTCATTCCTTCTGACAAGAGGCGGAGTTTTGCTCTCAATTCTTACAGGACTCTTATTACTCTGATACGCAAACAGAAAATCATCTGGTCTGTCGATCCATTGGAAGGTGAGCTGCTCTTCCCAGGATTTAACTCCCCTACCCTGTTTCCGATAAAGCGACACCACACGGCGTGGGGTTTTATCGTCATCGACGGCGTAAGCCATGATCGGCGCGACAATTTCCAATTCCTGAGCCAGTTCATCTCACTGCTTCTTAACATGACCTTTTCCCACCAGGTGGTTACTGAACAAAATGAAGAGCTGAGCGACCTGACAGGTGTGCTCTTCAACCAGAACGAGCAACTGGCCTCCCTTTCAAAGGTGGGAGTGCAGATCGCCGTTGCCGACTCTAATGAACAGATCTGCCGCCTCATCGTCACGACTGCGGTAAACGAGTTTGGCGCAGACAGGGGAGCGCTGTTCCTGCTCGACAAAGGGTCGAATCAGTTGAATTGTCTCTCAGCAATCGGCCTTGCTGGGATTGAGGGGGAGAGCCTTGATGGGGAGCCGTGCAAGGAGATCATCACCTGCATTCAGAACGGGAGAATTGCCAAATATAGCGATACCTCGACTCCGCTCCGACTGGCAGACAATTCGATAGAGGAGTGGGGGATATTCCCGCTCAAAGCGAAAAATGGTGTGCTCGGAATCCTCGTTGCCGATTTCGGCAGCCAGGATATCTGCGACATCCTGGCTATGCTGGCAAACTACGGCGCAGTTGCCATCGATTCATTGGCGCAAAAGAGAGAGAAGGAGATAAATCACGAACTGCTCGAAATAAAGTCTGGCGAACTGGCCGCAGTAAATGAAAAACTTGGGCTGTTGACCGTTACTGATGAACTTACCGGACTCGCCAACCGCCGCTATTTTCAGGAGCGGATCGCCATGGAGCTGTCACGCGCGAACCGTTACGGCTCTCCGCTCTCACTTCTAGTAATCGATATCGACCGTTTCAAATCGATCAACGACACCCTTGGTCATGCCGCCGGGGACAAGGTACTGAAAGAGCTGGCTCACCGCATTGCAAAGCAGGTACGACTTTCAGATCTGGTGGTTCGCTACGGTGGGGACGAACTCGTGGTGCTGCTCGCCGACACGGAGCTTGAAGCTGCAGGGATTGTGGCGGAACTGATCAGGGATGTTGTCCGTGAGAAACCGGTAAACGCAGGAGATAGACCGGTAACAATCAGTATCAGCGTTGGGGTTGCCACCTTCCCATCCCCCTCAGTCAAGAGCGGTGAGGAGCTGTTCAACGAGGCAGACAAGGCTCTCTACCTCGCTAAAGAGAGGGGAAGAGACAGGGTAGTAATGGCGGATGGAAAAGCTTGTTCAACAGAGCGGGTGCAGAAAGCCGGGCAAAATGTCGCCCAGGTCTCTGAGGCTCTGCGGGAATCTGAAAAGAAGTACCGTGTGCTTTTCGAGGGGAGTCCGATCGGCATTCTGGGCGCCGATATCGAAAACAGGCGGATAGTGTTTGCCAATCCCCGTATCTGCGCAATGTTCGGGTATTCCGAGGTTGAAATGCTGCTGTTGACTATTGAATCGTTGTACCCCGAAGAGGCGATTGAGAGGGTGCTTTCAGAGTTCGGCTCTATGGCGCGAAATGAAAAATCCGTCTTTAACTCGGTTCCTTGCCTCCGAAAAGACGGCTCTGTTTTTTACGCAGAAATAGCCAGTTCAACAACAGAAGTACATGGGCAGGATTGCGCAGTCGGCTTCTTCACAGATGTCTCCGAACGCTTGCAGATGCATAAGGAGCTGGAACAGCAGTCGCACTATCTGCAGGAGATCAACTCAGCGATGTTTGCCCTGACCGAGATCAATGTCGGTGTAAACCGGATCATCACTAGCCTCGCAAAGGCGACTACAACGGAGGAAACCTGCCTCCTCCTGGTAAGGGCAATCTCTGAAGAGTTCAATATTCCTCGGCTTATCATGGGTATGCCCGGCAGGGACGGTACCTTTAGAGAGGCTGGCACTCACGGCTTTCCGGAAGATACCTCCAGTAATGATATTTGGAGCAGACTACGGCCGGAGAAGATGGTGCCGCTGCTGATGAAGAGCGGACGGCGGCTCTGGAAAATGGAGCTGGATGCGGCGGCTGTTGACACCACAGAGGTCTTTACGGACTGCTCCATCTGGCCGCTGAAGGGGAAGAGGGGGGTTCTAGGTTTCCTGGCAATCGATGATCCGGGGCCTGAACAGGGGGATCTACTGGCAATTTTTCTGAACCAGGCAGGCGCTTTTCTGGAGAATGTAATGCTGTATGAGGAGATGACCAGGATGAACGAAGATATCCTGGCGGTTAATATGAAGCTGAGGGAGACGGATGCCCAGAAGTCAAATTTTCTAAATATCGTTGCCCACGACCTCCGTACCCCGCTCACCTCCATCAGGAGTTATGCCGACCTGCTGCTGATGTACAAGGACGAACCGAGCGAGATAAGGGAGGAATTTCTCGGCATTATTAGCAAGGAGAGTGTGAGGCTCGGGAACCTGATAGGTGATTTTCTCGACATTGCCAGGATCGAATCCGGCAGCTTTAAATATAAGATGAAATCCGTAGACCTGAAGGGATTGATCAACCATGCGCTTTCAGTCTTCCAAGGTGAGGCTTACCGGAAAAAGATTGCGCTTGTCGGTGAAGTTGACCCCAACCTTCCGGAGATAACCGGGGACGAGGGGCGTCTCGGGCAGATGCTGGCCAACCTCCTTTCAAACGCGGTAAAGTTTACCCCGGAAGGGGGGCGTATTGAAGTTGAGGGGAGGATGAGTTTCGATAACGTTGAAATAACCGTGGTCGACAGCGGTGGCGGGATCGATCCGAAGAATCAGCAGATGATCTTCGAGAGGTTCGGACAGGTTGAAGATCGTGGAGACGGAAAGGTCAAAGGTGGAACCGGCCTCGGCCTGGCTATCACGAGAGAGATCGTGGAGAAGCATGGAGGGAGTGTTCGGGTGGAGAGCGGACTGGGGCGCGGCGCAAGGTTCGTGGTGACGCTGCCGGTTATTAAGGGTGATGATGAGAATTAATGAGGCACAGAGTATGCCCCCGCCCGCCCAGACTGACACCTCCGCCAAACGCCGACGAAACAACAGCCGTCGTTTACCTACAGTGACATCCTTCCCGTCCGCCCCCTCGTGGGGCTCCCCTTTAAAACCAGAACAAAAACCTTTCTAATGAAGAATGATTCCAGTGTAATTCCATCCCATTTTCTGCTATACAAACACATCTCAATTCTCTGTATTCCATCAGGTAATATGAAGCGCGAAGAGGGACGTGATCAGGCGCTTGATCTCCTGTATGACAACATCACTCTTGCACCAAATTTCTGACTATTTCGTTTCAACCAATACTCACCAATAAAAGGGATCGATAAGAATGGCAGGCAATCATCCACCAGCCCCCAAAAAATTCCTCACTAACCAAGGCGAAAACACGCTGAGCAAAAGGCTGGAAAAAATTCTTCCGCTAACTCAGGATTTCGACTGCCTTGTCGGATATTTTTTCATCAGCGGCTTTTTCCGACTTTATCCTGCACTCGAAACCGTCAAGAAAGTTCGTATCCTCATAGGTTTGAAAAATGAGCAGGTAGTACACGGTCTCATCCAAATTGCTAATGATGGGCCGGAGGATAGCGTTCCATCAACTGCGGAGATCAAAGCCACCCTCGGCGGCATGATGCGGACGGAGTTTGTTCAAGCATCGGAGACACTTGCCATAGAGACTGGCGTGCGAAAGTTCATTGAATGGATTCGCTCTGGCAAGCTGGAGGTGAAACTCTACCGTGAGCAGAACATCCACGCAAAGGTCTACATCATGACGCCCGAACATCCTGTGCCGGACGTCAACCACGGCTATGTCATTACCGGATCGAGCAATCTTTCCCATAGCGGTTTGGAAGGTAATCTTGAGTTCAACGTGCTGCTTGCAGAGCCGGAGGAACACGACTACGCGCTGCATCGTTTCAATGAATTATGGGAGCAGGCAGTAGATGTTAAGGACGTGCATGATACGATAATAAATACGGTGGAAAAGGAATCGCCGTTCGCCATATTTACGCCTTACGAACTCTACCTCAAATTCCTTGCAGAATACTTCCGCGACTACCTCGGCGACCGCTCGAAGCTGAATGCAGAAAATCTGCCGCAGAATTTCAAAAAGCTCAGTTATCAGGAGGATGCTGTTTTCACCGCGCAACAGATGCTGAAGACCTTTGGTGGAGTTTTCGTTTCAGATGTTGTCGGTTTGGGTAAAACCTATATCTCCGCGCTCCTTGCATTGCAACTTGATGGACGCTGTCTTGTCATTGCGCCGCCAAGCCTTCTCGATGAGAACAGCCCCGGTTCTTGGACACGGGTTTTCCGAGACTTCTGTATCCCTGGACACAAGTGCGTATCCATCGGCAAACTTGAGGAGGTTATTGAGCAAGGTGTGGAGTTTTACAAATATGTTTTCATCGACGAATCCCACCGCTTCAAGAATGATTCAGCGCAACGCTATGAACACCTCACACGCATCTGCCAGGGCAAAGGTGTCATCCTTGTTTCCGCCACCCCCTACAACAACACACTTGATGACATTTACAGCCAGTTGAA
>CAYQMO010000139.1:2168-10371 GCA_964418315.1 uncultured Geobacter sp. | reverse complement strand
CTGCGGCGTGCTTTCTGCCTGCGCACCTTTTCTATCTGCTTCATCTTCTGAGTGAGGACACCGGAGGTTGCCTCAATTTGCTCCAATAATTCACGACGCGCCAGAAAACGGTTCACCGACTGACTCCGCTCCCGCATACAGGTGACCTGGATCCCTGTTGGTTTGTGCTTTAACTGAACCGCGCTTGACGTCTTGTTAACATGCTGGCCACCGTTGCCGGACGAGCGGACGAAGCTTTCAATCAGATCCTCTTCCCTCACCCCCAGGTCAACCATCTTCTGTTGGAGCCAGCGGTTCTTTTCTTCGGTTACTGCAAATGCAGGCATTGCGAATCGACCATATTTTCCATACACCCTTGTGTGCCTGACAGGCGCCAACTGATTAAGTAACTTTTCAATACTACATAATGATTCAAAAGCAAAGGCACAATGTAGGGACACCCGACATGGTCTTTGGGGACGAATGCCACGCCGGATTGCTTCTTTATAGAGATTCGGGCCAAATTCATCAGATGATTCTATTGCTCCAATATAGCTGGTGGACTCGAGTAAAGCAAAAAAACGGGTCACAGAAAGTCTGTGAACCCGCTTGCTTATTGGCTGGGGCGGAAGGATTTGAACCTACGAATGCCGGAATCAAAATCCGGTGCCTTACCGCTTGGCGACGCCCCAATAAAGGGAATTACAGTGTCTCGACAGTGGCCGAAAACCAGTTCGTGCCGTTTGTTATTTGAATGCGGGCAACTTCTGCTGAATCAAAACTCTTGAACATTCCGAAAACCGTTGGCCCGCTACCTGACATCATACTGCCGACGGCGCCAAGATTTATCAGGCGACTCTTGATTTCAGCGATTATCGGATACGCTGAAATGGTAACCGCTTCAAGGTCATTGGACAAAACTGAAGCTACCTGCTCGATTGACTCTAAAAACTCTGGAAGTCTATTCAGCTCTTTCCTTTTTGTCAACTGTAAAGATCCATAAACCCAGGCTGTTGAGATATGAATGCCTGGATTTACAAGTAAAATCCAGCACTTTGGCACTTCAGGCAAGAGTGTAAATTTTTCTCCAATACCCTCTGCGACTGCTGTTTCTTTGAAAATGAAGAAGGGGACATCAGCGCCGATGGTACAGCCGATCTCCATCAACTCCTTGTCTGAATAGCCAATTTCCAACAGCTCATTCAAACCCATCAAGACGGAAGCGGCATCACTGCTGCCCCCTCCCAGGCCGGCTGCCGTGGGAATCTTCTTCGATATTTCTATTTTAACGCCATTAACGGATTTTGCACGATCCATAAGAACTTTTGCGGCTTTCCAGGCAATGTTTTTGGGACCTTCCGGAATGCCTGGCGAGTTGCAGGTGACGATGATGTCAGGGGTGGTGGTCACGGTAAGCGAAATCTGATCACAGAGATTGACTCTTTGCATGATCATTCGGAGATCGTGGTATCCGTCAGGACGTTTTGCTATAACATCGAGCAGATAATTAATTTTAGCAGGAGCAGACAGGGTGAGCGTTTCCAAATGGACTCCGTTCTGAGTGAATATAAGTACCGGTTATATGAATAATCATCATTTTTGTCGAGAAGGAAGTTGTTTCAGGGTGGAATGGATTTGACAGTTTTACAGTCAGTGTGCTACCTCTAAATTCGTAAACATCTTCAAATTACGGGGGTTACGCATCATTATGTTCAAAAATATACGTGAAGACATTAATTCGGTTTTCGATCGCGACCCGGCGGCACGAAATGTGTGGGAGATACTATTCTGCTATCCCGGTTTACATGCACTCTGGTTTTATCGGATATCACACTGGCTTTGGACGCATGAATTCTACTTTGTCGGGCGACTTACCTCGCATTTAGGGCGTTTTTTTACCGGTGTTGAAATACACCCCGGTGCGAAGATCGGACGCAAGTTTTTTATTGATCATGGCATGGGGGTAGTTATTGGTGAGACCGCTGAAATAGGTGATAACGTCACACTGTATCATGGTGTTACTCTTGGCGGAGTGACATGGGACAAGGTAAAGCGGCACCCGACCCTGCTCGATAATGTGGTTATAGGATCAGGAGCCAAAATTCTGGGTCCTTTCACCGTTGGTAAAGGGGCAAAAATCGGTTCTAACTCTGTTGTTGTCAAGGCGGTGCCGGATAATGCCACGGTTGTCGGTATTCCGGGAAGAATGGTGATGGCTGAAGAAAAAAAGGTTGAAGGGCGCGCCGACCTGCAGCATGGACAGTTACCAGACCCGGAAGCCAAGGCTATCGCCTGTCTGTTTGATCAAATTCGTGAACTGGAACGAAAATACGATATTCTTGCTGCAGAGCATGCAGAGCTTAAAAAAAGGGTAGACGGCTAGATGAAAACAGCGGGAGACAACGTGTTTACATTCATTCATGCCGCCGATATTCATCTTGACAGCCCTTTACGAGGATTGGAGTACCATGAGGATGCCCCGTTGGAGCAGATTCGGGGTGCGGCCCGGCGGGCGTTGGAAAACCTCGTAAACCTTGCTGTCGAGGAGCAGGTCGCATTCGTTCTGATAGCCGGTGACCTGTATGACGGTGACTGGCGTGACTTTAATACCGGACTCTATTTTAACAGAATGATGACGAGGCTGAAAGAATCCGGCGTCCGGGTATTCGTTGTTTCCGGAAACCACGATGCCGCCAGCTCGCTCAGCAAAAATCTTCGTCCACCTGACAACGTTACCTTCTTTTCTTCCCGTAAACCTGAGACCAAAACCATTTCGGACATTAATGTTGCAATCCATGGTCAGAGTTTTGCCAATCGCGCCGTCCAGGAAGATCTGAGCAGCGCATACCCTTTCGCTTTGCCGGGTCATCTGAATATAGGTCTCCTGCATTCATCACTCTCCGGCAGGGAAGGGCATGAACCGTATGCTCCCTGCAGTGTGAATGGACTTAAATCAAAAGGTTACGACTACTGGGCGCTGGGGCATGTTCACCTGCGAGAAATTGTGGCTGAAGAGCCCTGGATCGTCTTTCCCGGCAATATTCAGGGGCGGCATATAAAAGAACAGGGGGCGAAGGGGTGCACTCTGGTTACGGTTGAAGAAGGTCTCATCACAAAGGTGGCACATCGTAGCCTGGACGTTCTGCGCTGGCGAACCTGTCGAATGGACATCTCAGATTGTCGAACCGGAGATGACCTTTATTTACAGGTTCAGTCGGCCTTTGCTCAGGCCTTGACGGAGTCTGATACCCTGCCGGTCATGCTGCGCCTTGAACTGACCGGAACTACGCCGATGCATCAGCAACTGCAAAAAGAACCGGTCTGGTGGGAGAATGAATTTCGTGCCATAGCCGCCAACCTTGGGGGAGCTGGACTATGGCTGGAGAAGGTACGGATAAAAACCAGAGAGGTGGTGAATCTTGCGGCATTGATGGTCGATGACAACCCGATAAGCGGCATGCTGAGAATGCTGGTTGACCTTGAGGGGCACAACGACAGTATTGTAGAACTTGATCCGGAAATAGGGACCTTTCTTGCCAAGCTTCCCGCTGAAATTCGTGGAGGAGCCGAGCCTTTTGACCCAATGCAGCCGGATCAATGGAGCGAGATCTGCTCAGACGTCAAAGAGATGCTGATCGCAAGGCTTCTGTATGTTGGAGGTGCCCGATGAAACTGGGCAAACTCATTATCAAGGCGTATGGCCATTTTTCTGATAAGGAACTGGATTTTTCCTCTACCCCCCCTGGTCTGCATATCGTCCACGGACCGAATGAGGCTGGTAAAAGCACCGCTCTCAGAGCGCTAAAGGGGCTTTTCTTTGGCATTCCCGAGAGGACAACCGACAATTTTATGCACAGCTACGAGCAACTTCTGATCGGTGGCTGCCTTGAAGCTGAAGATGGCGAAACATTGACATTCTACCGTCGCAAAAAACGTATCGGAGATCTGCTTAACGCCAGTATGGAGCAACTCGATCCTGCGGTTCTTGCTACGTTCCTGCAAGGAATCGAACCGGCGCTCTTTGACTCCCTGTACGGCATCGACCAGGAGACGCTCGTCAGTGGTGGCAGGGATATTCTGGAGCAGAAAGGTGACGTTGGACAGGCGCTCTTTGCAGCCGGAGCCGGGCTCTCTTCGCTACACGGAATTATTACTGATCTGGAGAGGGAATATACTGATATTTTTAAATCATCCGGCAGCAAGCCTGAATTGAACCGGGCAATCAAGGAGTACAACGATTATCTGAAGGAGAGCCGCTCCCTCTCACTTTCGGCCAATGAATGGGAGCAGTGCCGTAAGGCATTTGAAACGACAATTGACGAGTTGGAGAATTGCGACCGGCAACTGAATGAGCAAAATTGCGAGTTGGTCAGGTTAAAGCGTCTTTCCAAAGCTTTGCCGAAACTGACTATCAGAAAGAGTCTTGAGATGCGGCTTGCCGAGCTTGAGCAGGTGAGTCGTCTGCCGGAAGATTTTCCGGAGCGGGTTAAGGCCATTCTACAGAAAAGAGAGACGGTTAACGGTAGACTTAATGATGCTCGCTCACGACTTTTAAAATTGGAATCTGATCGACAGGAACTTGCTGTATGCCGGGAAATAATTGATCAAGAGGAGACCATTGACTCACTCCACCAGCGGTTAGGAGTCGAACGCCAGGCTCGTAAAGACAGGCCAGGCCTACACGATAAGATGATACGTGCCGGTAACGAAGCGGAAAGCCTGCTCCGCAGAGTCGCACCGGAGTGTGAACTGTCGGCAGTGGACACCCTGAAAGGCGTACTGAGTAAACGTCAGAGTATCACAAAGCTGGGAAACAGTTTTGAAGCGCTGGAGCTTAGCCTCCATAAGGCAGAAGAGCTCTCCGTAAACAGTGCTGCCGCACTGGCAAAGGCTGAACTTCGCCTTAGAAGCCTGGCTATTGTCGCTGACCTGATCCCCTTATCATCAGCTCTGGCCACAGTCACAAAGGCGGGAGACCTGGATACGGTCATTCGCGGGCTTAAACACGACAGCGTGACAGCTCGTGCCGCTGTCGAAAAACAGATAGCCGCTCTAGGTCTCTGGCACGGAACACCGGAACAGCTTCTGTCACTGCAGCTTCCTGCGAATGAAACTGTTATGGCTGCTCTGGACTCCTTCCTGGAAAGTGACAGAAAAATTAAGGAAAGCAGAGTGAAAGTCAGGGAACTTGAGAGCGAACTAGATCAGGTGCAGTGCGATATCAAGACTATGGAACTCGTAGGCCGGGTGGTAACAGATGAAGACCTGACAATTAGCCGTGACAGCAGGGATGCACGGTGGCAACTTATCAAACGGGCATGGCTTGACGGGGATGACGTTTCCGCCGAGGCAGCCCTACTTGGCGATAATGCTGCGTTACCTGAAGCGTTCGAAAAATCGGTTCACAGCTCAGATGCTGTTTCGGACCGGCTACGATCAGAAGCTGAGCGGGTACATATCTATGCAGGGCATCGTGCCTTAATGGATAAATTGTCGCTCCGGATTGCGCGGTGGCGGGAGGCAGAGCAGGAAGCAGTCGCCGAACGCACCGGACTTGATGTCTTGTGGCATGAGCAGTGGCGGGAGAGTGGCATTACCCCAAAAACGCCCAAAGAGATGCGTGACTGGTTGGATCGCTCTACTGTCGCACGGCGTACGGCTGAAGAGCTGCTGGCAAAAGAAGCCCAAATTGTGCCGTACCGCCAGCAACGCTCAGATTTTTCGCAGCTTTTGACCCAGGAATTGATAAAACTTGGCAAGGGTCAACAGTTTTCTGGAGAAGAGTTGAGCCCGCTGCTGGAATATACCAAACGAATATTTGAAGAATTGAATTGTATATGCAGTGAGCGAGAGAAGCTGCAGGATGAAATCGCCAGGCTATTCACTGAACGCCGGGTGGCAGACGAGGCGGTGATAGCTAGTCAGACCGCTTTGGACAGTTGGCGGAGGCTGTGGCAGGAAGCTCTTCAGGGCCTTTGGCTGTCTGAAGGGAGTACTCCGGCAGAGGCGATGGAGGCTCTGGAAAATTTGCGCGGGTGCCTGGAAAAACGGGATTTAGCTGTTGGCTTTCAGTTGCGCATAGACGAAATTGATCGCCACTCGCGGTTGTTTGGCAACGATGTCGGGGCACTGGTTAAGGCGATTGCTCCGGAGCTTGTCGCTCTTCCTGCTGAGCAGGCGGTGGTTAAGTTGCAAAGTATGTTAACTGAAACAAAAAGAGCCATGTCCGTACTTGAAAAGATCCGGAATGATATGGCAACAGCCGAGGACGAGATTCGTAGCGCCACACTTGACCGGCAATCAGTAACAGAAGCTTTTGAGGCTTTGAATAAGCGTACCGGTTGTCTCTCAGACGATGACTACTCTAAACTGGAAAGATCTTTCCGGGAGTATTCAAAAATAAAAGTGGAGCTGGATCAGACCACGAGAACTCTTGTCGAACTGTCTGACGGTATCTCGCTTGCTCTCATCGAGCAACAGTCTGAAGAGTTGGATCCTGACGAGTTGCCGACACGGATAGAGTCACTCGAAAAGTTGATTCATGATGACATTGAGCCGCGGATAAAAAGTCTTTCAGAGAAAAAAGGGGCCGGACGCATCCAGCTTGATCTGATGGATGGCAGCGGTAAAGCCGCAGAGATGCTGGAAAAGGCTGAGGCTGCGCTTGCACGGGCCAAAAGGCTGGCAGGACGTTATGTGCGGTGTAAGGTGGCAGGACAGATTCTGAAGCGTGAAATAGATATTTATCGCCGGGAACATCAGGATCCGGTTCTCAAAATAGCATCCCGCTATTTTTCAGAGCTGACCTGCGGAGCGTACCAGGGGTTGAAGGCAGATGTTAATGATAACGGAGGACCGGTTCTTGTCGGCATCACTAAAGAAACTCGTAGCAAAACGGTTGAGTTGATGAGTTCCGGCACGCGAGATCAACTCTATCTGTCTCTGAGGTTGGCTACGTTAGAGTGGCGACTTGAAAAACATCAGCCAATGCCGTTCATTGCAGATGACTTGCTTGTCAATTTTGACGATGCGCGATCGGATGCAACAATTCGTGCTCTTTCGGATTTGGCAATGAAAAACCAGGTAATCCTGTTTACCCACCATCGCCAGATCGTAACTATTGCGGAAGGTCTTGGACGGAACGATCGGATTTTTATCCATGAACTTCTGGATGGGATTTAAGGGCGCAAATCATTTGTCACGTAAAGACATCAGCCAGTGCCGCAGACGCAATAAGCCTTCGTCGATGGATACGTCCGGATGGTAGCCGAAATCGCGGCGGGCGGCGCTGATGTCAAACCAGTGGGCGGTTGCTAGTTCATGGGCGACAAAGCGGGTCATCGGCGGTTCTCCTTTCAACCGGAGAGCTCCCCATAACGCTTCACAGATGCAGCCGGCAGCGAAAGCCAGTTTCGGCGGAATGCTGCGCGTTACAGGAGGAAGATCGGCGGCGGCGAGGATGCGATTGACCATTTCCCAGAGTGGAAGCGGCTCGTTGTTGCTGATGAAATAGCATCTGCCCGCCACGCTGCTGCCGGGGTACAGCCTGTCGGCTGCCTGGAGATGGGCACGGGCGGCGTTGTCCACATATACTGTATCAACGAGGTTCGGCCTGATCCCGATCCGGCGCAGTTTCCCGGCGCGCCCCTTGGCGATGATGCGTGGCACCAGATGGTTGTCGCCCGGCCCCCAGATCAGGTGGGGACGCAGGGAGGTCACCGCCAGTTCCGGAGAATTAGCCGCCAGCGCCAACTGCTCGGCAACTGCCTTGGTCGCTGGGTAGTGTGCTTCATAGCAAGCAGGGTAGGGGAGCGACTCGTTGCCACCTTCCACATCGCTGCCGTCGAAGACTACGCTCGGGGAACTGGTGTAGACCAATCTGTTTATACCGTTGTGCAGGCTTGCTGCAATGACATGTTCTGTGCCGACCACATTGGCTTGGTAAAAATCGTGGTAACTCCCCCATATTCCGGCCTTGGCGGCAACATGAAACAGTATATCACACCCCTTGGCCGCAGCAATGACTGCGCCACGATCTTCCAGACCGCCTCTCACTTGCTCAACACCTAGTGCAGCCAGACCTGGATATTCACCGCGCGAAAAGCTGCGCACCTCGTCGCCACGTTCTCGCAGCATTCGTACAATTACGCCACCAAGAAAGCCGCCTCCACCGGTTACCAGTGCTCTCAAAGCTGTGCCTCCTTCGCCCACACCGCCAGTTTCT
>CAYQMO010000139.1:0-2068 GCA_964418315.1 uncultured Geobacter sp. | reverse complement strand
GTTTTAGAAAGCCACATTCCCCTTGATTATCGAGTAAAGCCCGAAAACGACCAGAACTCCGCCAGTGACATAGCGGAGGGCGGTATCATGTCGCAGCAACCCCCTGACCCTGTTCTGCAACAGTTGTGATGAATAGCCTAAAATCAGCATCGGTATAGCCAATCCCATCGAATAGAAACCAAGCAAAATGATTCCGGTTGCCAGTTGGCCGCTGGTGGCAACCATGGTCAGCGTACTGGATAGAAACGGACCAACGCACGGAACCCAGATCACGCCGAGTGACAAACCGAGAATCAGGCCGCCGATACGACCTTCCTCTTTAACCCGGATATTGGAAAGCTGATAAAAGCGCTTGAAGATACTCATATCAAACATCACCATTAGTCCCATGATTACGATGATTGCTGAACCGCCAATTTCGATATAACGGGTTTTTCCGATCAGCAGAGCCCCGAATAGCGATGAGAGCGCACCCATTGCCATGAAGGAGATGGCAAGCCCCGAAACGACAATCAGTGGGCGTAAGCGGTCTTCCCGCTCTGCACCGGCCATGATTATCGGAATAACCGGCAGTACACAGGGGGACAGTACACTTGCCAGCCCTGCGCCGACCGCCATAATGAGAGTGACAACGCTAAAGTCCATTACTTCAACCTGTCAAGTGCCGCTGAAATGGTTTCGATGCTCTGGATGCCGGGAGGGAATACCTTGTTGATGGCGCCCGCTTTATCAACCAGTACCAGGGAGGGGAGACTCCTGACGCCATAGTCATAAAATGCTTTCTGATCCTTTTGCTCCATGGAATTGACGGAAGCAATAATGAAGGTCCCATTGCGCTTTTCAGTCAGTTTATTAAGCACTTGCTGCTGTACCTGGCATGGCCCGCCATTTGGATTCTGAAAAAAAACCAGGGTGGGTTTGCCTTTGCCGATAGCCTGGCTGAGCGCCGGTGTACTCAACGGAGCTTTTGGTGAGGCCGTTGCAAGTGATACCGTTGCGAACAAAGTTGCTGCCAGTAGTGCGATGATGCGTTGTTTCATGTTTGTATCTCCTTGAAAAAATTATTGTTTTCGAGTCATAGCTCTGTCGGTACCACGGAGCGGAGCTTCCTGGGTCTATCTATCATGTTCGCCGGTAGTGTACTCCGGCGGTAAGTCGCATTCGGACGGGATCTGGAACGGGATCGGATAGCGTATTCCCGCCTTGTGAGTTGCCGCAAGACCTTCAGCGGTTCGCTCCAACCACGCAAATGGTATGCCGACTATCACTTCATGATCTTGAGTCATGGCAAAGCGCCGGTCTCCCATACAGGGGATTTCAACCGTCGGCTCTCCGGTAAGAGAGACCTGAGCAACAGCCCGGGAGCAGACACCGGCATCTCCCGATGATTTCATGACAAACTCGCCCCCTTGCCGGTAAAGGAAAGCCTGTATAAAACGCATTGCCTGAGCAGAATTAACGTAGATCACGACAAGATCAGGAACAATGCCATTGAACGGGCGCGCAAGTGGGTACGTCAACACTCCCGCTACACCTGTCTTGACCCGTGGCATTAACTGCTGCATGGCAACAGCAGCCTGCTCCGTTTCCTGATATACGCCAGTATTGACCGAACCATTGATAATTCGCTGAGGAGGTTCAATCATGCCGGTGCAGGCCGTTCCGATAGCACAGTGTCCGGATTCAGCGTCTGTCCAGGTTGACCAGGAGTACATCCGGCTATAGGCAATCTGTTGGCAAATTGCCAGTCGCTTGCCACGTATCTTGATTTTAAGCCCCTCGACCAGAGATGCGTCCCGCACCAGATTGACGCCTACAGGTTGCGTTGCAGGGTTGACCGTTTCCTTCACTGTTGCCAGAAATCTCTCCATAGTATCTCCTTTTGCAGGCGCACATCTTGAAACAATACTCGAATATTGGTATTGGTGGCCTCAATTGCGAATAGCTATAAAATACTATCAATAATATGAATGTCAATATATATAATATCAAACATCACAACATTTTTATTCTATCGTTCCCACGCTCCAGCGTGGGAATGCATCCCCGGACGCTCCAGCGTCCCGGT
>CAYQMO010000138.1:0-10374 GCA_964418315.1 uncultured Geobacter sp. | reverse complement strand
ACAAACTTGCTTTTTCGTGTGATTAATTTGATAATTGTGCTACAGATCCAGTTCTGTTGAAAGGAAAATTCCTGATGACATCCATTAACGCCGCAGTCATCGATTTAAAACGCCTGGAACTGCTGGCTGACAGCGATACGCCAATCCATGCCCTTGATGCTCGTGCAAAAGTGCTGGTGACTCTGGTATTCATTGTTTCCGTTGTTTCGTGCAGCAGATATGAACTGGCCCGTCTGATGCCGTTCTGTATCTTCCCTGCCGTTATAATTGCGCTCGCTAACCTGCCTGCGCTCTTTCTGGCCCGTAAACTTGCCATTATCTCTCCTTTAGTGCTGATGATCGGATTTTTCAACCCTGTCTTTGATCAAACCGAAATGTATCGGATTGGCGATATCGCTGTTTCGGGGGGCTGGATATCTCTTGCCTCACTTTTTGTCCGCTCTCTACTTACAGTCGGGGCGGCGCTCATCCTGATTGGAACAACCGGATTCGCCGCCGTCTGCCAGGCTCTTGAACGCTTGGGGATTCCGCAACTTTTTACAGTACAACTGCTGTTCCTGCATCGCTATATTTTTCTGCTCGCCGATGAGACCTACAGGGCATCGCGGACTCGCGAACTCCGTTCGTGTGGTAAAAAGGGGTTGGGGGTTGTCAGCTTCAGCTCGCTTGCAGGTCATCTGCTGCTGCGCACCTGGCAGCAGGCGGCACGGATTCATTGTGCAATGCTGGCACGCGGTTTCGTCGGTCAATTTCATGCGCGCAGGCAATCCCGCTTCGGGGTGTTAGAAATCTGCTATCTGCTAGGCTGGTCTTCACTCTTTATTACCATGCGCTGGTTTGATATTTCAGAAATAATCGGAAAAACGGTTACAGGACTATTTCCATGAGCCATCACATCATTGAGGTTATACATCTTCAACATCAATATCCTGACGGTACTATCGCCATTAAAGACGTTTCCTTTAGTATCACCCATGGTGAATCAGTCGCAATCATAGGAGCCAACGGCGCAGGTAAATCGACACTTCTGCAACATCTGAACGGCTGCCTCGAAGCCACCGCCGGGCAGATCAGGATTGGCGATACGCCACTGTCTAAAGGAACACTGCCAGATATCCGCCGCACGGTCGGCATGGTTTTTCAAAATCCTGATGATCAGCTTTTCATGCCGACTGTTTATGACGACGTCGCATTCGGACCGTTAAACCTTGGTCTGGTCGGGACAGATGTCGAGAAGAGAGTTGCCGAGGCACTCATCCAGGTTGGCGCCGAACATCTGCGTACAAAACCGCCATACCACCTTTCCGGCGGAGAAAAAAAAAGAGTCGCCATCGCCACAGTTCTGGCTATGAAACCCGATATTCTGGCTCTCGATGAACCGACCAGTGGACTTGATCCTTTTGCACGGCGTCAGATAATGTCACTGCTGAGAAAATTTCACCACACGAAAATTTTCACTACACATGATCTGGATATGGTAATGGAACTCTGTCATAGAACTATTATTCTGCACGAAGGGAAGATAAAGGCCGATGGGCCAACCGGTGAGATATTTCAGAATAACGAACTGCTCGCAGCCTGTCATCTTGAAAAGCCGTTTGCCATGCAGGGATGCCCGGTCTGCAGCAGACAATAATACGACATGTCACTAAAGAGCGATTCCACAAAAGAGGTCACCCTTGAAAAATCCCCTTCAGGAACATGGGTTGTCCCGATCAAACCAGGACGTCAGCTTCAACCCTGGCAGCGCCTCTGGCTCGTGACCGGAGTGATTTATCTGCTGACACTGGCGGGGTGCTATTACATGCTCATACCCAACCTGCAGCGTATTGATCGAACCATGGTTTTTGCAATTACCGAAGAAGTAAAGCGATATGATGGTATGGCCTTTGCCGGAGAGTCGCCATCAAAGATATTCGAGGCTGCAAGCGCAGAGGGATATGCCGCCTGGATAGCAAAGCTGAGAACCAGATACCGGATCGGTCCGGAGGGTAATGAGGGCTTTAGCAGGGTTGAAAAGGAGTATCGCAATGCCATCTCCGACTTACCGTTAAAACGGGGCCTGGGCGTAATAATCTGCCTTATCGCCTGGATAATACCCATGACGCTCCTGTACGCTGCCGGTCTTCTATTAAACTGGATCAGAAGAGGTAGTAGAAGCCTTTAAATATCTCTGATGGCTCCGGAACAAGTTTTGTGTTCTGCATGAAGGTGTGCTATTTACAATAGTTGGCAGCACAGTTTACAAACAGTGAGGTTTTCAAATGCGTTATATCAGTACGCGTGGCGGTATCGCCCCTATTACCTTCAAAGATGCTGTAATGATGGGACTCGCTTCAGATGGCGGCCTGCTTCTTCCACAATCATATCCAACCGTTTCCGGAGAACAACTTGAATCCTGGCGTAAGCTTACCTATCAGGAACTCGCCTTTGAGGTTATCTCCCTCTATGTGGATGATATTCCCGCCGATGATCTGAAAACTCTGATAAATCGTTCATACTCCACCTTCACACACCCGGAAGTCACCCCGCTGATCAAAAAGAACGGTGTATATATTCTCGAACTGTTTCATGGCGTTACGCTGGCCTTTAAAGATGTGGCTCTACAGTTTCTCGGCAACCTCTTTGAATACATTCTGGCGGAACGCAAACAGACCATGAATATCATAGGGGCAACTTCGGGTGATACCGGCAGCGCCGCCATCCATGGAGTTCGCGGGAAGAGCGGTATTTCAATCTTCATACTGCACCCACATGGCAAAACCTCTGCGGTACAGGCACTACAGATGACCTCTGTCACCGATGCCAACGTTCACAACATTGCACTGCATGGAACATTCGACGACTGTCAGAATATGGTGAAACTGTTTTTCGGCGATCTGGAGTTTAAAGAAAAATATTCTCTCGGAGCGGTTAATTCGATCAACTGGGCGCGGGTTCTGGCTCAAGTGGTCTATTATTTTTACGCCTGGTTGCGGGTAACCGACACCTCAACTGCGCCGGTTCATTTTTCGGTACCAACCGGAAATTTTGGCGACATATTTGCCGGATATGTTGCAAGGAGAATGGGTTTGCCTGTTGACAAGCTGTTGCTGGCAACAAATGAGAATAATATACTGTCCCGCTGTATCAATTCATCCGACTATTCTCTGGGAGCGGTGGTTGCCACAGTTTCTCCCTCTATGGACATCCAGGTTGCATCCAATTTTGAGCGCTACCTGTTCCATCTTTTTGCGGATAACGTTGACCGACTCAAAAGAGCATTTTCCGAACTAAAGGAGAATGGTCGCATTTCATTCACCCCGGATGAGATGATTCAGGTTCGCGCGGATTTTTGTTCGGCATCAGTCGATCAGGACGCGACAGTCCGGACAATACGTGATTTTTATACCGAGACCGGCTATCTGCTCGACCCTCATACTGCAGTCGGTGTCAAAGCGGCTCTCGACCTGTTACCGCCAGATTCTGCGAGAATCTGCCTCGCTACGGCACACCCGGCGAAATTCAGTGAAACCGTGGAGCGGTCACTCGGATTTCAGCCCCCCCAACCTGAATCGGTCAAAGAGTTATATGGAAAACCTACAAGGTGCGAGATAATGGAGGCTGATATCGACAAGGTGCGCGAATTTTTCATCGCTCACGTAGGGTAAATTCCCTCGCTATGACAGAAAAGGGGAATATAGCCAGAGCTGCCGGAATTCTTGGAAGCGCCACGACACTGTCACGTATTATGGGCATGGTTCGTGATATGGTCGTTTCCCGGCTCTTCGGCGCCGGACTGGCAACGGATGCATTTTTTGCCGCTTTTCAGATTCCCAACATGCTGCGGCGTTTTTTCGCCGAGGGTGCCCTGACTTCAGCTTTCATTCCAACATTTTCGGAGACCCTCCACCAGCGTGGAGACGAAAAAGCCCGCGAGCTTGCCAATACCTGCTTTACCCTCCTGACCATAGTCATGGCGACTATCACGCTGCTCGGCATCCTCTTCTCGCCCGCCATTGTTGCTTGCATGTTTCCCGGTTTCACGTCTGTGCCGGGAAAATTTGAACTGACGGTGCTGCTCAACCGCCTGATGTTCCCCTACATATTTTTTATCAGCCTGGTCGCACTCTGCATGGGGATCCTCAACACGTTGCGGCACTTCTTTACCCCCGCCATTTCAACGGTATTTCTAAATATTTCTATGATACTGGCCGCTCTCTGCCTGCGTGGTTTCTTTGAGGTTCCAATCGCCGCGCTTGCCGTTGGCGTCCTTATCGGTGGCTGCATCCAGTTGATAATGCAGTTGCCGGTTCTCTGGAATAAAGGCTTTGCTATCAAGCCGGATTTTAACTTCAATACTCCTGAAATCCGTAGCATTGCCCTGCTGATGCTGCCGTCTCTGTTCGGGGTAGGTGTCTATTACCTGAACATAACTGTCAGCGCAATTCTGGCTTCCCTGCTTCCTCAGGGGAGCGTCTCGTATCTCTACTATGCTCAACGATTGTTCGAGTTTCCACAGGGTATTTTTACTGTGTCGGTGGCGCAGGCGGTTCTCCCTTCGATGAGCAGACAGGCAGCAGAGGGCAATATTGTCGGTATGAAAGAGACACTCTCTTTTGGTGTGCGCCTGATGCTTTTTATCACTATTCCTGCTATGGCCGGCTTGATGGTCTGTTCAACGCCCATATTCAGCCTGATATTTATGGGAGGCGCGTTTGATTACAGTACTGTTGTTAATTCTGCCACTGCGCTGCTCTATTATTCGGCCGGTCTCTCATTTGTAGCCTTAACCCGTGTGCTGGCGCCGGTTTTTTATGCACTCAAAGATACTAAAACCCCTGTATATACTGCGCTTATAGCCTTTATCATCAACTTCTGCGTGAGTCTTGTCCTGATGGAGCCTCTCAAGCATGGCGGACTGGCTCTGGCCACGACCCTTTCGGCGTTCTGTAATATGCTGATGCTGATTTGGCTGCTGAGACGCAAGATCGGCTCTTTTGGCGGAAGCGCCATAATTGTGACGATGCTTAAATCTACTGCAGCGGCGCTTCCTATGGCGTTAATGGTATGGTACGGCTGCTCGTTTGCCGACTGGGCACAAGATGGCCATAAAATGCTGAAAGGTGCCGTGTTAGGCGGGTCGATTATCTGTGGCGGCACGGTCTATCTGCTGCTGACAAAACTGTTAAAATCCGAAGAAGCGCTTGAAGCTCTGTCGATGCTGCGCAGAAAGTTGAAAGTATAATGGCAAAATACCACTCGCATTTTAAGACCATCTACGGCACCGGAATAGTTTCTGCCTCTGAACTTGGGGTAATTGCGGTAGAATTGCCTGACATAAGCCGGACTGATAACGATTCGCATCAGGAACAAGATGCATTCGAGCCATCCGAAATATCAACCCATTCCGCTCTGCTGCTGCAGAAATATTTTCAGGGAGAGCGTACCGATTTCAGTGATATTCCGGTTGATCTCCGGGCTCTTTCACCGTTCAGGCAAACGGTACTGAATATGATTCGTAAACTTGAGTTTGGCGAAATATGTTCATATGGCCGGGTAGCTGAACTGTGTGGTACTCCAAGTGCCGCCAGGGCTGTCGGAGGGGCGCTCGCTGCCAATCCGATACCGGTTATCATCCCCTGTCATCGGATTGTGGCATCAAATGGATGCCTGACCGGTTTTTCAGCACCTGGTGGAGTGAACGCAAAAAAAGTGCTATTACGGTTGGAAGGTATTGAATTCAAAGGGTTGCAAGTTGCTGCAAATCAGATGGTTATGCACAGAACTTCAGCCGATAAAAAAATTTTATTCCGTCTCGAAAGTGCTTGACAGCGTAAGTACGTATTTTTTCAGCATGTACTTATAACATATTGATATTATGAATGTTTTCTGTTGTATAAAAAAATGGCATTTCGGTTAAAACTCTTGCGATAATATCACTTTTGCATATCATCAACACCGTTCTCCACAGGTTTTCCACATTTTTTGTGAATAAAAAAACAACTGTGTAATAACAGTTGTATCTGAGAAAACGATTAAGATTTACTATCGCATTCAGCGCTTTTTGCTTTCTCCCAGAGCAGATCCATCTCTGCAAGTGTGGCGTTTTGCATCAGTACTCCCTGGCTGAGCAGCTCAGTTTCAACGTAACTGAAACGCTTTTGAAAACGGGATATGGTTTTGCGCAGCGCCTCTTCAGGATTGAGATGGAGAAACCTGCCCAGGTTTGTTATGGCAAAAAGCAGATCACCCAGCTCATCTTCCATTCGTGCCGGATTCCCCCCGGCCCATGCTTCTTCAAACTCGTGCAGTTCCTCCATAACCTTGGCGAACACCTGATCGGCATGCTCCCAGTCGAAGCCTACCCGCGAAGCTTTTTCACCTATTTTATGAGCTTTCAAAAGAGCCGGGAGGTGATCCGGGACGCCAGAAAGGGCCGATTGCCGCTCAGCACCCTTTTCCAGCTTTTTGATTTTTTCCCAGTTTTCAACCTGTGCACTGCTGTTCTCGATCTCAAAATCGCCGAAAACATGAGGGTGGCGACGGATCAGTTTTTCGCAGAGAGTGTTAATGACATCATCAATCGAGAAGTCGCCCGCCTCCTCGGCAATTGCAGCATGAAATATCGGCTGAAGAAGCAAATCCCCCAACTCTTCTTTGAGATGCTGAGGTTTTTTTTCATCGATAGCTTCAATAACTTCGTATGTTTCCTCAAGCAGATAGCGGGTAAGGCTCTCGTGAGTCTGCTCCGCGTCCCAGGGACACCCACCAGGGGCACGCAGTCTGCGCATAATGGCAATGAGTTGTTCAAAAGTATGTGGTTGGTTCATAATTTACGAACAGGCTCCAACTGAGGCCAGACGTACTTTTGCGAGGGAGTAAGAACTCAGCATGCAACTCAAACGTATTAATCAGCTTACCCTCCGTATTGGCATTGGTGGAACAAATCCTGGCTCCGCAAGACCCAGACGATAATGCCAGTAGTGCCACGAACTGGGTGAAAACTGTCCCGGTTCGTCATGTACGAGAACTTCTCGTGCCTGCTCTTCACCAGCGGCATCGAGAATGGCAACCACATCAGTAAAATCTCCAATATTCATAACTTGAATGATAATACGTTCAGGGCGTTTGATGGCTTCGTCCGGCGTCATCCACCAGAGGTATTTTGCGGCGAAAGATTTAAATAGAGTTTTTTCAGACGTAGTCATATAAAATCCTATGTAAACTATAATTTTATTAATATTTGACTCTGATGATTATTTTAACATAAGTTCAGCTAAACTTTTAATATCAACTTTAGCGTACCATGCAAGTGAATTAATAGTCTCAGGATTGGATACCAAGCGTTTATATTCAGGTTGATAACCATCCTGAATCACTACATGGTTTCTCCAGTCTTCTCCGATATATGCAAAACATATTTTAAGCCACTCTTCGATAGTGTAGGTTTTGCCAGTACCAATTACAGCTTCAAAAACAGATTCCTGCCCAACAAGAACTGCCATGCCCTCAGCGATATCTCCAGCGAAAGCCCATTCTTTCTCCACTAAAATATCACCAAGCTCCAATTTTTCGGAACTTCCAGCCGCTATTCGTTTAACAACCTGTACTATATTCTGGCTCACATGATGTGTTTTCCGAAGTGGACTCTCGTGATGGAAAAGGTACCCAATAAAAACTTTAAGCCCAAGTGTTCTGAAATACCGTGCAGCATAGACCGAATGTATTCTCTCAAATGAATAGGCGCTATTGGCATCAAAAGGATCTGTTTCATGGATAGGCTTCCCCTTGTTGACAAATTGCAAGCCACTGCCGACGAGAAAAACCTTGCACTGCGGGTACCAACGATAAACCGATTCAAGTATATTGAGAACCCCGGTACCGATGGTTGTATGATTTTCAAAAAGAACGTCATGCCGCGTTGTTGATGCCGCTGCAAGGTGAAATATCAAATCCGGCTTGTGACTCCGAACCAAATCTCGCACAAGTTCAAATTTTCCGACATCACCTTGTATCCCGTGCCCAGTCCTTGAAATCCCAAGTACTTCGTAACCACGTTTTTGATATATCTTTGTCAGATAGTATCCATCCTGACAATTAGCCCCAAATATGATAACTGTCGGCATACTCGGTTATTTCCTAACTATATCGATAGTTGGAAGTGGAAAAATAAGTCCTATACCTCGCTCTAGTGTTTCGCGTTCGCGTTCAAGAAACTCTTCTTTAAAGTGCCACGGCAATACAAGATAGTAATCCGGATTCATTGCACGCGACTCCGCTTCACTAACGATTGGAATATCGGTACCAAGTGTCAATGCACCATATTTGTCAGGATTACGCTCGGCGGCAACATCTATGATTCTGTGATCAATTCCACACCATTGCAAGATAGTATTCCCTTTTGTGGATGCGCCATAGATATGAATTCTCTTGCCTTCCTTCTTCAGTTTTTTCAGAAGACTATTCAACTCCTCCTTGTGAACATTAATGCGATCCTGAAAGTGACGATACGGCTTGTCGGTATCAAGTTCAAGGTCAAACTCTTCCTGTCGCATCGCTTTAATATTCTGCTGGAATGAATCGCATTTGTAGATAAAATTGCTTATGTGGGAAGCATAGCAGCGCAAACTACCGCCATTGATGTCATTGTGTGAAACGTTTACTACTTTCATGCCTGCTTGTTTAAGGATGTATTCAATAACTGCAAGGCTGTAATACTCAATATGTTCATGGCAGATGGTATCGTATGAAGTCATGTTCAGCATAGTTGGCATATACGACATTTCAAAGATCCATAGACCTTCAGGTGACAGAATTTGCTTGATTCCCCTAGTAAAAGCAATTGGGTCTTCCAGGTCATAGTACATGGCAATTGATGTGATAATATCGAAAGTCCGCCCGTCAAGCTGTGAAATCAGTTCTTCGGATGGGAAAATATCCTGAACAACATTTATTGGAGCTTTTATTTCCTGTGCCACATCTGATGGATCCACACCAAATTTAGTAACAGTGTGAGGGTAGAAACCAAGAAGAGTTCCGTCATTACAGCCAATATCAAGAACGGTGGCTGTGGAATTTTGCCCCGTCATTTTCATAGCATCTTCGACTATGCTATTCAAGTGAGTACGCATCGTGTTGTTGGTGCCAGAACGGTACCAGTAGGCGGAATAGAGAACCTCCGGCGGTATTGTAAACTCCATCTGCAACAGACCGCAGGCCTTTTCATCACGCATCGGATCACAGCGTACAAGCGAGGTAGATATTTTTCGGGTAGGCGGCATCTCCTTACCCGGTTTTATAAAAGATCCTTGCAGGTGCTGATCACCAAGATTAATAACTGGCGTTAAAGCTGTGGAACCACATACTCGGCAGGTTTTACGATGTACAAGGTGCATGATAGTAGTACCCCTCTCATTATCATTTATAACTCGATGTTCAAGTTTTATGATCTTTATAAGATGAGCCTAAGTCGTATAATAGCGCTTAGCAAGAATTATTTGTAGGTGATCATCATATTATGTTCCGCTTTACTCTGTTCCGTATGAGGTGACCGATTTCAGTGTGACTTACGATTTTTCTAACATTTGCAATCCTTTAATTTAGATTATCTTGGGAGAGGATTGCTATGTTTACCGAGGCCATGCCATTCATCACCCATTATGTTTCCGAACTTACGAATGAGCTACATCAACGACGTCCAGAGTCCAGGCCTAGTGGTGTTCAACAGAAATGGTTGAGCTTTTGCCTGACCGGGATGCTCCTGACGGGAACCTTATGCTGGGTAGTAGCATTTGAGCGAACGGGACTAGGCGGCTATCGCCTTGGCGCGCTATCCTAGATGTTTCGCAAAGCCAAACTTCCATGGTCACATCTGCTTCAAGCCAGTTTCTCAGTCTTGATGCGCATATTACAAATCAAGAGTGGCGTGCTTGTACTTGATGACAGTGATCATAGACGTGCAAAGACGACCTCGCGTTTTTACGGTGCTCACAAGATTTTCGACAAAAAACGGGTGGTTACTATACTTTGCACGGCATGAAATTGAGTATTTGCAGTTGTAGGCCGGATGAAGCGTAGCGCATCCGGCAGCAATGCTGGCGATGGCAGAAAACGCCGGTTCCGCTTCGCTTGAACCGGCCTACTAAAAGCTCAAAATTAGACCTCGTAAACGCAGTGTTTGATGTTTCTCGTGCTTGTCACGAAGACAAAACAGGCTGCCTCTTCAAGAGAGGGTTCAGCCTTAATACGACAGTTGACATTGTGGATAGTATCGAATAACCACTAATATTTCTTGTGCTTTTTGTGCTTTTTTGCGGCTAAATGCTTTTTCCAGGCACAACCGACATCGACATCCAGACGCCTCCCAGCATAAAAATAACATTGGCACCCCAT
>CAYQMO010000137.1:0-10405 GCA_964418315.1 uncultured Geobacter sp. | reverse complement strand
TGCAAGAACAGTAAACAGCTGATTTTATTCAATTAAACGTTGGGACACGAGTGTACGGTGATGAATACTTGCCAGCTATACCAGTTCCAGTGCGTTGAAGAAGTACGGAATTTCAAACGCGGCGGTTTCGGGGGCGTCGGAACCGTGGGAAGAGTTTTCCTCGATATTAACAGCAAAATCCTTGCGTATCGTTCCTGGCTCAGCATTAGCGGGGTTGGTTGCGCCCATCAGAGTACGCCAGTCAGCGATGGCATTCTCTTTTTCCAGACAGAGCACGATTACCGGGCTGCGGGACATAAACGCGCAGAGGTCGTTGAAAAAAGGGCGCGCACTATGCACATAATAGAAGCCTTCAGCCTGCTTCCTGGTTAGTTGTATTTTTTTCATTCCTGCGATGTTAAAACCTTTTTCTTCAATCCTGGCCAGAATTTGACCAGCCAGCCTGCGCTCAACTGCATCAGGTTTGATAATTGCGAACGTACGTTCCATGATGTTTCCTCCAAAAGATATTTTAAAATAAGTGGGTTGCTGATATCACCCTGTACGGCATTTTGTCAAGTTTTTCGGGATTTTCTGTTAATGCGTTACCCCTTCTTTCTTCACCACTTTGATAAAAGTCATCACAATGATCTTCAGATCCAGTTTGAATGAGCGATTATGGAGATACCATTCATCAAACTCCACCTTGACCGGAATAGGGAGTTCATCGCGACCGTTTATCTGCGCCCAGCCGGTCAGGCCGGGGGTAAGCCTGTGAACCCCTTTTTCTGTACGCAACGTGATCAGATCATTCTGATTAAATAGTGCCGGACGGGGGCCGACTACACTCATTTTGCCAGTGAGTATGCTTAGTAATTGCGGAAGCTCATCAAGACTTGATTTACGCAGAAATTTGCCGATTGGTGTCAGCCAGCGGTCGGGATCTCCGAGCAGATGTGTTGCTACAGCAGGGGTGTCAGTCCGCATAGTGCGAAACTTCGGCATTTTGAAAATGATATTGTTTTTACCGACACGGTCAGACCAGTAAAGGATAGGCCCCGGAGAGGTCAACCTGACCGCCAGGGCGGTAATCAGCATCGGAATGGCGAGGAATATAAACGCCATGGATGAGCAGGCGAAGTCAAAAAGACGTTTCAATGTCAGGTTGGAGATCACAGGATTAAAAGGGAACATAAAGAAGAGAATTTTTCAATCACAATCAGCCTGCTTTCCATATCCAGAAAGCTGCCGCAGCAATAACCACAATCAGAATTACCAGACACTCTTTCAAGCGGCTCTTCTTCTCGGCAAAAGGATCAATGAGAGAAAGAATTGATCCCTGCGGAAGGCGAGCCATACAGGTCAGCGATGCGCCAAAAGGGATGTTAATTTTTGCTTGGGTGTTGACCGCCCAACCGTTTGCATCGAGCAGTCTGCCGAGATTACGCTGTCGTAATTTAAACCAGGCAAGCAGCATGGAAGGGCCGGAAATAAATAGTATAGTGCCGACGATTACCAGCGGCATCTGCCACCATGGCAGCTTTAAAAAACCGGTCAAAATAGTCGCAACAGCAGTGCCTATAGCGCCAATTGCCAGTCCGATCGCAGCAAAAATACCGGCAAATTTACCGACATCAAATGCCTGCTGAACAGGGGTTGCATCAGGCTTTTTCGCTCCCCCCGGGATGATCCCGGCAGACGCTTTATCTTCATTAGCCTTGGAACGCGCCGCAGCCATTTTCTGGAATGCTTCACCGACCATCTTGCCGATTCGCTTGTAGGGATCCCAGAAGGCCTGACGTATGCTGATCGGATGCTCCACAAGCCGGACGATTGTGGCGTCCCAGTCAACGCCATTGCGGTCGTAGAAAATGCCGTTGCGCCCGACGAGAAGCTGATCACTGTCGCCATTGGTGACTGCTGCGGCGATAGTCATTTTGTCGGTACCGCCATTTCTGATGCAATCACAATACAGAAGGTACACACGGCCCAGGTTTGCAAGCATTGCGTGTTTGGCGACATCTGTTACGGTGATACAGAGTTCAAAGCTGCGGCCATCAAGAAAAAGTGATCCTGATTGAAAAATGGCTTTTCCGCGCCCTGTGTAAAAATCACGAAAGGAGACAAAGTTGTTTACCAACGGCAAAAGATCACGGCAGTAGCGCGCCAGACGCTCAACCTCTATAATCGCATCAAAGGCAGGTTTTAAGGCAAGATCCTGATCAACAAGCGCAAGAAGCGCACCTTCGGATTCCCCCTCCGCCCACTGTTTCAGGCGCTCTCTCCCCAGATGGGTGACCGGTGTCTCAACCTGGCTGTTCCACCATGACTCATGAAGTTCGACCGCTGATTTCAGCTCGTTCCACTGGTCATAAGAGAGAAGATCCAGATCCCCCAAAAGCGGTTTAATGATGGTCTGACGCAGAGTGGCAATGGTTTCAGTCCAGGCCGGATTAAGACCCTGAGTCAAATCAAGTGAGCCGTTAGCTATTACTGCGGAAAGGGGAAGGGCAGCAATTTCATCGCTGCTCTCCGATAGATTCCGGGTGGCGAGAGCAACAAGAGTGTCGTCACTGCTGTTCATTATGATTGAGGCGCGGCTGTCAAATGCGGCCAAGCGGCATCGGAGAAAAAAGTCATCGATTTTTGGTTTTGCGGTGCGCCAAAGCGCAATAGGCTCTTCCGGTAATCTGGTCGTAATGCCTTCAAGCCCCTGCTCCTGCCAGGTCAGCCAGGCTGAGGTGACGGCCGAAAATCTGCCAATAATTTCACGCGTTATTCCGGCATCACCACTTCTGTCAACTTCACTCCCCATGCAGCAGATAATGTCTGAAATCCATGTTTTAAGAAGTTCATCGTCAGTCGAAGCAGTGGTTATGATACCATCACCATTAAAGCGAGCCTGAGCCAGGATCGCTTCGCTACTGCAGGTGTCGGTTATGGTGATCAGTTCAGCATCCGGTTTACCAAGATTGGTGAGCAGTGTCCGGGCAGCGCCCAGAATTCGCGCCCCCTCTTCTGTTTCTGTGGATATTGCCGACAGCAGAACCCCCTGGCTGCCGCTTGCCAACATCCGCCGGTCTTGCAGGCATTTGCCAGCCCACTCTACTGCAGAGAGAATCTCAGGCACCCGAATATGACCATCGCCGTCACTGTCAATCATCCGAAGCGTCTCTTGATCGAATTCAACCCCTTTAACAGGGCAACTCAAGGCTGACCAGAGTTTATTATCCAACTGGGAGAGCGAAACAAGGTCGTCTCCCGTTTCAAGCAGTACCTGATCGAAGCCGCCCGCCCGGAAAAACTTCCATTGATGCTTAAGTATATCGGCACTATTTTCCATTAATATGCTCCAGATCGATCATTGGGCAATAGAGCCAAAGTCAGAGAGCTCCGCTACAGCACTCGCAGTGAAAAGGGGGCAAACCTTGCGATCTGCCCCCTCTTTTTTCGCCAATTGCGTTAATCCACCGATTTACGCAAAAAAGTAGGAATGTCGTACTGATCTTCATCGTCTTCAGTAAAAGAGACTATCGGACGGATACGTGTAACATTCTCGGCCCTTGCCTGATCCCGTATAAAGGTTGGCACCTCTCTGGTCGGTGCCTTTAGAGGAGGCTTATCAGCGAGAGAGAGGCCGGTTCTATAGCCAGGGCGAACTTTTTCGGCATCAAAACGATCACCAAAACCGGTTGCAATGACGGTAACCTTGATGCTGTCTCCCATTTCGTCGTCACGAACAACACCAATTTTTATGTTTGCATCATCGTGAACTTTCTCGTGAACGATCCGGTTGACAGTATTGTAATCATCCATGGTCATCGATCCGGATCCGGTGATATTCACCAGAACGCCCTTGGCCCCTGAAATATCATTATCTTCCAAAAGCGGGCTTGAAATGGCATTATTTACCGCTTCGGCCGCACGATTGTCGCCAGTCCCCTTGCCAATGCCCATCATCGCCATGCCGCGCACACTCATTACCGTTTTCACATCGGCAAAGTCGAGGTTCATCATGCCGGTAGAGCCGATCAGTTCGGAAATCCCCTGGACTGCCTGACGCAGCACATCATCAGACGGTTTAAAAGCGTCGAAGAGTGACATATTTTTGCTGGCCTGGCTGATAAGGCGGTCATTCGGTATAATGATCAGAGAGTCAACATGCTTTTTAAGCTCTGCAATGCCTTGCTCAGCGAGTATAGAGCGAGCCTTGCCTTCATATGTAAATGGCTTGGTGACGACCCCGACAGTTAGGACCCCCGTTTCGTGCGCCGCCTCAGCGATGACCGGCGCTGCGCCGGTGCCGGTACCGCCCCCCATTCCGGCAGCAATGAAAACCAGATCAGCACCTTTGATAGCCTCCACCAGTTGTCCCTTGTTCTCAAGAGCCGCTGCCATGCCAACTTCAGGCTTTGAACCGGCGCCGAGCCCCTTGGTCAGCTCTCGCCCGAGTTGCAGCTTAACCGGCGCTTTCGAGGTTCGCAAAGATTGAGCATCAGTATTGGCAACAATAAAATCTACTTTATGTATGGAACTGGAAATCATGGTGTTAACGGCATTACCCCCACCGCCCCCGACTCCAATTACTTTAATAACGGCGCTCTGCTCAATAGTCTCGTCAAATTCAAACATGCTTATACCCCCTCTATTTTTACAATCTGGAATGCACAAATTTATGCGGGAAATGTAACCTCAATTTGACGAAGAATCAAAGGAAAAAATAAGATATTATCAGATACTGCATGAATGCTACGAATCAGGTCACTAAAAAAATTCGCGGAACCAGCTTTTCATCCTTCCAAAGACAGATCCGAACAGTTGTGAATCCGGTTTAGTACTGGTGAATGGCTGTAAGGTGCCGGAATTACGGCTTCCATAAACTACAAGACCTACACCGGTCGCATATACCGGCGATTTTACGACATCTATCAAGCCACCGATTTTTTGCGGAAGCCCACGTCGTACCGGAAGGTTGAACATCTGCTCTGCCAACTCCGGTATACCTTCAAGAATGCTGGAGCCACCGGTAATGACAACTCCGGATGCGAGGGAGTCTTCCAGGCCGGATTTAATGATCTCCCGGTTGACAAGAGAGAAAATCTCCTCCATACGGGGGCCAAGAATCTCACATAAAACGTTGCGTGAAAGCTCACGAGGTTTGCGGCCACCAACACTCGGCACCTCGATCTTGTCCTCTTTACCCACCAGCGAAGCGAGGCAACAGCCATGTTTCAGCTTTATTTTTTCAGCTTCGGCGAACGGAGTACGCAACCCGACAGCAATGTCGTTGGTAAGCTGGTTGCCACCAAGCGAAATTACGGACGTATACTTTATCGCCCCTTCGGAAAAAATGGCAACATCAGTGGTACCGCCACCAATGTCTACCATACAGACGCCGAGCTCTTTTTCGTCTTCGGAAAGTACCGCATGGGATGACGCCAACTGTTCCAGCACAATGTCTGCCACATCCAGGCCGGCCCGGTTACAAGATTTTACGATGTTCTGGGCACTCGCTACGGCACCGGTGACTATATGCACTTTCGCTTCCAGTCTGACTCCGCTCATGCCAAGCGGTTCGCGGATACCATCTTGATCATCAATGATGAATTCCTGCGGCAAGATGTGAAGCACCTCCCTGTCCATCGGGATGCTGATCGCTTTGGCAGCGTCAATGACCCGACGCACATCCTCTTGCGAAACCTCACGATTCTTGATGGCAATAACACCGTTGGAGTTCAAACCTTTAATATGTCCACCGGCGATGCCGGCGTACACTGACTTGATCTCGCAGCCGGCCATCAACTCTGCTTCCTCGATGGCTTTCCTGATAGCACCGACAGTGCTTTCAATATTGATGACCACGCCTTTGCGTAAGCCACTGGAAATGCTGGTTCCGATGCCGACAATATCGATGCCTTCTTCAGTTACACTGCCGATGATAGCACAAATCTTGGTTGTACCGATGTCGAGGCCGACGATCAAATTATCCCGTTTACTTGCTGACATACCACACTCCCCTCTTCTGCACAAATATAGATATGATAATAACTAACTTTTTTTGACGATGATTTTATCCTTGTAATCGAGGTCTATATAACGAATTGTTGGCAGTTGCACCAGCAGATCCTTATAGATTCGGGCAAAACGTTCAATTTTTCCGTGGAAATCTCCCGAGCCGATCTTTACCGGGAGTGCCCCGGAAGCAGTGAACAGCGTAAAACCGAAGCCCTTATCGTAATGAATCTCTGATACATCCGCAAGGATAAATGCGCCCTTTTCCCGTAATATTTTCAGTAGCTCGCAGGTCGTTTCAAGCGCCTCTTTCGTCCCTTTTGGATCATTGTTCAGTTCTTCTTCGTTAAATCCGGTGATGACAGGATAGTCAAGGTTGTCACCATGCTGAAGAACCTTGAATACGTTCCCCTTCCTGTCAAGGTAATAGATGAAACTCATATTGACGATCGCAACAGGCTCGCGTTCGGCTATGGTGATGGAAATGGCATCAGGAAAATAGCGATTAATTTTAACCGTTTCCACCCAGGGGTTCTGCAGAATACGCTCTCCCATGAGTTTCAGGTTCATGCGGAGCAGATTCTTCCCCGGTTCAATGCCTGTCAATCCGAGAATCTCCTCACGTGTAAGGTGCTTGCCGCTGACTACTTCAATCGACTTGAGAGAAAACAGGGTTATCTTTGATACGACACGATATAAGCCATAAATAGCTGCGCCAGTAAACGTAACGAGAGCCGCTCCGGTGATAACGATCTTCAGCGGACGAAGATATTTTTTAAAATCAATCGGCTTTCGCTGGATTTTTATTTTATTCGGCGCCACTTTTTGACGCTTATATGAAGAGCTTGCGAAGTCACGCATCTGCTAGTTCACCTTGATTGAAAGTGCTGCAAACTCAATAATATGTGAAACAAGAGCCTCAAAAGAGAGTCCGGCGCCTTTGGCGGCAATTTCCGGCAAAAGTGAGAGGGATGTCATTCCTGGCAATGTATTTACTTCCAGAACGTAACAGTCGCCGGCAGGTGTCACCAAGAGATCCACACGGCTGTACCCTTTACATCCGAGTGTACGATGAGCTGCGAGTCCGACTTCCAGTGCCTTTGCATACAGCCCCGGTTCCAGACGCGCAGGGAAAAAATGCTCGGCCATGCCATCAGTATATTTGGTCTCGAAATCGTAGAACTCCTTTATCGGGACAATCTCTATGGCTCCAATCGGTTTATCGTCAAGTATACCGACTTGTACCTCCTGCCCCTTGATGTAGCGCTCCACCAGAATCTCATCGTCATGCAGGAATGCCTCTTCCAGGGCCGCTGTCAACTGTGCCTCTTCCTTGACAATGGAAATACCGACCGAAGAGCCTTCCTGTACCGGTTTGACTACCAGAGGCAGGCCGAAGGGGAGATCCGCAATATTCACGGCTTCGCCGCGTCGGTAATGTCTAAATGGTGCCGTAAGAATTCCACCAGCGGCAAAGGTCTGCTTGCTGTACAGCTTGTGCATGGCCAGAGCGCTGGCCAGTACCCCTGAACCGGTATACGGGATCTGCAGCAGTTCCAGTAACCCCTGCACGCAGCCATCTTCTCCGTAGCGACCATGCAGGGCAATAAAGGCGGTTTCTACCCCTTCACGTTTCAGAACATCTGCCAGATCACGTCCGACATCTATCGCTACCGCATTGTACCCCTGTGTAAGCAAGGCCTGGTGAACAGCGGCACCGCTCTTTAACGATACCTCACGCTCGGCCGACAGCCCACCGTACAGTACGCCGATTTTTTTAGATTTCATCATGCTGAAAGCCTTTCCAAGCAGATGTACAGACAGATGGTATGGGTTAAATTTCGCCCACTATACGCACTTCTTCTTCAAGTGTCACGCCAGATGTTGCATAGACCGTATTTATTATGCGTTCTGCCAGAAGTAAAAAATCCTTTGCGGATGCCCCGCCGGTGTTAACCAGAAAATTACTGTGAATCTCGGAAGCCTGAGCCCCGCCAACACATACGCCGCGCATCCCTGCTGCGTCGATCAGGCGCCACGCTGCCTGCCCATGCGGGTTTTTAAAAAATGATCCCGCACTCGGATAACCGACGTTATGCTTGGAACGGCGAAGGTCGCTATCTTTGCGAATCTCTTCTTCTGTCTGCTGTGCTTCACGTTCTTCCAGTTTGAACAGAGCCGACAGAATAATGTCATCCGCTTGAAGTTTAAGATGACGATACCCGTACTCAAGCTCTTCCATTCTGAAATCGTGAATATTCCCTTCGCGTAGCAGCGTGAGGCACTCCGTTCGCTCCAGAATACCTTCGCCGTATGCTCCGGCGTTCATCTTGATCGCCCCGCCAATGCTGCCGGGAATTCCGGAGATAAAACCGATTCCTCCCAGCCCCAATTGTTGGGCGAAGCGAACTACCGAAAGGTTTTCGGCACCGGCCTCAGCTTTGACTCGTGACCCATCTACAGAGGAAATCCGATTCAACCGCTCCAGCGAAATCACAGCGCCGCGAATCCCCTTGTCCCGCACCAGCAGGTTGTACCCTTTGCCGATCGGCATCCACGGAATGTTTTGCTCGCCAAGCCATGACAGCAGAACTTTCAGATCTTCAACGTCCTCAGGAATTGCGAACAGGTCAGCCGGACCGCCGACCTTAAGCGAAGTATGAAGGCTCATTGGCTCGGATCGCAGCAGTTGGCCGCGTATTACTAACCCGTCAGGTTTCAGCTCCGCTCTCCGATCAATTTTACCAGTGCTTCACCCTGCTGCCAGATATTGCCAGCACCAAGGGTTATTACGATATCGCCTTCACGGACGACTCCGGCCAAGTGCTCTGGAATCAGTTCTCGATTGGAGATCCAGGTTACATCTTTCTGTCCGTGGCGAAGTATCTCAGCAGCAAGACGTTCTGCTGAAGCCCCCGCTATCGGTTGCTCGCCGGCAGCGTACACATCGGTTAAAATCAGTATGTCGGCATCATAGAAGGCGGTGACGAATTCGTTGAACAGTTCATGGGTGCGAGTGTAGCGATGCGGCTGAAATGCCGCAATAATCCTCCGCTCCGGCCATCCCTGGCGAGCCGCTGACAGTGTCGCCTTTATTTCGGCGGGGTGATGACCATAGTCGTCTACGACCATTATTCCGTGTGGTTCTCCCTTGACGGTAAAGCGTCGTCCGACGCCGCTGAATGCCGCAAAGCCTTCCTGGATGGCAGTAAACGGTATGTCCAGTTCAAGAGCTACAGCAATACAGGCCATAGCATTCAGAACGTTGTGCGGGCCCGGCATCGGGAAGGTGATTTCACCCAGTCGGTAGCCTTTAAAATGGGCGATAAATGATGTCTGGAACCCATCATGTCTTACATGTGTCGCACGAATATCTGCCTGGGCTGACAGGCCGTAAGTCATGTAACGTTTTTTGACCCGTGGCAGGATCTCGCGGATATTTTTGTCATCCAGGCAGAGGACTGCAAGGCCATAAAATGGCACTTTATTGATAAATTCAACAAAGGTGTCTTTGATCTCTTCGATTCCGGAATAATGATCGAGATGGTCGGCGTCGATATTTGTTACCACGGCGATGGTGGGCGAAAGCAGCAGAAATGAGCCATCCGATTCATCCGCCTCGGCGAGCAGGAATTTCCCCTGGCCGATCTGGGCGTTGGTGCCAATGGCATTCAGTTTGCCACCGATGACAATTGTCGGGTCGATGCCGGCATGGCCAAGAATGGCTGCGCCCATTGAAGTAGTGGTGGTTTTTCCGTGAGTTCCGGCAATGGCGATGCCGTATTTCATCCGCATCAGCTCGGCCAGCATCTCGGCGCGCGGAATGACAGGCACATGCAGCTTCTTGGCCTCGATCACCTCAGGGTTGTCGTCATGAACGGCGGACGATATCACCACAACATCGACATCTTTCAGATTGTCGGCAGAGTGGCCGACGCCGATTTCCGCACCCAGTCCGGCCAGACGTTCGGTGATGTCAGACCCTCGCAGATCGGAGCCGGAAACTTTGTACCCCAGGTTGAGCAGAACTTCGGCAATACCACTCATGCCGATGCCGCCGATACCTACGAAGTGGATTTTATCGATTTTTCCGTACATGGTTTGCCCTCTTTTTAAGCTGCCGTATTCATTTCCGGGTCAGCAATTCCTAACGCTGCTACGATGTGATTGGTAAACAGAACCAGATCATCAAGATGGTTTTCAATAACCTCAATCATTAGTCCGATATCCATGCGCTGATATTCATGTACGAGGATGTTTCTGAAGCCAACCATCCCTTCAAGATGCTTTGCAAGTTCATTCGGTATGATCCTGGCCGTTGCCAGCAGACGGAAACTCTCCTTACTATCCTTTGGAAGTCCCAGTTTACGTATTTTTATGGCATGATTTGCAAGATCAATGCACTGTTCACAGG
>CAYQMO010000136.1:0-10543 GCA_964418315.1 uncultured Geobacter sp. | reverse complement strand
TGGATTGTCACGCACAAGTTCCCCTTTTCAAAGGAGGGCGGCGCTGTTTCCGGCGACACCCACAGGTCGTATGCCATAAGGATTTATCCCTGTTAGGCGCAACAACTCGGAGACTGGCAAAAAATGTAGCGGGACAATAACCGGATCAGCTTGCCCTGTCAAGCTTGAATTAAGCTGGAATTAAGCCGAAGCTTTTCTTCTTGTCAGCCCTGCTGTTGTAGACTATGCCGTTAAGAAACCAAAGCTTGCGTTTTTAGCCTTTGCCGTCGTATATCTCAAAACAGGTATCTTTGAGGGCTCCTCAAAGATCAGCTACATTTGAGGGATAACATAATGCGCATAACCGTAAAACTGTTCGCTTCATTTCGTGCCGGTCGTTTTGATATTGAAAATAGAGATTATTCGGCTGGAACCACTGTTACCGATGTAGCTGACAGTCTCAACCTGCCGCAGTCGGAGTTGGGGATAATAATGATCAGCAACCGGCATGTCAAACTTGAACGGCAGCATGAAGAAGGCGATACACTGGCGCTCTTTCCTCTGCTTGGGGGAGGGTGAGATGGACGCATTGGCGGTTTTTGTCCGGGATCATTCTGATGGACAGTTACTGTCCTGGGCTCGTCAACTGGCGGCCGCTGTGTGTTTCAGCGTAAACGTTGCCAAGGTTGAAGAAATTGCCTTGAAACAAGGCATTCTTCCAGCCCGCTATCAGCGTAACCGCCAGGCTATCTCTGTCGGTGACCAGTTGACCATTTTTAACAGTTGTGTCGCTGTGATCGGCTGCGGTGGGCTTGGCGGCTATGTTGTGGAAGAGTTGGCCCGTCTTGGGGTAGGCAGGATTGTTGTCATTGACCCGGACGTTTTTGAAGAGCACAACCTGAACCGACAGTTGTTCAGCACGACCGCCAACCTCGGGAAATCCAAGGTAGAAGCTGCTTCTGAAAGAGTTGGTGCAATAAATCCTGCGGTAACTCTGATAGCGGTTCAGGAGGCATTTTCACCTGACAACGGTATGGAACTGCTCCAGGGCTGCCAGATAGTCGTTGATGCCCTCGATTCAATTAAGGTTCGTCTGGAGTTGGCCGAACTATGCTCTACACTGAATATTCCCCTGGTACATGGCGCTATTGCCGGATGGTTAGGGCATGTGGCGACCCAGTTCCCTGGTGACACCACGCTGCAAACCATTTATCGTTCCTGGAAGGGTGGAAAAGGCGTTGAACAGATCCTGGGGAATCCCTCCTTTACTCCTGCGGTCGTAGCCAGCCTGGAAGTCGCAGAGGTCTGTAAATTGCTGTTAGGTCAAGGCACTTCTCTACGGAACCGACAGTTGGTAATTGACCTGCTTTCGATGGAGATGAGTATCATAAGCATGTTTGAAGATAAGCATTGACGCGCCGATATTCGATAATCTGATTATACCTATCATTGACATAGCTGTCATCCTAAGCGATAGCGAAAGAACTGTCGGCGAGGTTATACTTCACACTACAGTTCAGTGGCTTACCTCAAAACGGATAACGGATACACACGGAATTTACTTAAATCTGCCTTAAAAGTTCCTTCAGCAATGGATATATTTATTTCCGGCTCTTCAAACAGAATAGTAAATTTTTCATCTGCTGCTGTTTTATATATAATTTCCAGCGGAAATGGCACCCCATTCACAGAGGTATATCTGTTATACCAGACAGAATCACCCGCTGCATTTGTTTTTGAAGTTAACAAACCATGTTCAAAAGCGGCTTTTTCCTGGTAACCATACCTGTTAGTCCTTGCAACTACAGTAGTGCGCCGGGAGGATTCGGGAGGATCAATATCTATAAGCCAATGAATGTTTCTCCAGCCGCTAAAATTACCTTTGTCGGGCAGCTCCATGTAAGAGCCGCTATATGCAATGCCATTTCCAGTGTCAACTATCGAGACATGTTCTCCATGGACGTAGACTTCCTGAAGTACTGAACCAAACGGTGAAATAAGGACTAACCTGATTTGATCAGGTTTGCTAAACATAAGCAAGCCACTGCCGGAGATACTCTGATCGGTGCTTGCAAATGAAAGTGAAACATTACTTGAAAGCGATTCCGCAACCGAACCTTCCGTGTACTTTAACTCTGCCATTGGGCTAACGATCGTACATCCGGAGAAAAAATGTGCTGCTACAAGCAGATAGAGCAATGTACGAAACAGCTTCAATAACGAGTTGAGTGCATCTCTGTTAATATTTTTCATATATTACATCACCTCTATTTCATAGAATCCGAATCCGAATGTGGCACCCTTCCCCGCGTTAAAGCAACTGCCTAGAGAAAGCAGAGACGACATCGGCTCAACAAGTCCTGAGCATTCAGCGGTACCGATTAAACCTGCCTTGTTCCGATGTTTTGACCATTGTGGTTGACTATAGCGTATCTGGTTGTCAAACAGAGCTACATTCTGAGCGAGATCAGATAACTGCACAAAATCGATGTCAAGTTCTCCGGAGCCATAATACCCGCATAATGAAGAACAGCGCCTCATTTGTGATCTAAAAAAAGCTGCAAAATCAAAGAGATGAATTATTGAGCCATTGCATAAAAGACGCAGCGGCGATTTCAGGAATATTCTGACGGAATCCGAATGGACTGAATCATGCAGGATATTTTGTCCGGAAAGTATTATCAGACTTTCGTGACATGAAGTACCGTGCAACATTTCGTGTCTAAATCCCTGATAATCAAGACTGAAAAATCTAAAATCAGATCTTTTGGAACCTGGAACAGAGTGAACGGAAGCCTCAACCATCCTCAAGAGTGCCGTATAGAAATGTTCTATATAAATAACAGCGGTGCCAATCACAACCATGCCTATGGTTATTGTTTCAATTGACAAGTTACTATCTATATCTCTGATATATAAGGAAAAAGGCAGTGGTGGCTTTTGATGAAGGCGCACTATCTCCGGGTCAGTCGATAATTTTTGACTGAATATAATCCGGTATGGGCAACTTTCATGCTCGCTGCATGAAAGGCATACTTTATGTAATGTGATGCAGCTTGATGTTTTAAAAATTGCCTCAAAGCTTCGCAGATCATCATGGAATCGTGCGGTTAGTTGAATGGCGCTATCCGTAGTAACTTCACATTCTATCCGAACAAAATCCAATTCCACTAAAGCCCCTACAAGTCAAAAACGCTACTTTATAAATTTCCGAGTCCCTTAATGGTTTTATTGCCTTGCTGATGAACATGATTAAACCGTTAGTCTATAACACGGTCTGGCAGGGTATCAAAAGGATTTTTCCCGCTGCAATTCCATTCCTTAAGTCACATCGCCCTTTGCCTGGTACAGTGCCGCCATGCTTCGCAACAAGAAGTTTACTCCGGAAAGCCTACTGCGAAGCCTGCTGATACACCTTGCTGATGGCTGCTCATTGCCAAAGAGAAGCCTACCTCCGCAGCTTCAACCGGCTGGTAGGAACAGCACTCCATGGGTCGTCTGGCCAGGGGTGCTTTGGATAACGACCTTTGAGCTCTTTTTTCACCTGCTGATACGCACCATCCCAGAATCCCTTCAAATCACGAGTCACCTGAATCGGCCTTTTTGCAGGCGAAAGCAGATGTAACAGCAGAGAAATTCTTCCGCCGCAGACGGTTGGTCCGACTGCCAGACCAAACAGTTCCTGGAGTTTCACCGCCAGCACCGGAACCTCCTCTGAATAATCAATTCTGATTTGCGAACCGCTTGGCACGGAGAGGTGGGTCGGAGCCAGTTCGTCGAGTTCTTGCTGCTGACGGTAATTGAGGCTCTGCTTAATAATAGCGGCAATGTCCAATTGTGCCGCTCTTTTTGCCGAGTTGACCCCGCCAAGATGCGGCCCAAGCCACTCCTCAAGTCTTGCAGACAAATCAGCATCAGAACAGTCGGGCCAGTCACGATCCGGAAAGGTCGAGCGGAGCAGCATAAGGCGCCCTCGCAACTGCAGTACCGCATCATTCATATTCAGATATGATAACCGCGCCGCCCGTAACGCCCCGATCACCACTGACAATGACTGCGCTGCAGAAGGCACAACAGTTTCGGCATTAAGTTCAATGCTTCCGAGAAGTTCCAGCCGTCTGGCAATTACCCGCCCCTCACGATCATCCCAACTCACTTGAGTTTCAGAACGAATATGTTCTGAGCGCTCCTCGCGGATAACTGTCTCGGAAATTTCGTGAGCAAGATGTATAACCGCCTCCGCCTGGTTTCCTGCGTCCAACGTAACTGCAATAATATATTCTCCTGATCTGACCGCTGAGCGTTCCGAAAAACGTGCAGCGCGACCGCCGGTAAGCAGATAACTGGCACCGGACGATCTTCGACGAGCAATTCGATCCGGATAGGCAGCCAGTAATAACCGTGAAATGCGATCATCTTCAGCGGAGAAATCAGCTTTAGTATTGGAGAGACCCATAATGCGCCGCAACTGACCCACCACCCGTTCAACATTTTTGACAGTCGAGAGATCCATGTTCCGATCATTGCGCCCAGACGTGCGCCAATGTTTCAGCAGTTCCAACCGATCAGCCATGTCGGAGTGGCTCATCAGTAGCTGAGTCCCGGCAGGCGTTCGGAGGATATCCCTTTCCGAAAGAAGCGCAGCTATCCGGCACCCCAAACCGGGACAGTGAAGTTCACGGGAGCGGAGCAATAATCGGCCAAGACGGGGGTGAAGCGGCAGGCTGACAACCTCTCGTCCAAGAGTTGTAATCTGACCGGCTTCATCAATCAGATCCAGTTCGACTAGCAGACTTTTGGCGGATTCAACAGCAGTAGCAGGAGGAGCGTCCAGCCAGGCGGGTTGCTGTGGATCGGTAATTCCCCACGCAGCCAGTTCCAGTATAAGCTGTGACAGATCGGTGATACAGATTTCCGGCGGCGTATGCGGAGCCATCGCATGCAGGGTATGCTGACTGTACAGACGATAGCAGACCCCGGGAGCGGTACGCCCTCCCCTACCCGCCCGCTGTTCGGCTGACGCACGCGACTCCCGAACGGTGATCAGTCGATTGAGGCCGTTGCCCGGATCAAACTGTAACCTTCGTGCCATGCCGCTGTCTATAACGACCCTGACACCTTCTATTGTTAAGCTGGTTTCGGCAATGCTGGTGGCCAGTATTATTTTTCGCTGCGACCCCACCTGAATGATCTTCTGCTGCTCAGTAATCGGCAGATCACCATACAGTTGACAGACCTTGACATCCTTCGTGGCTCCTGTATCGGTCAGCCTGGCAGCAGTGGCGCGTATTTCACCGGAACCAGGTAAAAATGCCAGAAGGTCCCCCTCCGTTTCATTCAACGCCCTTATTACAGCCGCCGCCACGCGATCAGGAAGGCGCATATTCCCCGTCTCTTCAACGTATTTCATCTCAACAGGAAAACAGCGCCCCACCGAACTGATTACCGGAGCGTTGTCAAGCAACCGGGAGAGCGGCTGAAGCTCAAGGGTTGCCGACATAACCATGATTTTGAGTTCCGGCCTCAGTTGCTGAACCTCTCGGCAGAGTACCAGACCAAGATCAGCGTGCAGACTCCGTTCATGGAATTCGTCAAAAATAACCAAGGCAACGCCTGACAACCAGGGATCATTCTGAATCCTACGGGTCAGGATTCCCTCCGTGACAACCTCAATTAGTGTTGATTGGGACGTACAACTGTCGAAACGAATTGAGTAACCGATCCTCTGGCCGACCTCTTCGCCGCAACATTTTGCCATCCAGCGGGCTGCAGATACAGCCGCGATTCGGCGTGGTTCCAGCATGATAATGCGACCCGTCTCAGGAGTGATTATATCCAGGAGTGCCAACGGAACGCGGGTTGTTTTACCGGCACCCGGCGGTGCGTGAAGAATTACGTTCTTGTGGGATTTAAAAGAGTCCAGCAGGAGGGGAATAATATCATCTATTGGGAGTCTGGACATTAGTAAAATAACTCCACTTAATCTTACTTTTCGTTATAAGCCGAATCCTCTCCGGAAATGTCACCGACTACCCACGCTTCAAGCAGAGTGTAGGTAACCGCAAGCACTACCGGTCCTATAAAGAGTCCGATGATGCCAAAAGCAAAGAGACCACCCAGAACGCCGGCAAAAATAAGAATCAGTGGAAGGTCGGCACCTTTCTTTATCAAGACCGGCCTGATAAAATTGTCAATAGTACCGACGAAGATCGTCCAGATAATCATGACGCTGCCCCAGAAAGTCTGGTCCTGCCAGAAAAGCCAGGCAATCGAGCAGACAAGAACCAGTGTTGGCCCTATCTGAGCAAGGCAACAGACGAACATAACTGCTGTAAGCAGTACGACGGCAGGCACCCCACTGACTGCCAGCCCGATTCCGCCAAGAGCAGACTGGACAAGCGCAGTAACAACAACTCCGAGTGCAACCCCGCGGACCGCTTTTGCCGCAAGCACTGCGGCATCTTCCCCCTGCTGACCGGCGAGGCGCCGCGCAAACATGCGGACTCCAGCAGCGGCCTTTTCACCAGTAGAATAGAGGATTGCCGAAATAATCACGGTCAGAAGAAAATGGAGCAGTAGCTTACCCATATCCCCGGCTTTGTAAGCAAACCATGTCAGAGCGTTACCGACATATGGAGTCAAATGCGCGGAAAAATCCGCAGGGCTGATTGCAGCCAACTGATTCCATTGCTCGGTAAGCTTCGAACCGACAACAGGTATTTTTTCAATCCAGTCTGGCGGTGATGGCAAAGAAACCGTAGAAACAGTTTTGATTAAATCGACAATATCCTTGGAACGGTCAATGATCGTTATTGTTGAGACCAATAGCGGCGCAACGAACAGCATAAGCAGCAGAAAAGTCATGAATATTACAGCCAGGAAGCGTTTACCACGCAGGCCGGCTTCCACTTTTAACATGAGCGGCCAGGTGGTGATGACAATCATGGTGGCCCAAATCAATGCGGTAACAAAGGGGCTTAGAATCCAGAGACAGACCGCAACCAGCATGGCGAAAAAGAGCAGCGCGACGATAGTACTAGTGATGTCTCGCTTTGAGGAAGAAATAGACATTAATAATTCCTATTGATTCTTGTTTATCGTTTTTTGAACGACAGCAGCAGGATAAAAAACCGTTTTTGTCATGATTGCCCAATAACGGCACAACGCGCTGCGCCAAGCAGAGCAGTCCGTTCATTAAGAATAACCCGTACAGGGATATTTTCCAGAAGTGGGCTCAGACGCCCCTTGGCGGAGAATGCCATCATAAATCCGGGCTCTTTCAGCCTGTCAATTATTTTTGGAGCAATACCCCCACCTAGATATACACCACCTGTGGCCAGTACGCGTAAGGAAACATTGCCCGCCTCTGCCCCGTAGAGAGAGACGAACAGATCGAGGGTCTGTCCGCAGAGTTGGCACTCTCCGGCAAGAGCCGCCCCGGAAATGACCGCAGCCGGATCCTTAATGCGCATCGCCTCGGCGACCGTCGCGGTTTCTGGCAGATGTCGTGCATCGCGCAGGAAACGGTAGATATTACAGAGTCCTGGACCCGAGACGATCCGTTCGGTGCTGACCCTACCATATTCGGCGCACAAAAAAAGCAAAAGCTCTGTCTCCAGTGCATTGCGGGGGGCGAAATCAGCGTGCCCCCCTTCGCTGGAAAGCGGTCGGTGAGCAGTACCATCCCAGTAGGCCAGAGCCTCTCCAAGCCCGGTACCTGCAGAGACTACAGCAATTGTACCGGTAGGATCAGGCACACCGGGGTTTAGAACAGTCAGGTCATCCGACCCCAGAAGATCAATTCCGTAGGCATTGGCCTCAAGGTCGTTGAGCAACCGCACTGACCGGAGTCCGAGGATTCGAGCCAACAGAGCGGAGTCAACGCTCCATGGGAGGTTGGGTGTTCTGACATGACCATCGCGCACCGGACCGGCAATGCCGAAACAGGCGCTCTCAGCAGTCAAGCCCTGCTCGGCGGCAAAAAGGGTGACAATCTCTTCCAGGCTCCCGCTCTCACGGCTCGGAAAGCGTTTCTCGACCACCGGTTCCAGAGTGCCCCCAGTAGAGTCAAAGTAGGCGAGCCGTGTGGAAGTTCCACCGATGTCTCCTGCCAGGATAAGCATTCAATACCTCTCTTTAACGTTTCAGGAAAAGCTATTTCATCCTGTACAATATGGTTCTCAACTTTTCCAGCTTCGATGCCCCCTCTTCAATAAGACGGATCAAGTCTTTACGAGCCCCCCCGGCAGCATCTTTCCCTTTTTCCATCAAATCATCACTCTTTGCTCCGATCGCCTCAACCATGTTTGATACATTTTCAGCAAGATCGTTAACAAACTCATCCGCTTTGTGTCTGGCTCTTTTTGAGTAACGCAGGATATCACCTCGCGTCTTTACCCCAGACTGTGGAGCAAACAACAGGGCAATACTCGCACCAATGACACCACCTGCAAGCATAAGCAATGCAGCGACTGAAACTTTCTTTTCTCTATTTTCCATACTTGACATTCAAAAGTTCTTTTTCAATACGTACGTAATAAATTCCTGATCTTTGATAAATATATCTGTATTTTAAAGTAGTTATGAATGTGAATTGAGTCGTCTCCAAGCATGCTTAGTACGTCCAGTTTGAATAATTTTTTTGACGTACTGTTGGAGTTGACTTATATTCTCCTTGCTTAGGCACAATACCCATATACAAGGAGAATGCCCAATGAAACCACAAGAGCTTTTTATCCAGTATGAAAAGGAAGTTGCACAGTTCAAGCTGGCACTCATTCAACGACTGTCAGGGGAAACAGTGCCTTCTGTACCAACTGCAAAAAAACGTACGTCAAACCTTTCCATGATAGAAGCAGTATTGCTTGCCGCCGATAAACCGTTACATGTCAGCGACATCATAGCTGCCATTGAAAAAGAATTTAGAATCACCTTGGATAGAGACTCTCTCTCGTCCGCAATAATCAAGCAGGTTCGAAAAGAAAAACGCTTTGTGCGTGTGGCCCCCAACACCTTTGGTTTGCGCCAGAAATAATCTGGGAATCAGTAGTTATTTTCAGCCTTCTGACCATACTTTTCCTGTGAGGCCACGCCATGATCGGACAACTCGGCATCATATTAATGACTTTTAGAGAAACGTTCCCAAGAGGAGCAACATTTTTCTGGTTTGTTGTAGCGGTATCCGGGTTCATTATCCGCCTCGATCATCATGGTGTATCGTCCAGTATTCGTTGGTTAGGCGTCCAATCCGATCTTTATGAAACTTTTCTGGCTTTTTTCCGCTCTGGTGCGGTGAAGCTTGATAAAGTCATGGGGCACTGGCAGCTTTTGGTGACTAACCGCTATGCAGTGCGCACACAGAGTGGCGCACTTGTGCTATTGGGTGACGGTATCAAGGCGGCCAAGGAGGCCGAGTATATGCCGGGCGTCAAAAAGCTCCATCAGGAATCCGAAAACTCCGGGAAGGCATCCTGGATATTTGGGCACCACTTCGGTGTTGTGGGTATCCTGGCTGGAGGCATGGAGAAGCTTTTCTGCATCCCGGTAGCCGCGGAACTCCATGAGGGTGCAACAGCATTGCGTAAGCTTCAGGGCAAGGAACCTCCCAAGGTCAACGGTGTTGAGAAGAGCACTGTGACCACGCTGATGGCTAAACTCCTTGGTACGGTGGCAAACAACATATCAGAGCCTTGTGTCGCAGTTTTGGACGCTTATTTCGCAGTCGCCCCGGTCTTTGCGATAGCCAAGTCCTTGTGCCAAAAAGATGGCAAGCGGCTGCTTCATATTATTACCCGTGCCAAGAGCAATGTAGTTGCAAGGGAACAGCATCCCGCCGCATATTGTGGCCGTGGTCGTCCACCCAAGTACGGAAGTAAAGTTTGGCTGACAAAGCTCTTTGTCTCCAGAGCAGAAGATTTTTCTGACGTTGTTGTCAGCGTCTATGGCGAAACTAAAGTACTTTCCGTTCTCTGTCTGGATCTTATATGGAACGAGACCTTACGGTTTGTGCTTGTCAAAGATGGCACAGAGAAGTTCATTTTAATCTGTTCGGATTTGGCCATGGCACCCGAGGAAATCGTTAGTCTCTACAGTAAACGATTCAAAATTGAGATAACCTTCAAAATATTCAAGCACGTCATTGGTGGATTCTGTTACCACTTCTGGACGAAGGCATGGCAAGTTCCAAAAGATCAACCGCTCACTATTGAACAATTAGCGGATATACCGAAAAAAAGGCAGCGCCTGCTCGCCGACGCGATGAACGCTATCGAGGCTTTTGTGAATTGCGCCCTCATAGCGGTAGGCACACTCCAAATGCTGGCCATCGAACATGCCAGTGAAATCAAAAAGCGACATGGCTGGTGGATGCGGACGTACTCTTCAGAGGTACCATCAGAGGAAATGGTGAAGAGAGTCATCCAGCACGAGTTCTACCATAATTTTCGCAAATTCAAGCATACTGCGATTTATAGGCTAATTCAGGACAAACGCACACAGTCAACGGTAGTGCCATTAAAAATGGCTGCCTGAGTGCTATAGAACTTTTGACTGTCAAGTTACTTAC
>CAYQMO010000135.1:0-10589 GCA_964418315.1 uncultured Geobacter sp. | reverse complement strand
CCGCGCTATCTGTCAAACCGCAGCAAAACTTTTTGCGCAGGAGCTGGTCTGGCTTGGGCTTATTCATGAGGGGAGTACATTCATTAAACCGATTGCGCATTCCGGAATAACTGCCGACATTTTTCCGGACATCAGTGTAACCTTGAATCGTCTCAAAAACAGTAACGAACCTTTTGATATAGCAGTACGAACCGGCTTGCCCAATCTGATTGAAGAGAACGATCCTGCGCTTATTGAGTGGAAAACCAACCTGCATCCGTACAAAATCCGCTCCATGCTGATTGTCCCTTTAAGCGTACGCTTCCGCTGTCTCGGCCTGCTGGTTTTCTGCAGCCAAAAACAGGATTATTTCAATGCCCTCAAAGTATCGCATTGTCGAATTTTTGCAGACAACGCAGCCTCTATTTGTGAAAATACGCGGCTGATTGAATATATGATAACCTCTCTAGCGCGGGCGGCTGAAGCAAATGACGAGGACACCGGCAATCACATTCTGCGCCTCAGCGAATACTGCGTTGCCATTGCAGAGGAGATGAAGCTTGGACCTTCTTTTGTCAGCCGCATTCGCATACACTCCACGCTTCATGACGTTGGTAAGGTTCATATACCGCAAGAAATTCTCAAAAAACCGGGTGCACTGACCATAGAAGAATTTGCCCGAATGAAAAAGCATCCGATTTTCGGTGTTGATATTGTCGGGCATCACCCGATGCTGAAGATGTCGCGCACCATTGCCGGATCACATCACGAACGATGGGATGGTACTGGCTACCCGTTTGGAGTGAAGGGCGAGAATATTCCACTGGAAGCCCGTATCATTTTCCTGGCGGATCAATATGATGCTCTTCGCAGTAAGCGCTGTTATAAACCGGCTTTCGATCATGCAACAACGTGCCGGATTATTTTGGAAGGTGACGGTAGGACAGAACCCGCACACTTTGATCCGCTCGTACTCGATGCGTTTCGCCGATGTGCAACTAAACTGGACAAAATATTTGAGCGGGAGATGGATAATATTGACGTTACAACTGACATTAACGACATATCTTTCACGGACAATCTGTGGATTGGCATCCCTGAAATAGATGAACAGCACGCAGAACTCTTTGAACGTATGCAGAGCTTAAATACAGCTATAAAGGGTTTTGATATACGGAGCATTGGAAAAATGATGGATTTTCTTTATGCGTATATTAACACGCACTTTTCAATGGAAGAAAACATCATGCTGGAGAACCGGTATCCGTACATAAAGGAACATATTGCGCAGCATCGTCAATATGTTCAGAAACTTGACGAGCTTCAGAAACAGTACTACCAGGATATAAGCGACCAACGACTTGCCAGGCATATTTTAAACTGGCTTTCGCACTGGCTGATAAGGCACATCGCCAACATAGACCGCTCTTTGGCATCGTATCTCAAGGAACTTAAGGGGGGTGCTGATGAATAAATCGAATACGACAACAAAATAGTCATCCTCTATTGCGGTTCTCTTGGAATCCTCTTTCTGACCTCCATGAAGAACTACCTGCTGTTCCACAGCCCGGCGGAACTGTTCAGCATCGTCATCGTCTTCGGCATTTTCGTAATCGGCTGGAACTCGCGAAAATACTACAAGAGCAACTACATGCTGTTCATCGGTATTCTCCTTTTTAATCGGGTAGGAGGCGGAATTACTTCCGCCGTCCTCCCAGTCGAGTAGCGCAGAGGAATCTCACCCCTGAGCTCTCACAGAACCGTACGTGAACCTCTCAGCTCATACGGCTCCTATCGTCCAACCGTACCTGTAGAACCTGCCAGTGAGCAAACAACTTTGGTTCGTTACCCGCTATGCGGGTTAACCAGCAGATATAAGATAGACTCACACAGATGCACAATGTGGTGGGGAGTATAAATTGACAAAAGTCATTTTTGTATTTACTGGTTTTTTCGTTGGTGCTGTAGTTTATGAATTGATTAACTGACTGCACTACTACTGGAATATTTCACCGATCAGCCGTTGAAAAAATTCGCCATAATTTTCCTCAAGGCCTTGGCTTTACCCACTTATCCCTTGCCGAGATGGCAATGGACTAACTGGCCGAGAAATTATCAAAGCGTGAAAAAGACAATATTGATTCTTCTTCTCCAGCATTTCAGGACAGAAATGGTACAGTCTTACACCGTCCAAGAGAGTACACCTCTGCCTTGATGTTTGCTTGTTGATGCAGACTTGTGTCTTTTAGTGGTTTTGAGTAGCGACGTACATACAAAAGATGAGACAATCTATGATGACCAGAGGCGAGATATTTTGCACATACCAGGAGGATTAACACATGCCGAAACTCAAAAAAACCATTAAACCAGCAGTTGCACTCTTGCAGAAATGTTTGACCGGCATCAAAGGGTTGGACGAGATTACCGGTGGCGGTCTCCCCAAAGGGCGTCCGACTCTGGTTTGCGGTGGTACCGGTTGCGGCAAAACCTTGCTCGCCATGGAGTTTTTGGTACGCGGCGCAATTGAGCAGAACGAACCGGGTGTCTACATGTCGTTTGAAGAGAAGTCCGAAGAGCTGACAACAAATTTTGCCTCACTCGGCTTTGATCTGAATGAACTGGTTGACCATAAAAAACTCGCTCTTGATTATGTTCACATCGAGCGTGGCGAAATTGAAGAAACCGGCGTGTATAATCTGGATGGGCTCTTCATCCGTCTCGGCTATGCCATTGACTCCATTGGTGCAAAACGAGTAGCGCTTGACACCATTGAAATGCTTTTTTCCGGCTTTTCCAACGAGGTAATCCTACGGGCGGAACTGAAACGGCTATTCAGCTTTCTGAAAGAAAAAGGGGTTACTGCCATAGTGACCGGCGAGCAGGGGGAGCAAACCCTGACCCGTTTCGGGCTCGAAGAGTACGTTGCCGATTGCGTAATATTTCTCACCCACAAGGTGTCTGAACAGATTGCCACAAGACGCCTGCGGATAGTCAAATACCGTGGTTCTGTCCACGGCACTAATGAATATCCGTTCCTGATCGACGAGCAGGGTTTTTCTGTTATGCCCATCTCTTCGCTTGGTCTCGACCATTCGGCATCCAATAAACGTGTCTCTACCGGTATCCCTCGCCTTGATACCATGATGGGAGGCAAAGGATACTTTCAGGGGAGCAGTATCCTGGTGACAGGTACTGCCGGAACCGGTAAATCGAGTGTGGCCGCTCACTTTGTCGATGCCGCCTGCCGGCGCGGCGAACGGTGCCTCTATTTCGCCTTTGAGGAATCCCGCAACCAGATCCTCCGCAATATGCGCTCCATTGGTATCGACCTTGAACAGTGGGTGAAGAAAGGTCTGCTTGAATTCCGCAACTCCCGCCCGACTCTGTGCGGACTGGAAATGCATCTGGTGACCATGCACAAGGCAATAGAACTGTTCAACCCTGCAATCATTGTCATAGACCCGATTTCCAACCTGGTTACATCTGCCAGCGAGAATGAAGTTAAGTCGATGTTATCACGCCTGATTGATTTTCTGAAGATGAAGGGCATCACCGCTTTCTGCACCGACCTGACCGCTGCGAGCGGAAGTCTTGAGCGCACCGAAATTGGTATATCGTCACTGATGGACGCCTGGCTCCTGTTGCAGGCGATTGAAGCTAATGGTGAGAGAAACAGAGGACTGTACATTCTCAAATCCAGAGGCATGGAACACTCGAATCAGATCAGGGAATTTTATCTGACTGACAACGGCGTCCAGCTTCGTGATGTCTATGTCGGCTCTTCCGGAGTATTGACAGGCGCTGCTCGAATAGCGCAGGTAGCGAGGGAAAAGGCGGATAAACTGACACGAAGTCAGGACGTTGAACAAAAACAACGCGATATTGAACGGAAAAAAACTGTGATTGAAGCACAAATTGCGGCGTTGCGTACCGGCCTCGATGCGGAAAAAGAGGACCTTGAGCTGGCAATTGCAAGGGAGAACCTATACCAAAAGGTGCTTGAGGAGGAAACACAGGCTATGGCTCAGACACGAAGGTCGGATGACTGCATCCCGATGAAGGAAAACAGTGCAAAGCCCGGAAAGAGAGGTGGAAAATGACAGGTGGAGCGAAGAAAAATTTATCGGGTAAAAAAGGTAAACCAACCAATGAAACAACAGACTGGCAATTGAAATTGTATGTTGCCGGCAAGACTCCCCGGTCTATTACCGCCTTAGACAACCTGAAACAGATCTGTGAAGAACATCTGGGAGGGAAATATCATATTGAGGTGATCGACCTGTTGGAGAAACCGCAACTGGCTAAGGGTGATCAAATACTGGCTCTGCCTACCCTGGTGAGGCAACTGCCTGAGCCGATGATAAACATCATCGGTGACCTCTCCAACACTGAGCGCGTCCTGGTGGGACTTGACATAAACCCGCTCTGCTGACTTGAAACAATCGGGGGTGTTACGATGAAAACAAAAAAAATGGTCAATGATTCCCCACCGACTGATGATGCGATAGGTGCTTTAAAGCATGCTCTGAGTGAGAAGGAGCAGAATCTTTATGCTCTTCGCCTGTACGTGAGTGGTATGACTCCAAATTCCCTGATGGCGATCAGGAATCTGAGAGAAATATGTACCGAGCATCTGGAGGGGCGCTACCAACTGGACATAATCGATATCTACCAGCAGCCTCATCTCGCCAAAGAGCAGCAGATTATCGCTGTCCCTGCCCTTGTCAGGTTACTGCCACTACCCTTGCGAACTTTCATCGGCGACATGTCACAGAGAGACAAAATTATTTCGGGGCTTGATATCAAGAGGAACAGTTAACGATATGACAACTACGCAAAAATCCTACGAAGAACTTGAAGCGGAAATAACAGAGCTTCGTAATCAACTTGATAGGGCTCAACAGTCCCTGAATGCAATTGGCAGAGGCGAAGTTGATGCTTTTGTGGTACCGGGGCTTGATGGGGATCGACTGTATACCTTGAATACAGCGGATCGATCCTACCGCCTCCTGGTGGAGGCCATGAACGAAGGGGCCGCGACTCTGGCCGAAGATGGCACCATCCTCTACTGCAACAGCCGTTTGTCAATCATGCTGGAGGCTTCACTTGAACAGTTGATCGGGACGCAGCTTGGTACATACGTGATACCTTCGTGCCAACCAATCTTCACGGCACAGCTTAAAAAAAGTTCCCGGGAGCGCATTGCGAACGAAATAGTCATGCGCACCGCTAAGAACCGTCTTCTGCCGGTACTTGTCTCGTCCAGTGCCTTCAACCTTTCCGGCAACCGCGAGTTGTGTTTGGTTGTGGCCGATATCACGCAACAGAAAAGCTTGAAATCGCTTGAGGGAATACTGCAGACGGCTATGGATGGATTCTGGATGACTGATCTGCAGGGGCGCTTCCTGAAGGTCAACGAATCCTATTGCAGGATGAGTGGTTACAGCGAACAGGAACTGCTGACAATGAGTATCCCCGATATTGTCACCGACCTGACTTCTGACGAAGTGGCCATCCGTATCCAGGAGGTCATGGCGCATGGTAATGGTCTTTTCGAGTCACGTCAGCACCGCCGGAATGGAACTGAATTTTTAGTTGAGATCAGCGTCCAGCACCAACACGATGAGGGGGGGCGGTTTGTTTTCTTTCTGCGTGATATTACTGACCGTAAAAAGACGGAAGAACAACTACGTAAGAGTGAGAATCAGTACCGAACCCTATTTGAGATGATGGATGAAGGTTTCTGTGTTGTCGATTTGATCTATGATTCAAGCGGTAAGCCAGTAGACTTCCGTTTTCTTGAAACCAATCCGGCATTCGTGAAGCAAACGGGGCTACACCAAGCCTTGGGAAAGACAATGAGGCAGTTAGTTCCGGATTTTGAAGATTTCTGGTTTGAGACTTACGATGAAGTAATCCGAACTGGTGAACCAAAACGTTTTGAGAACCATACAGCCGCAATGGATAGGTTCTACGATGTATTTGCTTTCTGTATCGGCGTGGAAGAAAAACAGATAGTTGGAATCCTCTTTGATGACATCACTAACCGTAAAAAAGCAGAGGCTGAAAAAGCAAACCTGGAAAACCAACTCAACCAGGCCCAGAAGATGGAAGCGATTGGGCAACTGGCTGGTGGTGTAGCCCATGATTTCAATAACAAGCTCATGGCGATTCTGGGCAATGCACAACTTGCCAAAATGGATATTCATGATAGTGAAAAGGTATTAAATTATTTGGACGAAATACGACGTGCCGCTGAACATTCCAGAGATATAACCTTTCGGCTGCTGGCATTCTCTCGACAACAGGTTGTCACCCCCCTGGTGCTGGATGCAAACAAGATCATAACTGATTCCATTAAAACTCTTTCCCGTCTCATAGGCGAACATATCTCTATATCATTTGAGCCTAGCGATAAACTCTGGAACATCCGGATGGATCCGGTGCAACTTGATCAGATTGTTATGAATCTGGCCATCAACGCTCGCGATGCAATGCCGGATGGTGGATCGTTACTCATTGAAACCAGAAATACTACCTATAACACAAGCTGCAGTTCCAGCATTGATGCTGTTCCAGGTGATTACGTCATGGTAACGTTTAGTGACACCGGAACCGGAATGGATAAGGAAACGTTGAAGCATATTTTTGAACCTTTTTTTACAACAAAAGAAGTCGGCAAAGGAACAGGGCTTGGTCTTGCCACAATATACGGCATTACTCGACAGAACAGCGGTTTCATAGATGTTTCCAGTAATGTTGGCTATGGAACTGAATTCAGGGTTTACATCCCACGATTTAGTGCATCAAAAATAGAGACCGCCAAAGTAGCCGACACCTTATGTACAGGCAGTTGTTCCATATTGCTTGTCGAGGATGAGAATGAAGTTAGAAGTGTTACGTCGCAGTTTCTGAGGAAAATTGGCTACACCGTCTATGAAGCCGCAACTCCACGTGCAGCTCTGGAACTGGCGAGAGACTTTTCAATACAGATTGATCTGGTTTTGACTGATTTTCTAATGCCGGAGATGAGCGGCAGAGTTATGATGGAGCAAATACTGGAACTGAGACCACAGTTGCAGTGTATTTATGCGTCAGGGTTTACTACTGAGCATGTACTGCTGAGTAAAGATGCAAATTTTATACAGAAACCTTATGACTTTGTAAAACTGAGTGGGTACCTAAAGCAGGTACTTGGCGGGAGTGAGGAACGCTAATGGCAAAAATTCTGCTTATTGATGACGACGAACAGGTGCTAAAAGTTACGAGCTCCTTTCTGGAGAGAATGAATCACGAGGTATCAACTGCCGTAGATGGTAAACAGGGAATCAGGCTGGCCGAAAACCAGCTTTTCGATCTCATCATCACCGACGTATTCATGCCGGAGCAGGATGGTCTGAACGTACTGATGTGGTTCATGAAACAGACAAACCGTCAAAAAATAATCGTTATGTCAGGAGGGTCTGCCGCCATGGATCAAAACTTACTATTGGATATGTGCAAATTATTACGTGCCGATAAAATTCTCTTAAAACCAGTGGACTTCGAGACACTCACCAATGCCGTTCTTGAGGTACTTCGGTGATATTTCCGACAGCACTTGATACTCAAGAAGGTACTCGTCAAGGGCTTACAATCGGTGGGATTGATTATGTGACGAAGCCGATAGATTTGGAGTTGCTCAAACTGCGAGTTCGCAATCATCTGGAATTGAAGCATCGCAATGACCTTGTGAAGCATCAGCGTGATTTGCTGGAACTTAAGAATAGGGAGCTTAAGGAGGCACTTGACAAGGTGAAGCTTCTGGAAGGTATCATTCCGATTTGCTCATACTGCATGAAAATAAGAGATGACAAAGATAGTTGGCATCGGCTGGAAGCATACATCAGTAGCCATTCTGAAGCTGTGTTCAGTCATGGCTGTTGTCCTGAATGTTATGAAAAGCAGATGGCGATTTTTGACAAGAAGTCAAAGAATATATCGGGAAAATAGCGACCCGTTGAGTGGCCCATTACAAGCAACTTACTAATGAATTACAGAGAGTTATAGCAAAGTGAAATGTTCCTGTTAATGATGTGAAGGGATAGCCAATGGACAAGAAATTCAGAATACTGGTTGTTGATGATGAGTTTACTAATCTCCAACTGATCTCAAGAGCGCTCCAAGATGAATATGACGTGCGTACTGCTATTGACGGTCACGATGCGATAAGCATATTAACCGAGTATACGCCACACCTGATACTCCTTGACGTCATGATGCCGGGACTCAGTGGGTTTGATGTCTGCACCGTCATTAAGTCGAATCCCTTGTTTGCAGATATTCCCGTTATTTTTCTAACAGCAGTGGACAGAACTGCCGGTGAAATTACTGGGCTCCAGCTTGGTGGATCAGATTATTTAACCAAACCAGTTGATCTAAATATTCTTAAACTGCGCATAAACAACCAAATTACCCTCAAAGAACAGCGAGATCTTCTTCAACAGCAGAAAGATGAATTGGAACGAGCCCTGGCCAGGGTAAAGCAATTGGAAGACCTTACTCTTAATTCAAATTGCAGTAAAATGAGATCAGCGAAAATACTTATTGTTGATGACGATGAAATGAACCGAGAAATGCTACGTCTTATGATTTCAGAAAAATTCGATAACATTTTGCTGGCTAGCAACGGTCAGGAAGGTTTTGATCTGCTTGTAGACAACAGTGATATTGATTTAGTCATTCTGGATCTGGAAATGTCGGTTATGGACGGGAAAGAGATGCTGGCAGTTATGAAGAATCTGCCAAATCTGAAATCCATTGTTGTAATTGTTGCATCAGGTAATCGGGAAGATGCCATTAGCTCTCTGGTTATCGGCGCTGATGATTTTATTACGAAACCATATGACCAATTTGAGTTGTCCTCGCGAGTTACCCACCATCTTCAGAAAAAATATGAATCCTCAGAGCGGCTACAGACAGAACAAAAGCTGCAGGCAATAACAAATTCTGCCCAGGATGCTATCTTGATGATAGATACCCAAGGCAAAATTACCTATGCGAATCCGGCGGTTTTGGCAATATTTGGGTATCAACCAGATGAGATGCTTGGAGAAAACCTTCATGACCTCCTTGCGCCAGAGCGGTATTTAGCTGATCATAAAGCAGCCTTTCATGAATTTCTTCGTTCCGGAACTGGAAACGCCGTTGGTAAAACTGTCGAACTATCTGCTCTCCATAAAAGTGGGCAGGAAATAGTTGTAGAGCTGTCGCTTACTTCAATATTTTTTAGTGGTGGATGGCACGCAGTCGGAATTGTTCGCAATATAACGGAGCGGAAAAAAATAGATGTAGAATTGGCAAAGCGAACAGAGGAAGCAGAAGAGGCATCCAGACTCAAGAGCACATTCCTCGCAACTATGAGCCATGATATACGCACACCAATAAGCGGCGTAATCGGCTTGTCTGACCTTCTGCAGGAGACTGACCTGACAGAAGAACAGCGAGAATATGCGGCTTTGATAAGTAGAAGTGGTGAAAGTCTGCTGGGGTTAATCAATGATATACTTGATTTTTCCAAGATCGAAGCTGGCAAACTGGAAATGGAAAAGATCAATTTCGATTTGCACATTACTATGAATGATATTGTAGCTCTGTTCGCTCATCGTATAGCTGAGTCAGCATTACTGCTTGAATACCGGTATGATCCTGCCATACAGGCAAGTCTTATAGGAGATCCAGGGAGAATCAGTCAAATTGTCAACAACTTGGTTGGTAATGCTATAAAGTTTACGCATGAAGGTAAGGTTACCATCAATACTAAACTTCAAGGAGAATTGGATAACTTTGTAACAATTCTTTTCGAGGTCTGTGACACTGGTATCGGTATTCCACACGATCGCCTTGCTGCTGTCTTTAGTCCTTATACTCAAGCAGATGGTTCTACTACCCGGAAATATGGCGGCACCGGATTGGGGCTGGCAATCTGCAAGCAACTCGCTGAGTTGATGGATGGCGAAATCGGAGTAACAAGTGAAATTGGTAAAGGTTCTACCTTCTGGTTTACTGCACGTTTTGAAAAACAAACCGTTGGGACGCCGCTTGCTTCTGAGATTCAATTGGAAAACATACATGACACGCTTGATCAAGCTGTGGTTCGTAGCAGGCGAATCCTTCTGGCTGAGGACAATCCTATTAATCAGAAAATCGCTGTGATTACGCTGAATAAGCTTGGCCACTCTGTTGATGTAGCTGTAAACGGTTTAGAGGCTCTCCGTGCGCTTGAATCAACTGATTATGACTTGGTATTGATGGATTGCCAGATGCCGGAGATGGACGGATTTGAAGCCACCGCCAAGATTCGTGACCCGGAATCAAATGTTATAAATCACAATATCCCGATCATCGCCATGACCGCAAACGCCATGAAAGGGGACCGGGAGCAGTGCATTGAAGCCGGAATGGATGACTATCTGACTAAACCGGTGAAAAAAGATTCGCTGGCAGCAGTTCTGGAGAAGTGGGGATAGATCTTTTCATAGTCATCTACTGTAACAGACTACGTAAAAGCTTCAGTGAGCCATTTTCCCATTTCCCTTCTGAAAGCTCATAATCCTTTGATTCTTTCCACT
>CAYQMO010000134.1:0-10792 GCA_964418315.1 uncultured Geobacter sp. | reverse complement strand
GATGTCTTTGATCCTCTGAAATATGTATCTTTGCGACCTCAAAATTTCAATTTAGGACAGACCACCTCATGATCCGCACTATTCTCACCTATCCGAACCCCGAACTCAAAAAAAAATCCGCACCGGTTGCAGTTGTCACTGATTCTGTCCGTGAGCTAGTCCGGGATATGACAGAATCAATGTACGCCGCTCCGGGAGTCGGCCTTGCCGCTCCGCAAGTCGGCATCCACCAACGCGTTATAATTATCGATATCTCCGGCAAAAGTGAACCTCCCAATCTGATTGTCGCCATCAATCCGACGATCGTTCATGCTGAAGGTGAAGCCTACGACGAGGAGGGGTGTCTCTCGGTGCCGAACTATGCAGCCAATGTTAAACGCTATGCACGGGTAATCGTCAAGGCGCTCGATCTGGATGGGGCTGAACGCACCTGGGAGGCTGAAGGTCTGCTGGCAATCGCGTTTCAGCATGAGATTGACCACCTTGACGGCGTCCTGTTTGTCGATCATCTCTCAACACTCAAGCGCGAACTGTTTCAGCGTAAAGCCCGCAAAGCAGCGGAGGAGAAGCGATGACCGGCTGGCGCACTATTTTTATGGGAACGCCCGATTTTGCCTGCCCGACTCTGCAGAAGCTGATTGATCGGGGGGAGCAGATCGTGGCGGTTGTTACCCAGCCGGATCGACCAAAGGGGCGGGGACAGAAGTTGGCGCCCCCTCCAGTCAAGGAGCTGGCCGAAAAACAGGGCATTCCGGTACACCAGCCGCTCAAGGTTCGGGATCCGGAGTTCGTTGCCGTCATTCGTGAGCTGAAACCTGATGTTATCGTTGTCGTCGCCTTTGGTCAGATACTCCCCAAAGCTCTGCTGGAGATTCCGCGACGGGGCTGCATTAATGTCCACGCCTCGCTGCTTCCCCGCTACCGGGGCGCCGCACCGCTCAACTGGTGCATCATCAATGGTGAAACCGAGACAGGTGTCACCACCATGTTGATGGATGTCGGTCTCGACACTGGCGATATTCTGCTGACTCAAAAAACCGCTCTGGATGAAAACGAGGGGGTCGCCTCCCTGCACGATCGCATGGCGATAATGGGAGCTGATCTGCTGGGCGAAACGCTCGACAGGCTTGCAGCGGGAGAGCTTGTCGCGCAGCCGCAGAATAACGCTGACAGTTGTTATGCGGCGATGCTCAAAAAAGAGGACGGCATTATCAACTGGCATAGCGCTGCCCGTTCTATCCATAACCAGGTACGCGGTCTGGAGGTCTGGCCGGGAGCCTGTACCACAATCGGCGATCAGGTGCTGAAAATCTTCCGCAGTCGCGTCGGTAGCGGTTCCGGAGAGCCTGGAGTTGTGCTGCAGGCGTCAAAAGGCCTTCTCGAAATTGCCTGCCTGTCAGGCAGTCTCTTTCTGGAGGAGTTGCAGTTGTCAGGGAAAAAACGCCTGGAGTGCGGCAGTTTTCTTTCTGGCTGCCCCATCTCAGTCGGCACCTTGCTTGGCAACGGTCGGCCTGGGGACTCTCCGCAGTGACACTACCCCCCGAAAAAACGGTAGCACCACCACGCAAGCGACTCTTTGTCTCCCTCATGGGTGTTACCTGTCTGATCGTGGTGGCCATTATTTTCCTCGCCTGGTGGATCCCTAACCGTGGTCTGGCCAACATACACCCTGATCTACCTCATATCGTCGGTATAATTATGCTGGTGCTTTCCGGCGCGGCGATTCTCGGAACCGGCCTGCTGGTTTTGACTACGGCTCTCGGCAAAGATATTTTTCTCACCCGTTTCATGCGCCTTGTGGTGATAAAATTTTTGTTGCCGGTTATAGAGTTTGTGGGGAGGTTGATCGGACTCGACAAGGATGATATCCGCCAGTCGTTTGTCGCCATGAATAACAGCCTGGTAATATCCCAACGGATGAAGGTGCATCCGGACCGGATTCTGGTGCTGCTGCCGCACTGTCTCCAGTTGGCGGATTGTGAAATAAAAGTGACCGGCGATATTAACAAATGTGTGCAGTGCGGGCGCTGCAGCATTAAAGGACTGGTTGATATCGGTTGCAAGTACAACATCGACATTTCTGTTGCCACCGGTGGTACGCTGGCGCGGAGAGTTATTGTGGAAAAACGTCCGAAACTGGTGATAGCGGTCGCTTGCGAGCGCGATCTCACCTCCGGAATCAAGGACTGCTACCCGCTACCGGTTATCGGCATCCTCAACGAGCGCCCCTTTGGCCCATGTTTCAACACCATCGTCGATGTGGTAAAGATCGATGCGGCGTTAAGCCTTGTGCTGGAGAAGGGTACCCCCCAAGTAGTCTTGAGTAAACATTGTACGACTATGCGCAGTTTTTTGCTGCTCTTTATCATGCTTATGATTTCAGCCGGTTGCGCCTCAAAAGACCATCGCATGGCAAGTCGCGAATCAGCGGGAATCGCCCCAAACCCCGCAACAACCAGGGAGGCAGTACTTCAGATATACGGCGCTCCGACTTGGGGGTGGCGTGGCTGGTTTGCCATACATACCTGGGTTGCCACAAAACCTCTGAATGCTGATTCTTACACGGTCTACGAAGTCATCGGCTGGCGACAACGACGAGGATTACCAGTCATACGTATTGAGAAAGATCTCCCAGACCGCTATTGGTTTGGCGAGCGCCCTCGACTCCTCAAAGATTTTCGCGGTGAACCGGCAAGTAAACTGATCGAAGCGGTAGACCGTGCGGCAAAAAGCTATCCCTGGCCCGACACTTATAAAGCATTCCCCGGTCCCAACAGTAACACCTTCACTGCCTGGATAGCGAAACAGGTGCCTGAACTCGGACTGGAATTACCGTTTTCAGCTATTGGAAGTGGTTATACTTCTAGTATGCAGGAGGCGAAATGACAACGAGAACGAAAGTATCGTTTCAGGAACTATTATCCGCTTCGCCTGTGATTCTTGGTGAGGGTGCTGTTATAGAACGCTTACGGCGCTCGGTAAGCGTTCGCCTTGACGAATACGTCGTCAATTCGGCGTTAATCTATCAGGACGCTGGACGGTCGGCCCTGGAGAGTATCTGCCGCCAATACCTTGACATCGGCCAGCGCTACAACCTGCCACTTCTCCTCTCTACTCCAACATGGCGAGCAGGAAAGGAGCGTATTGCGGCGGCAGGGCTGGCGGGACGAGACCTCAACGGTGACAACTTCCGTTTTTTGGCCGACCTGCGTGATACATACGGTGACTATGCCCACACAGTTGCCATCTGCGGGTTGATGAGCTGCCGAGGTGATTCCTACAAACCGGACGAGGCCATGACGGAACGTGCTGCTGCAATCTTCCATGCGTGGCAGGCGGAGGCGCTCGCGGCAGCCGGTGTGGACTTCCTGTTGGCTTCAACACTGCCGGCTCTAAGCGAGGCGACTGGACTGGCGAGGGCTCAGGCTGCAACCGGGTTGCCATACTTGATCAGTTTTGTCGTCCGCCCTGAAGGAACATTACTGGATGGGACACCACTCAAAGACTCTATTACAGCTATTGACACTGTTGTTTCACCACGTCCCTTGGCCTATCTGATCAACTGCACCCACGCCTCGGTATTTCGCAAAGCGATGTGGCATGAAAACAATTCATCTCCTCTGGTTCGCGAGCGGGTTATTGGCCTGTTGGCAAACACTGCCCCCCTCAGTCCGGAGGATTTGGATGATAGCGCGGTGCTGGTGGAAGAGAAGCCGGAACTGTTCGGTAAGAGCGTCGGAGCTCTTCACATGGAGTTGGGTATGAAAGTGCTGGGGGGCTGCTGTGGAACCGATAATCGCCATATTGACTGTTTAGCGCGGAACCTCGTAAGCAGCAAATAGTTCAATTTGCATACGTGAAGTGGACTCTTCCTATTTTTGAATCACCTGTATTTTTTTCCACACGCCAGCGTGAAAGCGAAGCGCCCAGATTAACGCCGTTGAGAAGACGAATAGCGTTGCCAATGACCATTCAGCTTTCAGACCTGGTACGTACCAATCGATAAGCCATAGTATTACGAGAAATACACAAGAGCAGATGAAGAAGGTGCGAGCAATCCAGAGGGTATCTCCTGCTGCAGCCAGAATGCTGCCGATAACAACATTCGCAGCATCGAATATACAGTAGAAAGCGACAAATTTCATAAGCAAGGAAGCGGTTGCTACGATCTGCACGCTGTCATATCCTTGACCCGCTAAAATTGAAACTAAAGGCTCCGAGCCGATAGTGAAAAATATCGCCATCGTTAACATCCAGAGCTCACACACCATAAGCGACTGCCAGCCAATTGCAGGTATGTCACAATCGCGTCCAGCTCCTCTGGCATGTCCTACTAAAACTCCGGCAGCCTGACCAAGGCCGAGTGCAGGAAAAAAGGCGAGACCATTGATTCTAAAGGCGATACTGGATGCAGCCAGTTCCACGGTGCCAAGCCGTCCGATCATAAGCAAAAAAAGCGTCCATGCCGCAAGTTCTCCACTTATGCGCAAGCCCATCGGCATTGCTAGTTTTAGAAAACGGAATAGATCCACCCATTTGGTTCGCCTGGCAACCTTGTCGGTTAATCCCCCTGATCTGGCAAACAGGACTGCGTAGAGGATTACAGCAATGGCCTGTGCTGCAACTGTTGCAACTGCTGCCCCGGCTATACCCATTTGGGGTAGACCCCATTCGCCTAACACCAACCCCCAGGCCAACAGGGCGTTTGCCAGAAACGATATGAAGGTTACCCCTGTAACAATGGCAGGACGCCCGATGCCTGAGAGCCACCCCGCCAGAGCGCTGCCAAGCACCGGGAATATTGAGCCGGCCATACAGATCCAGAAATAATCTCTCTCATACGTGGCAACCAACTGATCATGACCGGCCAGTAAAAACAGTTGTGCAATTGGCCACGCAACTACAAGCGCCACAATTCCAGAGGCCAACGCCGTATGTATTCCAAGCCAGGTCGAGCTTCTAACTCCCTGAGTGTCGCCTCGCCCGTGATTGTGCGCCACAAAGGTTCCGGCATACCCCGCTGTTCCAAAAAGGAAACCTTGGAATAATATTACGGCGAGACCTGAAGGCCCTATTGCAGCAACTGCGGCACTGGAGTACCTTGATAATACGATGGCATCAATTATCTGCATTAACGAGATTGCGGAAGTTGACAGAATCATCGGGATTGCAAGCTTTAGCAGAGCTGGTACATGTTTGAACATCATGCTAATTGAATACCAGACTTTTTGCCGCAATTGAAATAAGGATCAGGTTATGCTCTGTCACAGGCACCTCTCGACCAACGATTCTTGCTTATAATTTTCGAACCTGATTGATACACGCATATCATTTTGAAAACAATAGGGTTCATCCATTGTTTTTTGTTTACTGCGATAACGTATTATTGTAAACCGTATACACTCATTTGGCGATTTCTGATTCATGAGCCTGCTGATTCAGATTTATCATCAAACCGTACAACCACATTCAGTTACGAGGGGTGCTGAAAACGGTTCCGGGCAATAAATGAGTAGGGGATAATTCATCATGACGAAATCAGATCAAGAGACAGATCAGGTAAAGCCTCGCATTTTGGTTGTTGATGATGAAGCAGGTCTCTGTGAATTGTTAGCTGAATACTTTCAGCATACCGGCTTTGCAATCAGCACAGCCAACAATGCCGCTGACGCCTACAGCCTGCTGCTGCAGGAGCCGCATGATGCCATTGTAAGTGATGTGAAAATGCCCGGTGAGGATGGCATCTCGTTACTCGGTCGTGTTCGCCAGAAATGGCCTGAAATTCCTGTTGTCCTAATGACCGGGCACGCCCAACTGGAGATGGCGATTGAGGCGGTAAAAATTGGTGCCTTTGATTTTGTACTAAAGCCGTTTAATTACGATTATATGGCTAAGATTGTGGAACGTGCGGTTAATTATGCCAGACTGCAGCGTTTGGAGAGAAACTACCACGCCGAGCTGCAAGAAACCGTAATTTGCCGTACAGCGGAACTGAAAAAAACAGAAGAGGAGTTAATCAAGGCTAAAGAGGCAGCCGAATCGGCCAACATTGCCAAGAGCATTTTTCTGGCCAACATGAGCCACGAGATCCGCACTCCCATGAACGGTGTCATCGGCTTTATCAACATCCTGATGGATACCGAACTGAGCAATGAACAGCGCCAGTTTGCCGAAACAGTACGCAAGAGCGGTGAGCACCTTTTGGCTGTGATCAACGACATCCTGGACTTCACCAAAATAGAGGCGGGGAAGCTGAACATCGAAATAATCAACTTTGATCTGAGAACAACGGTGGAAGATACTGCCGAACTGCTGGCAATGCGGGCTGCGGATGCAGGTCTGGAACTGATCTGTAAAATTGATCCGGACGTCCCGTCAAAATTAAAAGGTGATCCCGGAAGAATCCGCCAGATCATCACCAACCTGACTGGTAACGCCATTAAATTTACTCCCGATGGTGAAGTGGTAATCAGCGCAGAGACTGAATCTGAAAGTGCTGAATCGGTTATAATCCGTTTTTCTGTCCGCGACACCGGAATCGGGATACCGAAGGATCGGCATGAGGCCATCTTCTCTCCATTCACACAGGTAGACAGTTCCACAACCCGCAAATATGGCGGCACCGGCCTTGGGCTCTCCATCTCCAGGCAGTTGACGGAGTTGATGGGGGGGAAAATCGGCATTGAGAGTGAAGAAGGGAAAGGTTCTACATTCTGGTTCACCGCCAGGTTTGAGAAGCAGACAGCCGAGGTTTCAGAGACCTCGGCTGTCTTGGAGAAAGCCGATATAACCAGGGCCCGGATTCTTGTGGTAAACGTCAACGCCACCAACCGCATGATGGTTACAGACCTTCTGAACAGATGGGGGTGCCGGTTTGAGGCGGCCGGTGACGGGGCAACAGCACTGAATCTCCTGCGTAATGCGGTAGAGCAAAACGATCCATTTCGCGTTGCCCTGCTTGATCAGCAGATGCCGGGTATGGACGGTAGAGAGCTTGGGCACCGGATCAAGGCTGATCCGCTGCTAAATTCAACACTGATGATTATGTTGACATCTCTGGGTCAGCGAGGAGACGCTGCCGCTCTGAAACAGATCGGCTTTGACGGATATCTGGCAAAGCCAATTCGACAGTCACAGCTTTATGATTGTATTGCCCTTGTTCTTGATCGCGCAAATCAAAATAGCGGGTTTTTGGCTCCGGATGTTTCAAAAGTAATTGTCACGCGGCATACCGTTGCAGAATCTGCCCGGCATGGCGCCCGTATCCTGCTGGCCGAAGACAACGTCATCAACCAGAAATTAGCGCAAAATTTTCTGAACAAGCTTGGCTACAGGGTGGATGTGGTTGACAACGGCCAGGAAGCGGTCAAGGCACTCGAATCAACAAACTATGACCTTGTGCTGATGGACTGTCAGATGCCGGTTATGGACGGCTATGAGGCAACCGCCCTGATACGCAACAAACAGTCAATGGTACTTAATCATAATGTAACTATCATCGCCGTCACGGCTAATGCGATGGTGAAAGACCGCGACGTGTGTATTGAAGCCGGAATGAATGACTATCTCCCCAAACCACTGAAAAAGGACGCTCTGGCAGAAATACTGGAGAAGTGGTTGTCCTCTTAACCCAGGCAACAACAACTATTTTCTGCTTCGCCTCATACACTTCCTGCCTTGCCGCCCTTGCATTTTTACGCTGATGCTCCAAATGCGTCTTTCATGCGCTCAGCAGATGCTTTGCGGCGTGCCACCATGTCTTGATGGAAGTTTTCCGAAGATCCAGAAAAGGTAGCTTTCACTTGACAAAGAGAGCTATATCGCTTTAATTATGAAAAACGTAAGTTAAATGGGGCTATTATGATGTCATTCAACCGATTACTACCTTTTTTTTGTGTATCACTTTTCATTTCAGGATGCGCCGCTAATGACCTTGTTGTAAAACGTCAGGCAGAGTCCGAAGCAAAAATCGAGTTCTTGATCCAGTCATCAAAAAAAGCGGAACAGCGTCATAATGAACTTGCCACTGTGCAGCAGGATCAGGAAGCGCGACTCCAGTCACTTTCTGCCGAGATAAAGTCGTTGAGAGGTGAAAATCGCGAGATGAGAATCTCTGGTGATGAACTTAAAGTACGGGTAGAGAGGCTCATCCAGCAGTCACAGACCCCAAAAGTCGAAATTGTCAACCAACCGTCGCCAACCAATGCAACCAGGGATTCCGGTCCACCGGCGGAATACCTCAAGGCATTCGGTTTGTACAGCGCCAACAATTTCGTGCCGGCGATTTCATCATTTGAATCATTCTTTATCAACAATCCCCAAAGTGACTACGCAGCCAACGCACTCTACTGGATAGGCGAGTGTCACTACAGCCTTTCAGACCTGTCAAGCGCAAAAACAGCATTTATGAAGGTGGCCGACAGTTATCCAAATAGCACCAAGGCACCTGATGCGCTATTGAAGCTGGGCTATACGTTTGCAGCGCTTAAGGAGAAGGAGAAGGCTACGGCGCTTTTCGAAAAAATTATCACCTTATATCCAAGTAGCGCAGCCGCGATAAAAGCACGTGAACGCCTGAATGCCCGCTGAAAAGAGACTGCCAGGTTCTGATAGAGTCTTAAGGAGATTTCCATGAAAATGATATTACTGATGCTGTTTATTTTTTTGATAATGCCGTCTGTTGCCTCTGCTGCCGGGCAGAAAGAACCGACCATATATGTAATAAAACAGGGCGACACGCTCTGGGGGATCTCCGAGCGGTTTATTAAAGATCCGCACTACTGGCCAAACATGTGGTCAAAAAATGCTCAGATAACGAATCCGCATTTCATTTATCCGGGGCAGAAAGTTCGCGTTTTTTCCGACAGGCTGGAAATTGTTCCTGCTGCTGCGGCAGCGGCAGCTCCTGCGCAAAAGAGCGGCTCCGCGACAGCAGCCGCAGCAGTTGAATCGCTTCAGGATGTCGCCGCCGAAAAAACATATACCCTCTATGGCTCTGAAGGTATCCTTGCGGAGAAAGACTTCAGACCCTTCGGCCTGGTGGTCGGGGCACAATATGATCGGATAGTGACCGGTGTTGACGATATTGTGTACACCGATATAGGTGCGGAGCGAAATGCCAAAGGGGGTGACAAGTTTACCATTTTTCGCAAGGATACTGTTGTCAAGCATCCGCTTAATAATGAAGAGATGGGCTTTAAACTGATTCCACTCGGGGCGCTGCAGTTAACGGATGTGGAGAAAAAATCTTCTCGCGCCATTATTACAAAGTCATTTAAGGAGATAAGTCCCGGAGCCTGCCTGCAGCCGTACAAGGAGATACATCGCCGGGAAATATCGTTGAAAAATACGACTACCGATCTTAAAGGGTATATCATCGAAAGCCTTAGCGGAATAAGCATCATTGCAGCCGGAGATATCGTCTATATTGACCTGGGTTCGAGTCAAGGGGCTGCGGTGGGCAATATGCTCTATGTTGTCAGGGATATGACCATCGACCAGCGCTATGTTGAGGGGCGCATAGACAAACTGCCGCAGGAACTATTGGGGGCGCTGGTTATTCTTGACACCGGCAAAAAAACATCCACCGCTTTGGTGGTCAAGAGCATTGACACTATCTACAAAGGTGACCGCATCGTCAGCCAGACAAAATAACCGGACAGATATACTACGATCAAGACCGGCTTCGTGCCGGTCTTTTTTTGAGTGACAGGTGTTACATGGAAAATTATTACTGGATAGGTCTCAAGGCGGTTGCCGGAATCGGCAATGTTGCGTTCCGGCGGCTGCTGGAACGCTTCGACTCCCCGGAAAAGGCACTGAAGGCCTCTGCTTCGGCTCTCTCCGGCATACGGGGCATAACCCCTGCGGTTGTTGAGGCTATACGGAGTGGCGTATGGCAACGCTTTGCGGAGGATGAATGCCGCAGGGTTGAAGCCAGTGCAGCGCGGTTGGTTACATACCTTTCAGTTGACTACCCGAAATCTCTCTTTGAAATTCCGGATCCGCCCCCTTTTTTGTATGTAAAAGGTGAACTCCGTTCCCATGAACTTTCCATTGCCATTGTCGGCTCGCGCCGGGCGACAACGTATGGTCTGCTAACCACCGGAAAACTGTCTGAGGCGCTTGCCAGTCATGGCGTCTGTATCATTTCAGGTATGGCGCGCGGAGTCGACACCGCAGCGCATAAAGGGGCGCTCCATGCCGGTGGGCGGAGCATCGGCGTGTTGGGGTGCGGCGTTGATGGTATTTACCCTCCGGAAAACCGGTTGCTCTTTGAGCAGATGGCAGAGAAGGGGGGGCTGGTTTCGGAATTCCCGCTTGGTACTCTGCCGTTGGCGGAGAACTTTCCGCGCCGCAACCGGATCATCAGTGGACTTTCCAGCGGCGTGCTGGTTGTCGAGGCTGCCGAAAAAAGTGGTTCACTGATTACCGCCCAGTATGCTCTTGAGCATGGACGCGACGTTTTCGCCGTGCCGGGGAATATCTCTTTTGCCACCAGCCGTGGCTGTAACCGTCTCATAAAACAGGGAGCAAAGCTGGTTGATTGTGTGGAGGATATTCTTGAAGAACTTCCTGAATATGCACGTATGTCTGCTGATGCGCCATTATTTCAGCCGCCCCCCCGTACCTTTGCCCTGACACCGAAAGAAGCGGCAATTTACGAGCTGTTGGCCAGATCGCCGCTACACATTGATGACATCATCTCCCAAACTGAATTGACAGCCGGTGAGGTTTCCTCTATGTTACTGCACCTCGAACTCAAAGGAGCGGTAACGCCGCTCCCCGGCAC
>CAYQMO010000133.1:3575-10820 GCA_964418315.1 uncultured Geobacter sp. | reverse complement strand
CCTTGACACCGGAACAGGTTAGTCTGTTATCAACTGATCAGATTCACGCAATGACACCGGATCAGATAGCCGCGTTCTCTACAGCCGACGTTGCGGTACTCTCCCACGACCAGGTGCAGGCTCTGTCTTTGGATGATGTTGCCGCCCTGCATGATTTCGGCAAAGTCGATTCCTTCTCGGCACCTCAGCTTCAGGCAATAGTCAAGCCTCACTTGACTTCCGGGCTGGACGATATTCTCTTCTCCGGCAACGTTCATGTCCATGCCAACGCGATTGCCGGATCTGACCAGCTCCAGTTGATAGTGACCGGCGATGCTACCGGCAAGGTTGAACTTATTGGTCAGCCTGGCAACTGGAAGGATGCCGGATCTATGTTGGTAAATGGTGCCGAGTCTCATGTTTACAATAACGGAGACACGCAGATTGTGATTCAGGGAAGTGTGACGGCTGTTGAAAAGGATTTCCACACCGGATAGATCAGGTGAAATAATTTAGCTGTTCGCCTGTTATAATTGAACAGCACGGTTGGAATTTTTTGGCGAAGCGTCTTGCGATCCTATCTAGTGGTCTGTCTTATTCTGATTTTCATGGCATTCTAAACCACCATTCCCTTCAAACCATGAATAATTTCAAGCTGGCGATGAAAACTGTAGCGGGATATGAGCTGTTCCTGGTGCTTTCCCAGCGTAATTCTGAATTTGTAGCGGTACGGCGATCTGTCCCCTGCAATAGCAACCAGTGTAGCTGGCAGCATGATCAAGTTCTGCTTGACTTGGCTGTGTTGCTCCTTGGGAGTCTGTTTAAGTCGCTCCAGATCGGGTAGCATGAACTTTATCAACGTTTCGGTGCCACTTTCCAGCGGGACTAACTCCTTTATTCCCATCGCTACACCGTGTAGCGAAATATCCAGCAGTTCTCCTTCTATGGTTTGATCGTCAAACTGTAGTGTGCTTGGGAGCGTAGGATCAAAATCAACTCTCACCGCTGCACATTTTTCAGCGTGCAGATCGATATAGCAGAGCTTGCTAAGTGTTACCATATGCTTTTTGATATTAACGTACAGGACACTCGCCGCTAAAGGAAAGGGGAAAAGCTTACTTCGAATAAACGTGTAACGATCCATCGAAATGGCAACTGCCTGCAGCGGTTCGACATCAAGATCGAGATCATTCTTCTCAACACCAATAATTTTCGCTGAAGACGTAATTGGCAAACCTCTGAAATAATTGATAAGGCTTACTTTTGATCCTTCTTTAGTGGTCTGATGCGCACGCAAGACCTTGAAGATATCAGCCTGATCGTCGTCAAAAGAGGTCTGAATTCGAGTGCTGTAATAAGAGTTAGGTTCCATTTAATCCTCACAAATTGTCAAAATTCTAGATTTTATTCAGATTATTTTCCCGCCATCCGGCTTTCCCATCGCCACGCATCCGCTACAATTGTTTCGAGACTGTTGTAGCGCGGCTGCCAGCCGGTCAGCGTTCTGATTCTGTCAGCCCTGGCAACAAGCGAGGCGGGATCCCCCGGGCGACGATCCGTTTCGATAATATTCAGACCGGTTCCACTGATTTTTTCTACAACCTCAAGCACCTCACGAACGCTGCTGCCATGGCCATAGCCAACATTCATTGCAGTAGATTCCCCACCATTTTCCAGATACTTCAAGGCGTTGAGGTGAGCTGAGGCAAGATCCTCAATGTGGATGTAATCACGAATTCCGGTACCATCTGGGGTGGGATAATCGGTGCCATAGATGTTGATGCTCTCCCGCATTCCAAGAGCCGTCTGGCAGGCAACTTTGATCAGATGCGTCGCTTCAGGGGTTCGCTGGCCCATATTAGCCTGCGGATCTGCGCCAGCCACGTTGAAGTAACGGAGAGCCACATATTTCATGTCATGCGCAGCGCCCACATCCCTTAGCATCCACTCACTCATCAGCTTGGAGGTCCCATATGGGTTAATCGGCGCCAGTTCAGTCTCCTCAGAAGCCACGCCTCCATCCGGAAAGCCGTACACGGCAGCGGTACTTGAAAAGATGAACTGTTTCACGCCGAATTTGACGCATGTTTCCAGAAGTCCCAAGGTATTGCGGGTATTATTAACATAATATTTAAGCGGCAGAGACACCGATTCCGGGGCGATGATAGCGGCGGCAAAATGCAGGACGGTTGTGAAATGACGCTGTCCAAAGAGCGCTTCAAGCGCCCCCCGGTCTGCCAGCTCACCGACGACCAACTCTTCACCATGGGTAAGGGCATCACGAAACCCGGTGGAAAGGTTATCATACACAACAACACTGCTGCCGGATTCCGAAAGCTGACGGACAACATGACTGCCGATATATCCGCAGCCGCCGGTTACTAGAATGCTTTCTGCCAACGGATCTCCCTTAAAGCCTCAAATGTAGTTTTTGATGTTTTTCATTGCCCGCTGCAGATGCTCAGTACTGTGCGCCTCAACCGTCCAGACTGCATCTGGAGCATGCCGATTCAGAAGTGGGAAAAACCGGGCAAAGTCAATCGCACCCTCACCGACCGGCAGGTGTTCATCGCACTGCCCATGATTATCGTGAATATGACTTTCAGCAATATACTCACCAAGTACACTGAACCACTCTTCAAGAGTCACTGTAGTAAACATATTCCAGTGTCCTATATCAAAACAGTGACGGAAAATGGGATCATCAACGGCATCAAGAAGCGCCTTGATTGTGGACGGTTCCTTCTCGTAGATATTTTCAACAGCAAGAATGGTGCCAAGCTCGCGAGCTTTCGGCACGAACTCTTGCCAGAAATCGATACTGTTTTTCAGCCAGAGGAGGCGGTTGTCACCATAATGAAGGTCATCGTAACCCGGATGAACCACAATTACCTTGGGATGCAGCAACTCTGCGGCCTTCATCACCTGTTGTATCCGATGCCGGCTTGCAGCGCGAATGCTCGGATCAACGGCTCCCGGATTGAGATCGAGAAAAGGGGCGTGAATCGTTGTCTTCAGACCTGCCGAGTGAATTGCTCCGGCCAGTGACGACAACTCTTCCCATATCAAGTGGTCGAGTGCTTCTGCAGGGAAAAAGACCTCCGGATTGATGCGATTCGCGATTGCGTAATCAAGATGCTCTGCCAGTCGACTATATGGGACATGGGCGTGAATGTTATTTTCCATGGTGTTCTTTCCTGTGTTTCTTGATTTTTTCATCAGTTGCCGCACGGACAACAAGATCCTCAAGTTTATGAATGGAGGCCGGATCGCCAAGTACGATCAGCGTGTCATCCTCTTCAATTTTGGTTTGGGAGTGCGGATTGAACACCATCTTGCCGTGGCTCTTTTTTATGCCGATAATAATGACACCGATTTCCTTGCGAAACCCTGACGTCACGAGCGTTTCTCCGACAAATGCCGAATGAGCAGGGATATGAATCTCTTCCATCTGTAATTCCAGATGCTCGCTACCGGTGGCAATTTCGATGAAATCGATCACGTTTGGCCGTAATATCGACTGTGCCATACGACTACCGCCGATGGTGTAGGGTGAGACTACTTTGTTGGCACCGGCCCGTTTGAGTTTAATGTCAGAACCCTCTTCTCCGGAGCGCGTCATGATATACAGATCCGGGTTGAGACCACGTGCCGTCAGAGTTATATAAACATTTTCCGTATCAGAAGTGACGACAGAAATCAGCCCCTTGGCTCTGCTAATTCCTGCTTTAAGTAGTGTTTCGTCAAGAGTGGCATCCCCTTTCATATACAGGTAGCCATCCTCAACAAGTCGATCGGCGGACTCCACGTTTTTTTCAATAATCACAAACTTCAACTTGTTTGCTTTAAATTCCTTGCAGATAAGCGAACCGATTCGTCCAAAACCGCAAATGATGTAGTGCCCCACAAGTGCGTCAATCTGTTTTTCCACCTTTTTCCTCCCCATGATTCGCTGAAACTGCCCTTCGAACATGATCTGAGCCAGACTGCCGACGATATAACCCATTACGCTGACACCAACAACAATTAAACCCATGGTGAAGATTTTCCCACCGTCGGAAAGATCGTGAATCTCCTTGAAGCCGACGGTACCCAGGGTGATAACCGTCATGTAGACGGCATCAAGCGGACGCCACCCTTCTATGGATGTATAGCCGAGCGTCCCCCCGGAAATGAGCATTAGAAGGACAAAAAACGAAATTTTGAGGTGTCTTACCGGATCCATTGGGGGAGCAGATTACCTGCAAGTGTTCAAAAAAACAAGCTGCTTTCTGCATTTTGAAATAATAATCTAAACCAATATTTGCTTATTCAAAGCAAAAACACAGAATATGCTCTTGACAATGCAATTCCAAATGTTGCATGACTACCTTAAGTTGATATACCGGTCGTGGAGAATTTGTTAATGGTTCCATTGAAATCGATAGCTCTTATCCCGGCGGCCGGTATGGGCAGACGCATGGGTGCTTCGATTAACAAACAGTATCTTCATCTGGATGGTATGCCGATTGTTGCACGTACCATTTCGGTCTTTGAAAAATCCCCACTGATCGATGCCATCTACCTTGTTATTCCTGTCGAAGAGATTCCCTATTGTCGTGAGAATATAGTTGAGGCATACCGGTTTTGCAAAGTTGCAGCAATTGTCCCTGGGGGAAGAGAACGCCAACACTCGGTTTTGAATGGCTTGCGAGCTATGGGTGAACACATATCCGGCGATGATGTCGTCCTGATACACGACGGAGTCAGGCCACTGATTACAGAAAAACTGCTGCGAGAATCAATTGCAGCAGCCACTTCAGATGAAGGCGCAGTAGTCGCTCTCCCTGTCAAAGATACGATTAAGTCTGTTGTAAACGGCATTGTCACCGGCACTCCTGACAGGAACACCCTCTGGCATGCGCAGACACCGCAAGTATTCAGATACCGTGTCATTTACTCCGCCCATCTGTCCGCCGAAACGGATAATTACCTGGGTACTGATGACGCTTCGCTCGTTGAACGGGTCGGCGGTCGGATGCGCATCGTTCAGGGTGACTATCGTAATATCAAAATAACAACATCGGAGGATATTCTACTGGCTGAGGCGTTTCTCGCCTCCGAACGAAAGGATAAAATACAGAATGACTGAACAAGCAACGGAAAAAAGTGGTTTTATTTCAATGATTTTCCACGACATGAAAAATCCGCTTACTGCCGCCATCGGCTCCATTGACATCATACGTGAAGGCCGACTTGGCGCTGTGAATCCGGAGCAGACTGAATACCTGCAGTCGGCCATAGAGAGTTGCCAGGAAGTTGTCACAATGATTGAAAACCTGCTCGATATACAGCGTTTTGATTCCGGCAGGATGCACTCCGTTATTACACCGGTCAATCCCTGTGCGCTGCTTGATACAGTTGTTAGACGCTTTAAACCGGCTGCAGAGCGCGATAATATCTCTCTGGCACTTACTTCCCAAACCAAAGGATTCACGATTGCGCTGGATAGCTATATTTTGGCACGGGTGTTTGAAAACCTTATCGGCAACGCACTTAAGTTCGTTCCAGAGGATGGTTTTATAACCATTTGCTGCGACTGCGTGGAACGAAGCAAGCTCAGCAAAACCGAAATAAAGGCAGCCACTGACAGCCCGGGCGGACTTCCATCCGCCGCAAGTTTCGTGCGCATCAGCTTTAGCGACAACGGCGATAAAACTTCTCCCGATGATCTTACCAACATCTTTGAAAACTACGTTCAGCCGGACAAAGGCTTAGGGAGAAGCCGTGGTGGAGCCGGGCTCAGTCTGGCGTTCTGTAAAAAAGCTCTGGAAAGCTTTGGCGGCTGTATCTGGGTCGAAAACGACGAAAGTGAAGGGAGTCGCTTCAACATTCTGCTCCCCTGTTCCACCAATAAAACCAAGCTTCACAATTCAAACCGGGAGAAACAGCCATGAAATTACCCTGCTACACTTCTATTGTCCTGATATTACTCTTTGTCTGCGTTAGCCATGCTTCAGCGTCCGGTATCGACACCAGCAAGTCGATAACAATCGGTAACGGAGCCAAAATAGTGTATGAGTTCACCGACCCTGACTGCCCTTTCTGCCGAAAAGCCTCAACGTATTTTGACGGGCGGACAGATGTGACACGTCACATTTTTTTCTACCCTCTCCCCAGGCATAAGAGGGCGAAGGAAAAAGCCAGGTTTGTACTTTCCATGCCTGACAAGGCCAAAGCCTACCATGATGTCATGTCAGGTAAGATGGATGCCGCCCCCCCGCTGGCCTCAACTCCGGAAGGCATAAAGCTTCAGGAGGAGCAGCTTGAAATCGCAAAAAAACAGAAGGTAAGTGCAACCCCGACCTTCATGATCAACGGCAGGATCATTGAAGGATTTGATCAGAAGAAGATCGAAGATGCTCTGGGGCCCAAATAATGTGGTAGCCGCTTGGCCGTTCCAGCTCAAAGCATACAGTAATATTTTTACAAAGAGGAATCCTCTTACAACAGAACGGCTTCCGAAACCGCTTGGCTCAACTCTATCATGCTATACGGTTTTTTGATGAATCCCTTTGCTCCAAACTCAATAAGTTCCTGAGTTGTTCCTTCGCGGTGGAAGCCGGAGCAGAGCAGCACCCGCACATCCGGGTTTATCTCCCGCAGCTTGAGGAATGTTTCTTTCCCGTTCATTCCGGGCATGATCATGTCGAGTACCACAAGGGTTATCTCTTCTTTATGCAGAGTGTAAAGCTCCTGAGCCTTATACCCGTCTTCAGCCACATACACTGTGTAACCAAGTTCTGTAAGTAGCTCTTGAGCCATATTCCTAATCATTTCTTCATCATCAACCAGTAAAATGCCGCCGCTACCATGGATGATCCCTTCTATTGGCAGCGCCGCCTCGGACTCAGTACAACTCAGGGGGATGAACAGATTGAATACGGTACCACGACCCGGTTCACTGTAGACATTGATGCTTCCGTGGTGATCCTTGACAGTGCCGTAGACAGCCGCCAGACCCAGTCCGGTACCTTTACCTGTCTCCTTGGTTGTAAAAAATGGCTCAAATATTCGGTTGATGATTTCTTTTGGGATGCCAACGCCTGTGTCGGATACTGAAATCTGCAGATACCTTCCGGGGGCAATAGAGCCATGACTGTATTTGCAGAAAGCCTCGTCAAGAGTAACTATCAAAGTGGAGTAGGTAAGAGTCCCTCCTTCCGGCATTGCGTCACGGGCATTGATACCCAGATTCAGGAGCGCATTCTGCAGGAGCGTAGAATC
>CAYQMO010000133.1:0-3565 GCA_964418315.1 uncultured Geobacter sp. | reverse complement strand
GAATTTTCAGCATCCAGTCTGGCTGCCAGATGGATACTTTTGTCGATAGTGCGCTCCAGGAGGTCGATAACCGCTGTTATAATATCGTTGATAACGACCGGAACGTTCATTGTTCCTCCCTTTCGTGAGAAGGCTAACAGTTCCCTCGTGAGTTCTGCAGAGCGTGTAGCAGCGTTGAGGATGGTGTCGACTAATTTCATATTTCGGTCTTCGCCTGACATGCGAAACTTCAATAGATCTGCCGCCGACATGATGCCTGCCAGCATATTATTGAAATCATGAGCAATACCTCCCGCCAACTGACCTACGACTTCCATCTTCTGCGATTGAATAATCTGAATCTGCAGACGTTTCAGTTCCGAAATATCCATCACCGCGCTCAAAGCAAAAGGCTTACCGACAATTTCCAGTAAAGTACCCGAAAAATAGACCGTAAGCTCCTCGCCACCCTTGCGACGCATCTGCGCCTCAAAATTGCGGACAAACCCGTTTTCCCTCAAGATCTGCAGATATCGGTTCCGGTCTGCCTCATGGAGCCATACGCCAAGTTCCAGAGTTGTTTTACCGATTGCTTCATCCGGGGAATAGCCGAACATGTCGGTAAAAGCATGGTTTATTTCATGGAACGTTCCATCAGGCACTGTAGTAAGGGTAACCGTGATCGGGGAATTATCAAAGACCGCCTTGAATTTTTGTGAGCTCTCTTCAACTGCATCCAGTTGAACCCGCAGCATTTCCTCAGTTGCCTGCAGATGATCATGAGTGGTTTCGTATTCACCGATCTGCACCCGCAACATCTCTTCAGTGGCAAGGAGTTGGTCATTTTGATTACGCAGAGACTCATCTTTCTCCTGCAAATCTTTATACTGCTCCTGAATTTTATCATTCAGCTCCCGTAGTGATTCTTCCCTTTGCCCTACTGTTTCCAGCAGATGATTGAAGGCGCCGATCAGTTGGCCGATTTCGTTCTGGCTGGTGATCGGAATAGGTTGCAGCATCTGACCGGTTCCTGAATATCTCTCCAACAATTTCGCAGCATCAAGCATCGGTGAAAAATTACGGCGCAACATAGACAAGGACATCCACCAGGTGAGACCTCCCACCAGTAACGTCAGAACGATAGTGGCAAACAGCATATTCTGCTGCATGGCACGAACTGAAGCAAATGCCTCAGCTGAGGGAAGCACCGCGACAACAAACCACCCTGAAACAGGGATATGCTTTGCCGCCGTCAACTCTTCTATGCCACGGGAGCTCTTTGCCAGACCATATCCGTCGAAACCGTTCATGTAACGGTCGTGCATCCGGTTAATGCCGGGAGCAGGGAGTGGCTTCATGATGCGACTCTTATCCGTGGCAGTAACAAACAGCTTGTGCTGCGGCGCGATTAGCAGGTAACCACCGGTATTGCCGTAGCGGTGCTCCGTTATATTATCAAGAAAAGTGGGCTTTCCCAGGTCGACCAACCCGGCCAAAACGCCGATCACTTTGCCAGTGCTGTCTTTAATGGGCACAGAAATTACAAAAACCGGAGAAAACAGTGCACTACTTATAAAAGGCTTACTGATATTAGACTCACCCTTGAGTGCAGTCGTTAAGTAATCCCTATCGATATAATTTGTGCCGATCCTTCGTGTTGAGGGAGAAATATCGGCGATGGTCGTACCGTCAAGCCCGGTTATGAATGTGCCACCGCTAAAGAGAATTGGCAAAGTTGGGTTATGCTCCAGTGATGTCTGCAATATGCCGTGATTGTCAAATATGGCGGGAGTAATCGTTTCGGAAATTTTCTCAAGCGCTTTTATCCGGCTTTCCAGTTCGTCATTTAGCGTAGCAGCCACAAACGACACCGCCGAGAACAGATGCTCGCCCAGTATACGCTGCATATCCGTACGCAGCATCCGGCTGGCATATATAGACAGAGACCAGATGCCGATGAGAAAAACAGCCAGCGTAAAGAGAGTGACCCTTGCCTTGATTGATCGCCGTTGAAAGAGGTTAAAGTTCATACGTTTTCCTCGGTTAAATAACTTCGGTAACACTTCTGATCGCTTCATCACAAGAAGACGCTAAATAGATTTTGGCGCTAATTATCTATTCCGGTTTCTTATCATTTTTACTATAAACGAAATATTGTATAGCGATTACAACTACAGTAACGGCCAGCAAAATCCATAAAATCGTCATAAACAACTCCCGTGATCCATAAATTAACTACAAATAGTATCCATCAAACCTCGTCGGTAAATTGCAGTTGCACTTCTCTAAGTTCCGGTATTTTACGCTTAAATGACTCCACTATTTTTGGATCAAAATGCGCCTCACTGCGGCGCACAATCTCCTCAACCGCCTCGTCCGTCTGATTTCACAGTGTCAAGATTTCACAGTTGCTCTGTTGCTCTGTGGTTCATGAACTGCCGATTTTAGGATTATTATCGTTTATCCCAACAGGGCGAATTTTATTCGCCCCTACCTGCAATTTTTTTCTGGGAGTGCGGACATCCTGTCCGTAAAGTGAAATGTGTAGACGCGACCCCTCTTATGTTCCCTCACCTGTTTTTCAACTTGTTTTTCCATCTGCTTATCTCCACCAACATCTCCATCCTGTCTGATGCGACAGATAGGGCGTCATAAACAACCGACGTCGGAACCTGAAAACGAGCCGCTTCTTCCTCTGGATTTATCCCGATCAGCTTGTTATCAGCACTGATCGGAACTGTGATATTCCCCTCCTCATCTGGAGATAGACCATATTCCCTAGCCAGACTTTCCACTTCCGGTGAGGCAAAAAAAATAGCGGGGAATAAGTTTGTCTCACTATTGTCCAGTAAAAACCTCTTGACTATGCCATTTTTTTCAGGGAGACAGGCATTATCCACGTTTGAGGCGCATAATCTTTCATTTGATTCAGTCACGATGTATATCATCTGCCCGAATGATATTTGCGGAACAAGTAGAAGTGCAATCAGCACAAATATCTGGAACATACTCCTCCCTCTTTGTTTGAGCGTGAAAAAGTGAACATTATATACAACTAAACTCCATCCCCTACGCAATCCCCTAAACAGGGTATTTTTGCCACTACCTGCAATTTTTTTCTGGAGTGTCCGGTCACAGTTTTTTGCGGAACATCAAAATCACCCCTCATCCGCCCTATCGGGCACCTTCTCCCTAATGGAGAAGGAATACATCATGATGGAGAAGGAGAAGGAATGCATCATTGCCTTCTCCCACGGGGAGAAGGGGACAAGGCAGGATTTTTGTATTGCTGGAATTGGCTGGTTATGAAGGTAAGGGGCGGCGGGGACTACAGATAACCGTCGTTTCTTGCTTTGAGGAGTGCCTCGGTCTTTGAATTTACGTGAAGTTTTTTGTAGATATGCTTGATGTGGGCGTGAACGGTGTGATAGCTGATGTTCCAGCGCTCTGCGATTGTTCTCTCCGAAAATCCGCTTGATATCCCTTGCAGAATCTCTTTCTCGCGGTCGGACAGAGTCTCAATATGTTTTGCAGGCTTTGCGCCTCTCAACTCTTTGATAAGGTTGCGTGCTATCATCGGAGACAT
>CAYQMO010000132.1:0-11038 GCA_964418315.1 uncultured Geobacter sp. | reverse complement strand
GTTGGCAACCGTTGAGACAAATTCATGGTCATGTGAGGCAAACAGGACAACCCCGGTGAAGGCGATCAGACCATCATTCAGGGCGGTTATCGACTCGAGATCGAGGTGATTTGTCGGCTCATCAAGTATGATCACATTGGCGGCAGTCAACATCATGCGCGATAACATGCAGCGAACCTTCTCGCCACCCGAAAGCACCGTCGTCTTTTTCATCGCTTCTTCGCCTGAGAAAAGCATCCTGCCTAAGAAACCTCGCGCAAATGTTTCACCTTCCGTCGGCGGCGAGTACTGCCCCAGCCACTCGACAAGGGTCATATCGCACTCAAAATACTGGCTGTTTTCCTTGGGAAAATAGGCGCTGGTAATGGTGATGCCCCACCTGAAACTGCCGCTGTCAGGTTCAAGTTCGCCTGCCAGAATCTGAAAAAGTGTTGTGCGGGCAAGTGTGTTGCCGCCGACAAAAGCAATTTTGTCATCTTTACGCACGATCAGATCAAAGTTATTCAACACCTTGACGCCATCAATCTCCTTGGTCAATCCCTGAATTTCAAGGATGATGTCTCCACAAGGTCTCTCCGGCTTGAAAACCACATGGGGGTATTTTCGTGATGAAGTCGGCATATCTTCCAGGGTAAGTTTATCGAGCAGTTTTCTGCGTGAGGTCGCCTGCTTTGCTTTGGAGGCGTTGGAACTGAAGCGCTGGATAAATGCCTTAAGTTCCTCAGCTCTTTCGGATACTTTGCGGTTTTCATTCTGTTTCTGCTTTAAGTTCAGTTGGCTGGCATGATACCAGAAATCATAGTTGCCTACGTAAATCTGAATCCGTCCGAAATCAATATCAGCGGTATGCGTACAGACTTGATTCAAAAAGTGACGATCATGAGAGACGACAATAACCGTATTTGGAAAACGGAACAGAAACTCTTCCAGCCAGTTTATCGATTTAAGATCAAGATTGTTGGTCGGTTCGTCAAGAAGCAGCACATCCGGATTACCAAACAGCGCCTGGGCAAGCAGTACACGGACTTTATCACCAGGCTCCAACTCCTTCATCTGCCTGGTACGCAACTCTTCCGAAATACCGAGGCCGTTGAGAAGCACTGCCGCTTCAGATTCTGCCTCATAGCCGTTAAGCTCGGCGAACTCACTCTCAAGTTCAGACGAACGAACACCATCTTCCTCACTGAATTCGGTTTTGGCATAAATCGCTTCACGGGCTGTCATGACGTCATACAGCAGTTTGTGTCCCATAATCACAGTATTGAAAACGGTTTCTTCATCGAAGGCAAATTGATCCTGACGAAGAACGGCAATGCGTTCACGGGGGCCGACAATGACTTGCCCTTTGTCAGCTTCCAGTTCGCCGGCAAGAATTTTGAGAAAGGTCGATTTACCTGATCCGTTTGCACCGATCAATCCGTAGCAGTTTCCGGGAGTAAATTTGATGTTGACATCTTTGAAGAGGACTCGTTTACCGTAGGAAAGGGTGATATTTGATGCAGCAATCATGTTGGCCTGGTACTCCCTTGAAGTAAATTTTAGTTTTTATCGCCGTGGTAAAGTGATAACAAATCGGCACCCGCCGGCAGAAGGTGATTCGACAGATAGTGAACCACCGTGTGCCTCAATAATGCGATAGCTGATTGCCAGACCGAGTCCTGATCCGGCAGGTTTTGTAGTCCAGAACGGTTCGAATAGATTTTGAGCACTTTCGGCAGCTATCCCTGATCCATTATCGGTCACTGAGATAATGGTCGCCTCAGGGGATTCACTGCACTCTATTTTTATCCACCCGCCGTCTATCAGCGCGTCAGAGGCATTTTGCAACAGGTTGATGATAACTTGATGGAATTGATTCGGATCAACCGTCACCTCGACCGATGCAGGGACGAGATTCTGCAGTGTCACTTTGGCGAAACGGGGATCATTGCCAAGGAAAATAAATTCATCCCTGATAACGTCGAACAACGCAATCCGTTCTGCTTGTGGACTTGTCGGGCGCGCATACATCAAGAATTCTGACATTAACAGTTCAAGTCGTTCAGCTTCACGGGTAACAATTACCAGAAGCCGGGAATCACATTCCGGAAGATCTTTAGCGCCGGACAACAACTGGACAGATCCGCACAGCGCCGCAAGAGGATTTCTTATTTCATGAGCCATGCGGGCTGAGAGTTCACCTAACGCCGCAAGCCGATCGGCTTTTTTCAGCGCCGCTTCCAGACGCCGAAAATTGGTTACATCCCTGAAGCTTATAATATAGCCTGCAAGTATCCCATTGCTGTCAGCAAAAGAGGCAACCCGATACTCCAGTATTATAACCGTACCATCGCCCCTGCAGTATTCGAACTCCAGCTTGGTTGCGTCGTTATCTGCATTGATACAGCCGCTTAACTGAGGAAAAACCGTCTCAATCGGCTTGTTATATGCTTCTACCTGACTAAGACCAACAATGGCCTCGGCATATGGATTAAAAACACGGATCCGCCCGGTGACTGTGGTTGTCAGCAGACCACTCTCGCTATTGGTTACAATGGCGGAATTCAACTGAGCCAGTTCGTTGTAATCAATAGAGGAGCGCTGCAGAGCCTCTTCGCTCAAGCGGGCGCGTTCGGCGAGCAATCCTGTAACAAAAGCTGTTAAACCGAATGCTATAAGGTTGAATGCTATTGTATAAAAAAGGCGCAAATCTCCATACTGTTGAGCATCCTCCTGACTCAGGCCAATAATCGACAGATAGCCGAAGTACTGAAAATCGAGAATGGTGCCATAGAGAATACCACACAGTGATGCGGTATAAAGCGCTTGACGCCGCCCCAGCAGCATACCGGCAATCATTATTGATAACAGATATAAAAACGAATACGGACTTAAGATCCCCCCGGTAAATAGAATGAGAACGGTAACAAACAGCACGTCCCAGACAACCTGAATATTGGTTAGCAACTGAGTGAATCTCAGTTTTTTCAACAAAACGAGAGAAATTATCGAGAATACAAAAGAAAACGCCATCAATCTGATTACACCAGTTTGATAGCGTTCAGTTTCTATAGTTATGTTTTTGAATTCAAGAATAAACGTTGCTGCTAAAAAAAGAAAAGATACTAATATTCTCGCGTAGATGAAGAGCCTGAGTCTTCGCTCGGAACCCATAATCAACCGCCAACCGCTCCCGCCAATTTGAAAATAGGAAGATACATGGCAACAACCAATCCGCCAACAGTTGTGCCGAGAAAGACCATAAGCAGTGGTTCCATCATGGCGGTCATGGCACCAACAGCATCATCAACCTCATCATCATAAAAATCGGCAATCTTATTAAGCATGGCATCCATTGCACCGGTAGCTTCACCAACGGAAATCATCTGAACTACCATCGGGGGAAATACACCGCAGGCGGCCAGCGGTTCAGCCATGGTCTTACCCTCCGAAATAGCCTGACGAACGGAGTAAATTGCTTCTTCGACAATTTTATTACCGGCGGTTTTAGCTACTATTTCAAGACCATCCATGATCGGAACGCCTGAACTGACCATAGTACCAAGTGTTCTGGTAAATTTTGCAACAGCAACCTTCCTGATCAGTGGGCCGGCAATCGGCGCCTTTAAAGCCATTCTGTCGATATTTTTCTTTCCCGCAGCAGTTGCGTAATACTTTTTTATTGCCCAGATGATGCCATAGAAACCGCCTATGAGCAGTAAAAAGTATTTGACCAGAAAGTTGCTGAGAGCAATGACTATTTTTGTCGGCGCGGGTAATTCGCCACCAAAATCGGCGAACATTTTAGCAAACGTCGGGATAACAAAAATCAAAATAACACCAACGACAACGACAGCAATAGACATGATTGTGAGCGGGTAGACCATGGCGCCTTTAATCTGTTTTTTCAACTTCATCGACTTTTCGATATACGCAGCCAAACGAGTTAAAATTGTATCGAGAATACCCCCTATTTCACCGGCAGCAACAAGGTTTACAAACAGATTGTCAAAAACTTTGGGATGCTTTTCAAGTGCATCGGCAAACGTAGAGCCACTCTCAACGCTATCTTTGACCTTGTACAATACTTCCTGAAATGACTTGTTTTCCTGCTGACTGGCAAGAATTTCGAGGCACTGAACGAGTGGCAGTCCGGAGTCGATCATCGTCGAAAATTGCCGGGTAAAAATAACAAGGTCCTTTTCAGATATCTTTTTGCCGCCGCCAAAACTTGGCAACTTAATATTAAACCCCTTGGACTCTGCCTTAATGGTTATCTTGCTGAAACCACTTTTCTTCAGTTGCGCCTCAACTGCTTCGACCGATGCTGCTTCGATAACACCTTTTTGTGTGCCGCCGGCTCTTGAGGTGGCTTCCCAGTTAAAATTAGGCATTTTGGTTCTCCTTCATTATTTCAGCCCACTTGGGGGTGTACGCTGCATAGTTGCCGCGTGGTTGCTGATCATTTTTTTGAGCTCCTCCTGATCCTGAGAACGCCCGAGCGCATCTTCAAGTGTAATAAACCGTCTGCGAAAAAGGGAAAACAGGGATTGATTCATTGTCTGCATGCCAAATTTATCCTGGCCGATCTGCATCTGGGAATAGATCTGATGCACCTTGTCTTCACGGATCAGATTGCGGATGGCAGGATTCGGTACCATTATTTCGAGGGCAAGTACACGACCCTTCGTGCCCATTTTTGGTATCAGCATTTGCGACATGACACCTTCAAGCACAAAAGAGAGCTGTGCCCGGATCTGCGTCTGTTGATAGGGCGGAAATACGTCGACTATCCTGTTTATGGTTTGAGCGCATGAATTTGTATGCAGTGTAGCAAGGCAGAGATGACCGGTTTCTGCAAGAGTTAGCGCCGCCTCAATGGTTTCGAGGTCACGCAGTTCGCCGACCAGGACAACATCAGGATCCTGTCGCAATACATATCTGAGCGCATTTTTAAAACCCTTGGTATCGGAGCCAACTTCCCTTTGATTAACCAGACACCCTTTGTGATGATGAATATATTCGATAGGATCTTCAATAGTAACAATATGCTCACGTCTATTGATGTTGATATAATCTAAAATTGAAGCCAGTGTGGTTGACTTACCGCTCCCTGTCGGACCAGTTACAAGAATCAAACCCCGCGGTCTGGCGGCCAACTCCGGAACAACCGGTGGCAGGCATAACTCTTCAAAAGTCATAACTTTATATGGGATAGCCCTGAACACACCAGCTACGGCACCCCGTTGAATAAACATGTTTCCCCTGAAGCGGGAAAGCCCCTTGACGCCAAATGAAAGATCCAGCTCGTTTTCTTCTTCAAATTTATGTTTTTGACTATCGGTAAGAACACTGTAGCAGAGCTGTTTTGTTTCAACCTGATTCAAGGAGGGAAAATCCATGGGTAACAGATGCCCATCAACACGCATTTGCGGAGGAGCGTTGGTGGTGATATGAAGGTCGGAACCATTTGATTCGACAAGTATTTTTAAAAGCTGATGAAGGTTGACCACTGTAGCCCCCTGTTTAGTCGTCAGAAACCGTTATTCTCAAAACTTCCTCAAAGGAGGTAACCCCCTCCTTAAGCTTTGTCAAACCGGATTGGCGCATGGTTTTAATACCGATTCTGATGGATTCACGTTTAATTTCAGCAGTATTTGCACCATTTAAAATCATCTCCTTGATCTCTTCCCGCATCGGCATGACCTGATAGAAACCGACACGCCCCTTATAACCGGTGTTATTGCAGGTGGGACACCCTTTGCCTCGCATGCAGATAAATGAAGGCGCTTCGTCCGGGGAGACACCGGCATCTATTAACGCTTGTACCGGGATTTCCTCCGGTTGTTTGCACTCCACGCAGACACGACGTCCCAAGCGCTGAGCTGTAATCAGATTAACCGCCGAAGCGACCAGAAATGGTTCAATGCCCATGTTAAGCAGGCGGTTGATAGTGGCCGGCGCATCGTTTGTATGAAGAGTAGAAAGAACCATATGGCCGGTTAAAGCGGCCTTGATGGCTATTTCTGCTGTTTCAAAATCGCGTATCTCTCCGATCATTATTATATCGGGATCCTGACGAAGGAAAGAGCGCAATGCCGCCGAAAAATTGAGGCCGATATCCTCATGCATCTGAACCTGATTTATTCCGGCAAAGTTAAATTCGACCGGATCTTCGGCAGTGGAAATATTCTCGGATACTTTGTTCAGTTCCGATAAGGCAGAATAGAGTGAAACCGTCTTGCCGCTGCCGGTCGGTCCGGTAACAAGCACCATACCGAACGGTTTATGAATTTCATGCATGAAATGGGCTAAAGCATCCGGTTCATAACCTAACTTGGTAAGATCAGTCTGCAAATTTCCCTTATCGAGAAGACGCATTACGATTTTTTCACCAAAAAGAGTCGGGAGACATGAAACACGGAAGTCCATATCCTTGCCTCCCCCCAGTTTGATTTTGATTCGGCCATCCTGCGGAAGTCGGCGTTCGGCTATATCCAGCTCAGCCATTATCTTGATACGCGAAGTAATCGCATTCTTCAGCTTCAGCGGCGGCTTCATTACTTCGTAGAGTACGCCGTCGATACGATAGCGCACCCTGAATAGCTTTTCGTACGGTTCAATGTGAATATCACTGGCTTTTTTCTTGATGGCATCCTGTAAAATGGCATTAACCATTTTTACCACCGGGGCATCCTCTGTTGCCCGTTCGAGAGAATTGAGATCAACCTGCTCTTCATCACCGACAATCTCGAGATCCTCAACATCCAGATCGCTCATAACGTCAGCCAGAGAGGCGGACTGGTCATAATATTTGTCTATCGAGGTTTTTATATCCCGCTCTGAAGCAACAACTATTTCAATGTTGAAGCCGGTCATGAACTTGATATCTTCAATTGCAAAAAGGTTTGATGGATCGCTTACTGCGATAATCAGGGTAGCTCCGGCTCTGTTAACCGGTATAAGCTGATATTTTTGAGCTACATCAGGCGGAATTATTTTTATGACGGCGGGATCAATTTCATAATCAGAAAGATTAACACTTGGTACGCTATACTGTTTTGACAAAAACGAAGTAAGTTGTTCCTCCGTAAGATGTTTCTGGCTGATCAGAATCGAACCGATACGGAGTTGATTGCCGGATAGCTTCTGCTCTTCCAGCGCGCAACTTAACTGCTCGCGGCTGATAAGATTATTTTTTACCAGGATTTCTCCCAGCCTATTCACCTGCATGGCTACCCCGTCTGCGTTTCTGAAGCGTCATAGTAGGGAGAATACCGGTTATTGTCAAGAGGTAGTTAGGAACGGCAAATATGGTCTAAAGCCCCACGCATAACCCCTTTGGGAGCGTTTTGGCCTGTCCAGATTTTAAATGCGAGCTCACCTTGAGCGACAAGCATGCCGATGCCATTCACTGCGGGTATAAACGATGACAGAGCCCTTTCCACAAGCGGAGTAGCTGACTTTGAGTAGACCATATCGTACACTTTGGCAGAGGCCGGAAGAAAGGAAATGTTTATATGTTCTATTTCCTCTCCTTTCATACCGAGTGGAGTGGTGTTAAGCAGTAACGAAGACGCTTGGAGCTGTTTTTCGCTAAGCTGTTCCGGAGTAGCAACATCAATTTCAGTTCCCGGATAACGGCTGTTCATGGCAGATTTGATCGAGTAGGCATTATCATGAGAGCGATTGCAGATAAGAATCTTCCCTGCGCCGGCTCGGCAGAGAGCAGCTATCCCTCCACGGGCTGCGCCGCCGGCTCCTATGACCAGAATCTGTTCAGAACCGGGGATATAATCAAGCTCGCTTGAGAGCGCGTCAATCAGGCCATCGCCATCGGTGTTATAGCCAACTAGAGAGGAACCGGTCATTTTTACCGTATTAACCGCCCCCGCAGCTTCAGCACTTTCATCAAGTCTATCCAACAGACTAATTATAGCCGTTTTGTGGGGAATAGTCACATTGAAGCCAGAGACACCAAGTCCACGTAAACCGTGAACGGCCGCTTCCAGTTTTTCAGGGGGGACGGCAAAAGGGAGATAGATATAATCAAGGAACGCAGCAGCAAACGCTGAATTCTGCATAATTGGCGACAGTGAATGTTCAATCGGATAGCCGATAATTCCGACAACTTTGGTTTTCCCTGTTACAGCAACCATATCCTTAACGTCCCAATGCATAGCGCATCCGGATTTGATCGGCAGAAATTCGCATATCAGGCGAAATCGATTCCGCTTTACGTAACATCATAACCGCCTCCTGAGACCTGTTGATTCCGGCAAGAAATTCGCCGACCTCAAGATAGCTGTTCGCATAAATCATGATCGCCTTCCCTGTATCCAGATCCAGAAAGGACTGTTTTTCCAGTATGCCACGGTTATTATAATTATCCCAAATCGAAGTATCAGGTATTCCTGACGGCTCATTGCTTTTTCTAATACGATAGACAATCCCACGCTGAATCGGCTGGTACTCTTTAAATTCCACAGAGTATCGCGTTGAAAAATCGATGTAGACCGGCCTGATTCCGATGTTTTCGTTTATCGCAATGCGCAAAGCGGCCTCAGGTCCAAAAGATGTAATATCGAACTTCCTCAGGTTGCTGTTCTTAAAAATGCGTGGCATGGAGTCAAGGTACCAGTCAAAGACAAGGTGAGGGGTATGCGGTAGATCGACGTCTTCACGCAGTTTTTCTACACCTTGTAAATACCAGAGAGGGAATGCACCACTGTCCCCCCAGGTAAACATGACTGCGTTCTGTGGCAATGTTCTCAACGAGTTGGATGCGTAATCAAAAGCGATATAGTTGTTATGTTGATCGTTTTCGAAATAGTTGACGGCGCAGAGCGCAGAAGGGAGCGAAAAGAAAAGTACTGCAACAACTCCATAGACCGGAGCGGTAATACGTTCAGGAGCCGATGATAAGCGAACGGCATAGTCAAGAAGAGAGAAAAGCCCGATGCCGATGATTACGGCAGTCAAGAGGTAAAGCGGTGTAAAAAATTCCTCCGTAAGAAATATAGTCTCCATTGGAGTATTAAAATAGCCCGCTATCACGAGCAAAAAAACAGCGATTGCAACAAAATAAGCTATAAGAACAGTTCTGTTCTTTCGCCAGAGATGGATAAACCCGATAATAGCCAGAATAACCCCGACCCAGGTAAACTCTCTTGGAACGTTAAATGCCTGAATTTGAGCCCATAACAGCGAAATATCCCGTACAGGTGAATCAGACGGATACCCTCTTCGGAGAAAATGCCATAAAAACAGGTCAACGGTTTTTGAGTCACCCCAGTTAAGAAGCGGATTACTCAATGCGCGAAGCGGAAGATATAGATGTATCGAAAAACCGAGCAGAGCAAAAACTGTAGCAAGAATCAGCTCCTTAAGCCGGTTTATCAAGCGCCAATCCGTCAGCAGTATCATTAAAGCCCAGGCCGGCAACAGCAGCACGATGGTCTGATGTACCCCCATAGATAAACCGGCCAGAAATGTGCAGACGTAGATATATGAAGGACACTCGTTCCCTTCACGATATTTTTCCTGCCACTTTAGAAGCAGATAGAAAATAATCGCAGCAATGAAAGCCAGAAGCGGATACGGCTTATCGTGATTTGACTGAAGCCACAAACGGGGAGTGACGGCAAAAGAAAATGACGCGGCAAGCCCGGCAAACTGAATCGCGATCCTGGTTAAACGATCATAAGTCTTTAGTGTCTCATTTTTCAACAACGTTACCGTCAGAATATAAACCACCAGACAGGCTAAAGAAGATGAAAACGCAGTAGCAACATTAACTCGAAACGCGATATTGCCAAGTGGAAGCCAGGTGAAAGGTTTTGCATACATTAAAAAGAGCGGGTATCCGGGAGAATGCGCCGAACCTAGAGAAGCTGTTGCGGTAAGAAATTCACCACTGTCAAAAAAAGTTACTGATGGAGCCAATGTCACCATATAGACTGCAAACGGCATTACGAAGGAAAGAATGAGAAACATATTCAGATTGATGTTTTTAAAAACTGTAATTTTCATCTGATTTTTTCCGCTCCCTGAAGTTCGCTGAGAGATAACCTGTATTTCCAAGTGTAGTACATGCCGGCAATAATAACCGGGAAAAACCCTATCGCATGAATAACAAGTGCGACAGCGACTGCTGTTGATTCCGGAATGCCGAAGGCTGAAAGCCCTTTGAAACAGGCGTAGTGGTACGTGCCGATATAACCGGGTGAAGCAGGCACCATAACGGCAAAAACAAGTAACACCAGTATAAACATGGAAGCGGCGACAGGAAGTTTAATGTCAAATCCGATTAGCACAGAATAAACCGGAATAATACAACATATCCAAACCAATATTGATGATACCAACATGGCGCTGATATCCCCTCCGCTGGAAGAGAGCCTGATCCCACAGATAAATGAGCCAAGCAACAGAATAATTCGGTCTGAAAATTTTTGCGGCACTGGTTTCAGCAGAACTGCTGTCCACTGTAGGGTCCGGTCGGTCTGACGTTTCAACAGAATCAGAAAAATGATTATACAGGCATATAAGGCAAAAGAGACAACTCCACCGGTTTTCAGCACAGTTTCGGCATCTGTCATACCCTGCGGCAGCTTCAGAGTAAATAACGTAAACAGTAATATCAGTATAACGGTGAAACCGTCAAAAAGCCGGTCAATCACCAGCGAAGCAAATACAGTCGGCGTCTGCAGCCCTTCCTTTTGGGCGAGGATATATGCCCGGACAAACTCACCAAGGCGCGCCGGTAGCAGATTATTTGCCATATAACCGATAATCGTTGCCGGATACAGCGAAGAAAGTGGAACCCGTTTTTCGGGGATGAGAAGGTAATGCCACCTGACTGCCCGTAACAGATAACTGGCAAAAGTAGCCACAACTGCCAGAACGATAAAACGATAATCAACCATGAGAAGCGCTGTCCATAGTTGATTGAAATCAATTTTTCTAAACAGCATCAGCATAAAAAAAACACTGATGGCGATTCCAAACCAAAATTTAAAATCGGTTTTAATTTTCACGAAAATCCAGCTTTCTAAAC
>CAYQMO010000131.1:2334-11039 GCA_964418315.1 uncultured Geobacter sp. | reverse complement strand
GAATGCCTGGTGGCATGGGCGGCATGGGTGGCATGGGCGGCGGCGGAATGTACTAGACTACCCATTACCAGTTAAATAGAATAATGTAGCAAAGAAAGCCTTGAGAAATCAGGGCTTTTCTTTTGCCTGCAGTCATACCTGTTCAAATTAGTTATTGCAATGCAATATATTTTAGGGTATATTTTAGGACATACAAACCGTGTTTATCCAGTAATTCAGTTTTTTAAGGTATATTTTAAAATTTTATACCCTATTTCTATTCGGTTTTATGCCTTATAAACTCATGTAAGGAGCCAATATGAAACAGAAAATAACTCCCTTAGTAGATACCCTATTACGGAAAGCCAAGCCAAGCGACAAAGACTATAAGCTCTCAGATGGTAAAGGGCTTTATCTCTTGGTTACGACAGCAGGTGGATATTACTGGAGACTCAACTACACTTTTGAAGGCAAGAGCAAAACCCTTGCTTGTGGTACTTATCCTGAAACAACACTCGCAGCGGCTCGGGAAAAGCGAACAGCAGCCAGGGCAATGCTCGCAGATGGCCTTGACCCTTCAGCAGAGAAGAAAGCGGCTGTCATAAAGAAGATGGTGGAAGCCGAAACATTCAAATCAATTTCCTTGGAGTGGCACAGTAAAAAGATTGTACCAGAAAAAACTGCAGAATATTCCAGGCGCGTCAAAAGGCAAATGGAAGAATTTCTCTACTGCTCCATTGGTGATAAAAAGCTTTCTGATATTACGACACCGATGCTGTTTAAACTCTTGGCAGAGATCAGTAAGCATTCCAATTATACGGCACATAGGATGAAGAGCGTTACCAGCGCAGTATATGCTTATGCCATTGTCTCAGGTAAAGCAGACAGCAACCCCGCCGTATCTTTACAAGGTACATTGCCAACACTGACCCACAAGCATTTCTCGGCACCTGTAAAGCCTTGTGATCTTTCCCCTATACTCACAGCTATTGATGCCTACAACAGCGGTTATTTTACGGTTAAAGTGGCATTACAGATACTCCCTCATGTGATGATACGTCCGGGCAATCTTCAACAAGCTGAATGGAAGCATTTTGATCTTGATGCCGCATTATGGATTATCCCTGCTGATGATATGAAGATGAAAACGCATGACCACCTTGTCCCGCTATCAAGACAAGTGGTGGAACTCTTGAAGGGACTTCATACCATTACCGGCTCGGGGCGGTATGTGTTCCCAAACCAGAAAACAGCAGAGAAGCCTATTTCGCATAATTCTTTCAATGAAGCTTTCCGGTATATGGGATTCACTGGAGATCAGATAGTGGCTCATGGATTCAGAGCAACAGCACGAACTATGCTCCAAGAGATACTTGGCTGTGAACCAGATGTTATTGAAGCACAGCTCGCTCATGCTGTACCGGATCGGCTCGGCACTGCATACAACCGAACCAAGTTTATTGAGCAGAGAAAAGCTATGTTGCAGAGGTGGAGTGATTATCTGGATGGATTGAAACAAGCTTGATATTGTGTCACAGCGACACAATAAACTAAAAGGCCACCCTTATTGAGTGGCTTTTTTTATTCTCTATGAAGATTGTTAATTTGGTTAATTATGTTAATTCGTGGCAGTAAAAACAGTGACTTAGAGAATTAGCGAAATATGCTCTCTAAGCGGATTGTTACTTTTGTTAATTCTACCCCCTGCTACAGATGCTAATCTGCTACAGTTTTGATATACGGTTACAAAAAATTGTCGTGGATAAAATCAGCTATCTTGTAATTTTCCTCTTCATTCAGGGACAGTATTGAGTCCACATTCTGCGCGTGGATCGTGCTGTATTCCGTGTTTATCGTATTAAGCATCTCTCGCTTATCATAATTGTGGACTGTCAGCCTATGAAACCCCTCCCCCCGTAAATATGCCACCGACACTCTGAAGTAATCAGCAAGCTTTTCAAGAGTTTCATGCGTAGGCTCTCCAATACCCTGCAGATAACGGCATATATTCCCAGTGTTCACACCTATTTTTTCTGACAACTCTTTTTGAGAACAATTAGCTAATTGCTCTTTTAGCAGCCGCATAACGTTTTCTGGCGTTTTACCCCGTCCGCTCCGTCTGACCATGTAGCCCCCCATAAAAAAAATTCTATCGATGTAATTTTTTTGCTTGCATTCTATCGATGTAATGGTTTATACATTATTCCATCGATGCAATCAATACAATTAAAAGGAGGTGAACAGATGAAAGAGAACGCTAACGAGTTTTACCGCGTCAAGACAGTAGCAAACATGCTCGACTGCTCGAAAGGGCATGTCTGGGGACTACTGCGAAAAGGGATCTTCACTCGCGTCAAGTTGTCAGAGCAGATTACCGTTGTACCTGCTGATGAAGTCAACAGTTTTATCCGTGATCTTACACCTAAAGCAGCCTAGACCGTCAGCAGCCGCGTGACCAACCACGAAAGGAGTTAAAGCATGAACATTCAGCTTATCAGAGAGGCCGTCCTTAGTAACTGCATACTCGAAACAAATCTCAAATCAGCAATAGCTTCGCTGGAGTTTGTAAATGACGCCATTGATTCAGGGGAAATCTCTTTAGATGCCAAAACGCAGGTTAGTATTATATCCGGTGCCATTTCGCTAATTCAGCAGCGGTTTCCTGATATGTGGGCAGTCAGAGCACGATTGATAAATGAACTCCCGGCTGTGCCTGAATAACGCAAAAGCCGCCTCGTAACTGACATTACGGGCGGCTCGGAAAGGGGAGCTGAGGTAGCTCAAAAATGTGGAAGTAACCTACCTCAGTTCCCTCCTAAATGTCAATCAAAAGGTTTCACGCAGTAAAGGTATTCTCCGGGGCAGGGCCTCAAAAGGTATCAAGTGGCAACGCCACACAACCGCACCAACGGTGCAAAAGGTAAGGACTGCAGGGCAGTCAAAATCGGGGCAAAGCCCCACAAACGCGGTAAGGCCGCAACCCGACGAAGCAAAGCCGGTTCGGGAGAAAGGATTCATAATGAGAATAGAACCTAGTCAATAAAAATTAGGAGTAAAATTATGTTAAAAAGTACAAACTTCAAGCTTCTATCATACCTTGAACTTCACAACGTCAGTGTTGATTATTACGTCAACCCCTGCAATTCTCGTGTTGTTATCGGCGAATATCTCGACACTCCCAGCAACCGCGAACTTACAGACCGCTATGATTCGGATGTTGCCGAAGTCCCCCCCAAAACTCTTCTTAGAAAATATGAGCAACTGATTCAAAAATCTAAGGCTATGGTTTTGAGTGGAGGTGCTGTATGACCGCCATCGAAATCAACGCTCTAAAAGTGCATGACATGCGTCTTATTGTCGCAGACATAGAAAAAGCCGCTGGCCGTCCAACCACAGAGATTCGGCAAAGTTGGAACCGTACGCAGTGCCTAGAATATCTTCACAAGTATTATGGTCTCGATTGTACCGACCCGGAACCTGAAAAGGATGAAGAAACAGACGTTTTTCAATATGCGACCTGTAATTCCCTGAATGATAACCGCCTTGTGCCTTGTTCATGCTCATACGATGAACTGGCCTCACTACTCGGTGCCCACAACGTCCGGCCAAATAAAGATGGCAAACTGTTTTCCCCTATCATTTCAAACGGTAAATCTCGTGGCAATGATGCTGTAGAGTTTGTTACAGCCATAATGCAAGATTATGACAAGGGCGCTCCAGTCATGGCGGATATTCTCGGAATACTTCCGGATGCCCGCGCATATTGGTACACTACGCATAGACACACACCTGATGCTCCTCGTTCCCGTGTAGTAACTCCATACAGCCGACCTGTTACACCTGCAGAGCATAATCTGATTGTAAGAGCAGTTGTGTCTCTGATTCCAGATACACTCGCTGAATGCCTCGACAATAGTTGTTTTGAAATAGCAAGAGCACATTTTTTCCCGTCATGCCCTGCAGATCGTCAGCAAGATGCCTCCAGTGGTTATATTCCCGGAAATCTTCTAAACGTGGAAAGCCTAATCGAACTCGGACGAGAAACGCCTGATGCTGAAGATGTTAAGCAAGCCCGTGATGAATCAATATTAGGCGACCGTCCCGGCGATATTTTCAACACACGGCATACTATCGTGGAAGTAATGCTCCGGTTTGGCTGGGTAGACTGTGGAAGAGGCTATTGGGTACGTCCCGGAAAAAATCCCAAAGACGGACACAGCGCGAAAATCTATCAGGATGGTATTTTCGTTTACAGCTCCGAAGCTCCGGTGAAACCCGGCTTTTATGATGCGTTTCGATTCCTTGTATTCTCGGAATATGGCGGTCACTTCGATGTTGCTTCAAAAGACCTCGCTTCCAAAGGATACACCCAGAAAACACAAGCAGACGACCAGGAACAGGCAGCAAAAGAACAAGCTAAGGCATACTTTCCGGTTATTCCTTTCCCTGCAGAGATTCTGCCTCAATACATGCGCTCGCTAACAGACCGTTATGCTGCTGCACTGCAATGTCAGTTTGCCTTTATGGTGATGGCATTTTTAACAGTAGTTTCCGGCGCAATCGGTAATTCTATTCGCCTGGGTATCAAATCAAGTTGGAAAACCGCTCCGTTTTTATGGCTCGCTATCATCGACAAAACCGGCGCTGGAAAATCACACCCCATTGAAGCGGTAATGGACCCGCTGTTTGTCATGCAGTCAGTAGAGGCCACAAGGTTTGATAAGGATATGGAGCAATTTAAAATTGATGAAGCCGCTTTCAAGAAGAGTAAGACCGACAGCGAACCGCCTCCAGAACCCGAACCCATGCGTCATTTCTACAGCAGCAACTTTACCGTAGAAAGCTTGATCGGCATGTTCAAGAAATGCGCAAGAGGTGTTGTAATCTTCGTTGATGAGTTGGCCGGAATGGTCAAGAGCCTGAACCAGTACAAGAGCGGCAAAGGCTCAGATGATGAACAAATATTGTCTCTCTTCAATTGCGGTCCGCTGAAATCGGATCGTGTCACTAAAAGCGGTTTTGCTCGTGAATCCGGCGCTGCTGTTATCGGTGGTATTCAGCCTGAAGTGTACAGCGGCGTGTTTAACGAAAACGCAGAAGCAAACGGTATGCTTTACCGCTGGCTCCCACTGGTAATGAACGCAGCCCCTCCGCTGTTTACTGATGATGAGCTTACTAATCACGACACCGACGAATGGGAACAAATCGTCAAGTGGATGTATGCCATACCCGCAGAGATTCACCCTGAAACCGGTTTCATAAAGAAAACAATCTTGACCGTTGAACCCGCTGGCAGATCGCTATTTAAGGAGTTTCACGACGAACTCACGCGCATACAACCATTTATGCCAAAGCGTTACGCTGGTTACCTGCCCAAGTTTAAAACCTATTGTCTGAAATTCATGGCGATATTACACGTTCTGGAATGCTACCCAAAGGATGAATTATTCATGGAAGTAGAAGCAAAGACAGTTGTCAACGCTATCAAGTTGACCAGGTACTTTGCCGGCCAAGCACTGCAGCTCGTAACAGAACAGGCCACTACCAGTAATCCGCATCATGCCGCACTGCAGAAAGCTATTGAGTCTCTCCGTGGTGAAGCGGTCAAGGGGCAAGTGTTGCTCTCTCGTATTAGAGAACGCATGAATGAGCTGTTGCCTCCTGAAATGCAGATTGATGCCAACCAGGGCAAAAAGCTTGTGGCGTGGTTACGTGAAATCGGACTGTCCGTTGTCACTGGCACAGACAACAAACGCTTTGTGACGATAGTCTGACGAATTACTCAAATTAGCAAAATTAACAATCTTCATAGGAATAAAAATGAAAATAACATCCGGTAAAATACGCGATACGACAAATGAACGAATAAATACCCCGACCATACCGCCGGAATCAAAAGCGCAACCGGCAAAAGAGTACAAAAGCCCCTGGGCAAGTTGGACTGATATGCGTACGGGCGTAACTGTTGAAACAGCCACACAGCCGGGAACAGGACTACCACCAACTAAGCGCGGCATATATAATCTGTCTGATTATGCCACTGGGATTGACGGTATCAAAACAAGGCACTGCCGATATACCCACCACGTTAATTTGTGGGAGTCTGCAGAGAACCCTGGGCACTTTACTTGCCGGATATGCCACCCTCCCGCACCGGGGGCAGAAAAACAAATAATCACAGATCGGCGCGATGCCAGATTAGAGGAGACAGTATGACAAAAAAACAACGACTGCAGCAGATTGTGGACTTCAACGTCCTATCCAAGATCGACCCACGGCTTAAAAAACTGGAGCGGTATTCCTTCGTCATAGCCAAAAACACACCACCTATGCAGCAAACCAATGCTTTCTATGATTATTGCAAAAGTAGTGTGTGTTGCTTAGCCGGATGGGATTCGTGCATACCGGAACTGCGAACTATGGACGTTTACGACACTGTTTATCAGCACATTCTCGGTTGTACGACCTCAGCAGCATACCGCAAAGAGGTCTTTGCCTTTGACCGCTCAAAATACCCCGTGACTGGATCATCTTCCAGATTGGCAGCATGAAACCACGTTACCAGAAAAAGAAAAACGCAGGCTGTCCAGAATGGATCTTGTCAGGAGTCCGCGAAAAGTATCAACAGGCTATCAGCAAAGGGGGGAACAATTCGTTCACCCCTTCACAAGCAACGCCGGGAGGCACTGCGAAGGAGGCGGCAGAGCATGGCAAAGAAGCAGGTAGGAACACCTCGGAGCAGGGTTAGAGCGGCATTGCGTCAACTCTGGTTACGGAGCCGGGAACGGGCGGCAGCACTCAAAGCGGCGGGTTATTGTTGCGATGCTTGCGGCGTTAAGCAGTCAAAGGCTAAAGGCCAGGAGCAGGCCGTCGAGGTACATCACACAGCGATGATTGTCGCCTGGGAGCAGATCATAGACAGCGTATTTCAACACATATTGGTACATCCGGCGGGTTTACAAGTCTTATGCCCGGATTGCCACGATGGACAACACACAGAGCAGCACCACCGGCATTGAGACCGGAAACCACAACAGGCCATTGAGCCAATAAGGAGAACACCATGTCAGCACAAACAACAGGAAACGGATCAGTATCTTACGGACAACACGTTTTACAGAGAGCAGGCGGTTTTAATCGGAAAGCACCCGACTTCCAAGTCGATGCAAAACAGAACCACGACCTCATTAATCTTTTTTGTGATGATGTCAAAACCTTCTTTGACCGGTATGAGGCCGAAACCCGACCCATTGAGCATGACGGCGACTTGTCTCAGGTTGGCAAGATCGGGCGCATTACACCAATTAGGGAGAAGTACAACAGGGAATTCAATGCAGGGATTGTTACACGCGCACGGAACCTTAGAACCCAGCACATAGATAAAACGGCAGCCATCTTCAGGCTCCCCGCCGAAGTGACCACCGGAAATGAGGTGCAGATATTCCTGCAAAGTTTTGAAATCCGGAACCACCTCCGGACGCTGGCACTGTCCGACCGGATAAAATTGGCTTTCCGAACAGATGACCCGGCCTTGCTTCACGCGATTGACACGGCGAGTCCATGTCTCGAACTTCTTCCGGCTGAAGTTGTACGTCGTGCCAGGGAATACAGAGTCCGTGCCCGTCGTGGCGACCAACTCAGAGCGGCGATGGATGAAAACCTCGCTCTTCAGCGCGTTATTTCAGTTATTCAGAATGTCCGTGCCGGTGCTGAATGGATTGTTATTGACCCTTCTCTTCCGAGTCTTCCAGACGACTTCCCGGAAATTACCGGTGAAGACTACCCCTCTGAAGAGAAGTTGAACGAAGAGATAAACAACATGGTTCTTTCTATCGAATCGGCTGTCAAGGCTATGTCCGCATAGTAATAAACAATGCAGTGGGAGTGCTCGACCGGCTCTCACTGCCAAATGAGGTACAAGATGAAAGGCTTAAAAACAGGCGGAAGGCCAAGAACAGACCCCCCCGCAAATGCAATAGAGATAATAAAGAAAGTGGCGACCCGTGGCGTTTCTGAAAGAACCGTAGCAAGTTGTCTGCATATTTCCCGTGATACTTGGTCAAGGTGGAAATCAGACTTTCCAGAAATTAAAGAAGCCTATGATTTAGCAAGAGCCGAAGAGCATGACAAGCTTGTTGGTGTCCTCTTTGATAAAGCCGTCAACCAGAGTGATTCAGTGGCCGCTATGTTCCTGCTGAAATGCCGTCATAATTACCGCGATGGTGGAATAACCATTGAAGATAACCGCTCCGTGAAGATCGGCGTCATGCTACCCGCTTCACTCAGTCAAGAGCAGTACAAGCAAATTATCAGCACAACAGCAGAGGTGATCGACAATGAGCGCTAACGGATTGCAATTCTCAGACTTTCAGACAAAAGCGTTATGCGTCCCGGAAGAGTTTGATTTATTTCTGGGCGGCGGGCGCGGCGGCGCTAAGTCCTATTTGATGGCGCTTATCGCATTGAAACACGCAGAGCAGTATGGAGAAAAAGCCCGTATTCTCTATATCCGTCAAACATATAAAGGATTAAGTGATTTTGAGAATTTGACAAGAGAAGTATTTTTCACAGCTTATGGCTCCGCAGCCAGGTATAACGGCACTGAGCATGTATGGCGCTTTCCTTCAGGCGCTTATATGGAACTTGGACAATTAGAGACACCCGCCGATTATCAAAAGTATCAAGGCCGCTCGTTTACCTTGCTACTGGTTGACGAATCAGGGAAT
>CAYQMO010000131.1:0-2324 GCA_964418315.1 uncultured Geobacter sp. | reverse complement strand
TCCGCTCTAATCTCCGTGGGCCTGTTACCATGCCGATTCGTCAAGTCATGGCAGCGAATCCCGGCGACCCCGGCCACCATTGGCTTGCACAGCGATATGTATTCAAAGGCGCTCCGTGGGCACCTTTCTATGAAGAGAAGTCAAAGCGGCAATGGGTACATGCTCCGTCAACATTTTTGGATAATCCGTTTATTGACCCGGTAGAATATCGTAGTCAGCTTGAAGCAAGTTGCCCGACAGACCCCGAACTTCTCAGGGCATGGCTGGAAGGTGACTGGGCTGTTGCCCGTGGCGCTTTTTTCAGCTCCGTTATTGAAGAGAAACGGAACGCTGTTGACCCGTGGCAGAAAAAGCCCGTCAGGAATTTTACTTGGAAAGAGAAGCCCGGCGGCGGGCGTGACGATGGATGGGAATATTATCTCTGTCACGACTTTGGCGTTTCGGCTCCAAGTGTCACCTATGTTGTGGCCAAGTCTCCAGGCATTGAAGGCCACGACAAGCGTTATTACCCCGCTGGAAGTCTCGTTCTTATTGATGAACTTGCTACGAATGAACCTGGCAGCATGTCAAAGGGAATGGGCTACACCATCCCGATGCTGGCGGAAGAGATCAAGGATATGTGCCACAACTGGAAAATGAAGGTAACAGGTGTTGCAGATGATGCTTGTTTTTCAAAGCAGGGATCAACAGCCGGAAGTATTGCCGACGAATTCAGGAAGAACGGCGTCTATTTCATTCCAGCCAAGAAAGGTGATCGGCGTACAGGCTGGGAGGTAATGCGCAGGATGCTACAGGATGCCGGGAAACCGGATAAGCCCGGACTCTATATCGCTCGCAACTGTGAATATTTCTGGGCTACTGTTCCATTTTTAGGACGTGACCCGCGAAAAGCCGATGATGTTGATACCCGTGGCCCGGATCATGCCGCCGATGCTGTTCGTTATGGATGTCTCTATCATAAACATATTGTGACAGTTGTGCCATTCAGTAACACGCGGTAAAATAAAGCAAAGGGAGGTTCTATGAAAACATTGAAGGTACAAGGAAAAGGGGAAGTGTCGGTCACACCGGATTTATGTATATATTCGGTGAATGTGGTTGCTAAAAACTTCGTGTATGCCACTTGCTACGATGTTTTAAACAGAATGGTTGATAATTTGCGCGGGGAACTTCTGGAGGCGGGTGTTACGGCGGAGCAAATTAAGACAACCGGCTATTCAATTACAGCAGTCACTTCATATTCAAGAGAACTCGAAAAGCATGTCTCAGACGGTTACAAAGGATCGCACAGAGTTAGTGTGGAAGTGCCGCTTGATAAAAAACTCATGGACTCAGTTTTTACCGCAATGGCAAGGAGTCAATCAGACCAGTCAATTTCAATTTCCTTTGGTGTCAGTGATTCAGAACCGGCAAGAAAGCAGCTACTCCGCAACTCAGTAGCAGTGGCAAAGAGTAATGCTGAAACTATAGCTGAAGCCGCTGGCGTGACATTAGGTGCAATCGTATCAATTGACTACGGCTGGAGTGAAGTTAGATTTTATGATGATACTGAATATGCTCCAAAATGTTGCGAAGGAGCGCAACCATCGCCACCATTTATTGAACCGGACAACATAAATCAAACTGACACTGTGACAGTTGTTTACGAAATACTTTAGAGCAGATGTTAATTGTATATATCCGCTTAGACGGATGTTTTTCCGTCTATCTGCCTTGCTAAAAAATAAAGGCATAGCAGAGTGAGCATAGAGCAGCGTTTGTGCCTTGTAGAGCCTCACAGCGCGTTACAGATATGATGCACGAATATTGAAGCCGTCTTGACTATATCAGGGCGGCTTTTTTAATGTCGCACCAGGTGACATTTTTACCGGCAGCGCACCGGCAAGAGATCGGCTTAAAATTCAGCCGGTCTCAATAGCAGTGATTTATCCTCACTTCTAAACGTGCCTGGGAGTCACCTTTGAATGAGACTAAAAAAGGGGAGTCACAGACTCTGCAACTCTACTTCTTCCCAACAGTGGGAAAAAGTCACAATACGTGATGACCACGCTTTTAAAAAAATTGCATAGATTTATTGCACGAATGAGAAAAATTAACAAAAGTAACCAAAGTAACAATCCACTAGAGAATATTTTTTTATCGTACTATTTTGATCGGCTCAGTTATCAATATTTTAGTGTGTTATTTTTGCAACAACTTTTATTTTAAGGTACATTTTAGGGTATCAAATTAGGTGATATGAATAAAAACAGTAACTTATATAACCACAGGCGGAATGTACTAAGCTGCTAACTGGCAATCATACAAAACAATGTAGTACAAAA
>CAYQMO010000130.1:0-11045 GCA_964418315.1 uncultured Geobacter sp. | reverse complement strand
CAAAGGCTTTTTAACAGGGATAAAGAAAGATAAAGGCGGATGAAACCTTTTAAACGCCACATTTAGGATATAATTTTCACCTGTTTTTTATCGGCTTCCAAATTTGAGCTGTAATCGATTAATTCCGTTATCTGAAGGGTGAGGCCTTAGTCCTTTATTTCGTTCCATACAACGCAATTCCAAATCCCAGCCATTTTTGTCCCATAAGATATATTATGTCAAGTACGTAGTACTTTGACATAATGTGCTGTCTGTTACATAAAACCTGTCTTGCGTGGTGAATGGTAAATGTACTATAGTCGCGCCGCTGAATGAACTCTATCGTATATGGAGAAAATTACTGTGAATCCTCGTTTACCTGCTGAATGGGAAATACAAGATGGCGTTATGATGGCGTGGCCGCACGAAGGAACTGACTGGAACTATATGCTGGATGATGTCCGTCCGGTCTTTGTTGAGATTATCAGTCAGATAACCCGCTTTGAACGGGTTCTGCTGACCGCGCCGGATGCAGTTTCTGTGACTGAGTACCTTGCCAGCGCCGGAGTGGATCTGACAAAAGTTACCATCTGCGAAATCCTGAATAATGATACCTGGGCACGTGACTTCGGTCCCATAACCGTCAATTATAACAATAAGCCGGTTCTGCTGGATTTTGGATTTAACGGCTGGGGCCTCAAATTTCCCGCCAACCTCGACAACCTGATTTCCAGGCAACTGAAAAAACTGGGAGTCCTGCAACCGAATCTAAATACGATCGGCTTGATCTTGGAGGGAGGCAGCATTGAGAGTGATGGCCTGGGGACAATCCTGACCACTTCTGAATGCCTGCTGTCGCCGAACCGCAACCCACAACTGAACCGGAGCGAGATTGAACAGGCCATCTCCTCACTCGTCGGAGCAAAACGAGTACTCTGGCTCGAAAACGGTTATCTGGCCGGTGATGACACCGACTCTCATATCGATACTCTGGCTCGTATCTGCCCTAATAACACCATTGTCTATCAGGCGTGCGACAATCCAATTGACGAGCATTTTGAACCGCTTAAAATGATGGAAAGGGAACTTCAAGCATTCTTCACGCCTGACGGCTCCCCATATCGCCTAATCCCCCTACCCTGGCCCAAGGCGCGTTTTGACGAGCAGGCGCACAGGCTCCCTGCGACTTACGCCAATTTTCTGATTATCAACGGTGCGGTACTGGTGCCGACCTATCGTGATCCAGAACGTGATGTCGCAGCTATTGAATCTGTTACACAGGCATTTCCGGGGCGAGAAATAATCGGTATTGATTGCCTGCCGCTACTTGAACAGCATGGTTCTCTCCACTGTGTGACCATGCAACTACCTGAGGGAGTTCTGGCATGACAATGCTCAAAGTTGCATTAATTCAACAATATTGCGATAACAATCGTGACGTGAACCTCACTAAAACTGAGCAGATGATCCGTCAGGCTGCAGCGACTGGTGCAGAACTTATGGTGCTACAGGAACTGCATACCTCCACCTATTTCTGTCAGGTCGAGTCCCCTACCCTGTTTGATCTGGCCGAATCGATCCCCGGCCCTTCTACTGATACCTTGGGAAAACTGGCTACTGAACTGGGTGTGGTTATCGTGGCATCTCTATTTGAGCGCCGCGCCGCCGGTCTGTATCACAATACGGCGATCGTGCTGGAGAAAGATGGCACTATTGCCGGAATATACCGTAAAATGCACATTCCGGATGATCCAGGTTTTTATGAAAAATTTTATTTTACCCCGGGCGATCTCGGTTTCAACCCGATAAAAACCTCTGTCGGAACACTTGGTGTACTTGTCTGCTGGGATCAATGGTACCCTGAAGCGGCTCGGATGATGGCGCTGGCGGGGGCGGACCTGCTGATCTATCCGACCGCTATCGGCTGGGACCGGCTTGATACTGCCGAGGAACAATTGCGGCAGCATGATGCCTGGTTTACTGTGCAGCGAGGTCACGCAATCGCCAACGGTCTGCCGCTTCTGGCGGTAAACCGTGTCGGTTTCGAGTGCTCGCCGGAACAGCCTGATGTCGGTATTCAGTTCTGGGGTGGCAGTTTTGCTGTCGGGGCGCAAGGGGAAATACTAACGCAGGCATCACATGAAAATGAAGAAGTTATCGTGGTAGAGATAGATTACGCAAGGAGTGAGCAGGTGCGCCGCATCTGGCCTTTCCTGCGTGACCGGCGGATTGATGCATATAGCGAAATTTTGAAGCGATTCAGGGACTAACGTTGGGATGAATGGATGAAAATGCGGTATAGTACCAAAATTCCAGTTTGCAGAGGGGGGTAATATGTCATTTAACGGTAACCTTGAACATTTTCCGTTGGTGGATGTCATACAACTGTTACATATGTCCTGTAAAAGTGGCGTCTTGTATTTAAGAAGCACGAAGGGTGAAAGTCAGCTCGTTTTTCGCGAAGGTTTTTTTATTGGCGCAAATCACCTGGATAACAGTTGTCGCGTCGGTAAAGTGCTGCTCGATATGAATGCGATAACCAAAGAGGCGCTGGATCAGGCTCTGACAGAGCAGAAAAATGCCGGAAAAGAGCGTAAACCTCTGGTGGCTTCCTTGATTGAACAGGGCATTATTGACAAAGAGACCGCCTTCAAGGGTCTTGAAACACTGATTGAAATGACTATTGTCGAGGTCTTGACCTGGCAAAATGGCACTTTTTCTCTCGATGTTGCAAAAGAATATGTATCGGACGAATATCGCTATTTCCCGGAAAAGCTCAATAGGGAATTTTTGTTGAATGCCCAGGGAATTCTAATGGATTCTCTGCGCATTTATGATGAAAAAATGCGCGACGGTACGCTGAGTGACATCTTTTTTGCCGAGGCAAGCCACAGCGAAACAACTGTTTTTACGGATAGTTCTGGCATGATTGAAATAACAGCCGATCTGCTTGGTCTTGACGCACTTGACACAATTCCCCAGAAAATTCAGGATGTTTTTATCGGCCTGAAAGATAATCACCCGAAAGATGAGCACCGCAAGGCGGTGGCACGGTCGCTTCCTGAAGCGACTAAAGATCAGCAGGAACGCTTGATAAAACTTCTGACAGACATGTCCACTCAGTCGCCTTCACAATCTCCCCCTCCAGTTACGGCAATTATTCTGCTCACACAAGATGATCTGCTTGCACATGCTGTCACGACACTCTGTAAACAGAAAAATCTGTTCATTTTTGCCTCTGACGAAGAGACCGGACTGGACATAGTAATAGAACAGTCACTAGGCAGAGACCTCCATCCGGTTCTGATTATCGATATTGACCATGTTAACGAAGGAACAGAAGCGCTGGCACTTGTACGAAAAAAGGTAGCCGCCTATCCACAGCTTTCAATTTTGATCACCTCCTGCTGTCACACCTGGCGAGCAATCAGCATGGATGCCATCGGCATCGGCACGCGTGCCATCATCCCCCGCCCCTGCAGATGTTGTCACGAGGATTCATATATAGATCAAATGATAGCGTTTCTTGCGGGAATCGGTCCATACCTGAAAACAATTTTACCCGTACCGCAGCCTGACGTTGGTCAGCATTTTATCATGGCGTTACATCAACTGAAGTCACTATCCGAACCTCCCGCCATCGCGCTGGTAATGCTCCAGTTTGCCGCACTGCAATTTGAACGGACAATAACTTTTGTTGTTTCAAGAAGAGAATTGATTGCAGAGAGGTCGCTCGGAATTTCTACGTCCATATCAGAAGGGCCGTCCGGTCCACTCATGTTTCGCATCCCGCTGGAAGCAAATTCGGTGCTGCAGGAGGTTGTCGAAAAAGGGAAGTTATATTATGGGCAGAAGAGTGATGCTGTTATGACAGAGCGGCTTTATAAAGAGATTGGTCCGCCGCGAAGCCCGAAAGTGGTTGCCGTGCCACTGATCAGTCGTGGCAAGGTAATCGCCGTAACGTATGCAGATTTTGGCAACAAGCCGGTCTCTCCACCGCAAATCAATCTGCTTGAAGCCCTTGCGCAACAGGCCGGATCAGCTTTGGACAACGCCCTGTATCGTAAAAGCATCGAAAAAAACTGACTGATAACGGAGGAGTACGATGGATTTAAACATGCTGCATCAAATTATGGGCATTGCATTCCAGAGGAAGGTTTCTGATCTCCATTTTGAAGTGGATAACCCCCCTTTTTTTCGCGGTCGAGGTCAACTGGTTCGTGCAAAAATGCCGAATCTCACACACGATGATACCAAATTTATCGCTGAAACAGTTCAGGCTCAGAATGGTCGCCAGATACATGATGATCTAAAAGAGTGCGACGCCTCCTACTCTCTCCCCTCCGGAGGGCGGTTCAGGGTGAGCATTTTTCGCCAGAAAGGTCACATTGGCATCGTTATGCGCGTCATTCCACCGGTCATCGGGACCTTTGAAGAGCTGCGTTTGCCACGCGTTCTCGGTGAAATAGCACAGGCTCCCAACGGACTGATTCTGGTGACCGGTCCGACCGGAAACGGAAAATCAACATCACTCGCCTCAATGCTTAGTTATCTCAATGAAAACTTTAGCTATAATATAATAACTATTGAAGATCCAATCGAATTTTTATTTTCATCACAAAAAAGCTGTATTATTCAAAGGGAAATTGGCATTGATACTGACAGTTTCACATCTGCTTTGAAAGCGGCTCTCAGAATGGATCCTGATGTCATTATGGTCGGTGAAATGCGTGACAGGGAAACAATTGATTCTTGTATAAAAGCGGCCGAAACGGGGCATCTTGTACTATCCACCCTGCACACACAGGGAACCGTTTCAACCATCAACAGGATAATCGGTCATTTCCCACCGGATGCACAGGAGATAATGAGACAACGACTGGCCGACATCCTCGTCGCAATTATTTCCATCCGCCTGATCAAAGACAAATCGGGCGAAAGCATAATTCCGGTTGTCGAAATCATGCGCACAACGACAACCATACAGGCATGTATTCGTGAAGGGCGGCTTGATGAAATTGAAAAGCATATTGAACATGGCGCATCTCAGTATCAGATGCAGACGCTCGATATGCATCTGCTGCAACTGTATCGTCAGGATCTGATTACGCTTCAGGACGCGCAACGCTTGACTCATTCAATGGATTTTGAGCGCAAGCTGATGTTTGACAATTAACCGCAAATTATTCCTGTAGCATGGCTACGATATATTATTTGAGGCTATATGAAGCTGGCAGTGGAGGCATTTGCGCAGAACGAGGAGAGTTATGCCGTGCAAATGGAAGTAGTTGCCACACCTTGGACATTTGCAGAGTGCAACCAATACCGTGGAAATAATAAGAAAAACAACCCAGACGGCGAATAATGTTCCCATAGCCTTGTTTGTGGGTGAGATTTTGTGGATAACCAATAAAGCAGGAATGTATATCAGGATGGTGATGAATAAAAATTTACGACGGCGCCTGGTGGTTTTCAAGATACCAGCATATACCACCGGGTTGATCGGACTGTTCTCCACGGGTTAACTCCATTGGTATCCCTGCGCGGGAGGAATTTTTCAGGCAATTCAGTAACATCAGGACAACTCAGCAAAGCGCTCACTCCTGCGGGGGCGGTCTGCCGGTTCTGGTTACATATTCAATATCTTCCCTGTTTTTGGCAATGCCTTCAGCGCAAAAGCTCCAGATCCGATAGCTTTCAACACCCAGAATTGTGATACCGGCACCGAATACCGCCCAGTAATTTCCTTCAAGAGACTTCCCGAAATAATAAAAGAGAAAAAAGGCGGTCAGAAAACCGACATGGCTGAAACTGCTACGATGCTCTATGCCTGCGGTCATGCGGGAGAGGCTTAGAAGTATAGCCGAAAAGGTATAGAGCAGGAGCGCTATGCTGATAATACCGTCTGATGGAGGTTTACCCAGAAGGGGGGTGACTGTGTCAGGAGCGGGAAGAAAGGAAAATCCTCGCCACGCAATAATACTGACTACCAGAAACAACGTAAGAGCAATGATTCCACGAGTTGAAAAGCGGGTCAACCGGTTTATTTCCTTAACCAATTTCTCTCTAAGCAAATCAGCGCTACTCCCTGTTTCACAGTTATCAGCCGACTGTTGTATTTCATGCATATCTGCCATGCAATCCCCGATAAATTACACTGTTTTTTCAGAGGTTTTTTTCTTTTCGTCGGCATTTATTTTAACGTCGTAGAAACTTTTGGCGATTACATCAAGATCATGAGGCAAGTGAGGAGGTGGCTCCGGGATATCGCTCTTTATTGCAGATGATTCCACATAATTCCGCAATTTCTGTACCGGAAGAAAAACGTTTCTCCACAGCAAGGCGGTAACTCCACCGATTGTGAGTATAAGACTCATCACTGTAAAGGCTATCATCTGGATGCGAAGCGTTGTCAGCGATCTGGCACGCTCTGCCCTCGACAGCCCAATGTCTAAAGTTCCCAGAACCTTCTGCCCGGGGGAGTGAACATGACAAGCAGCAGATGAGCAGTCCGGCTCGTTATAAATCGGTGCGGTAATCGCTATTACATCAATTCCATCCGGATTTTTGAAGGTGCGAGCCTGCTGCATCGTTCCCAGATTGGTCACAGGGAGAGCTCCTTTGTGACAGATAATGCACCCTTCTGCATTCTTATCCATCTGCCGGTTTATCTCACCAGATTTGGCGGAGAAACTCACAATACCCTTCTTGTTGAATATTCTGACATGATCCACTCCCCGCTGTTCACCAACATTCCGTATAATTGAGGCCAGTGTTTCACGTTCAGATTTGTGCATGGCATAACGGGTGGATTTCAAGATGGTGTCGGCAATATTGGTTGCATGAACTATCTCGGCACGATGGAGATCGTCACGGATAACGGAGTATAGAACCAGACAGCAGACCACCATGAATCCTGTAACGGCAAGCCCGACCGGCACCAGAGCTTTTCCTGCGAGTGTTGCAAGCATATCGCCCCTCCAGAGTTACATTTTATGGCATTTATCACAATCTTTGTCGGTGGCAACACTAAAGGCGGTCTTGCCGTCATGGCAGGCTCCGCACGATTTTCCCGCTTCCATCAACTTCATGCTGACCTTGGTCTTACCCCTGCTAGTGTTGAATATAGCGGTGTGACACTCTCTACAGTTGTAAATAGCGGTATGATTTTTATGGCTGAAGTTGACGTTGCCTGCATCTTTTTCCTCAAACAGAAGTTCTCGTACCGGGTGACATTTTGAACACTCCTTTATCGAAAATGCCTGCTTGGAATTATGGCACGAACCACAGGATTTACCCGCCTCCATGGCTGCCATTCCAACGCGTTTCCTCTTTTGACTGGCGGAATACAATTTGGGGTGACATTTACCACACTCAGTTCCCTCAATATGAATTTTATGACTAAAATGCGTGGGACCGGTCTCTTTTACCTTGTATGTTACATCCTTAACAAGATGACATGCGGAACATTTGTCAAGACCAAAGGCTTTTTTGCCCTCATGGCATGCACCACAAGATTTGCCTTTTTTCATATCAGCCATCGAATTTTGCTTCTTCTTTTTTAAATCAAAGATTGTATCGTGACAGGCTCGACAATTATTGCTCATCTCCTTCTTGTTTATATGATCGCCGTGGCTGAATACCACCTTGCCCAAATTTTTGGTGGAATAGGTAATATCCCGTACGGTAACCGCAAAAGCAGTACTCCGAAATATCAAAAACATTACAACGATACTGAAGATAAGGCGGTATTTCATTGGATTTTCTCCTGAGCAGGTTTCATTTGGTTGACACAGTTATCTGTTTATCAGGGTCGGGATTACCATCCTCAACAGTTTCCTCTTCCCACCCGTTCCACATAGGTTTGAAATGAGCCAACGGAGTGTGCCCGAGGGTAGCAAGATAGATATGAACAAAGAGAAATGCTGTAAAACAGCAGGAGAGGAGAAAATGCGTTCCAACCAGCATTTTTATGCCACCCAGGAGGTGTAACAACTCGCGCAGAGGAGCAATATACATCAGAAGCACTCCGCTTAAAACAACCAGTGGCAAAAGTATAAGCATGATCACCAGATAGGCAGCCTTCTGCATCGGATTGAACTTGCTCTCAGGCGTGCTGTGGTGCGGGTTGGGCTTACCGAGAAAGTAGGCCAGAAAATAGTAGTACGCCTGGCGGAAGAGGCCTGATTTAAGATCCTCAACTGTTGGAACGTACAGTTTTATCAGACTTCTAGCGACCGCCAGGTAGTAAATCAGCCATAACAGATAAGAGACTGAAACGACCACACCGGCTGTATTATGTAAACGAATGGCGGCCTTATAGGCTCCGAAAATGTTGATATAATCCGGAAACCTTATCTGAAGTCCGGTAACACATAAGGTAACGATTCCAAAAGCGTTCAACCAGTGCCAGATTCTGACAGGCATGGGAGTCATGTATACCATCTCTTTATGCTTCATGATCATTCTCCTTTCTCTTGTTCCGGGTCAAAAATCTTAAAAAACCATGACTTACAGGAAAAGACAATCCTGCCGCAACGATTAGAGCCCCGATAATATTAAGAGCTGTGCTTCTGGTCGTGCCGAGCATGTAAAAATCCGGGGTTCCATATAGAATGTCAAGTATCGCCCCTTTTTCTACAGCAAGCCTCGTATAACCGCCCCCTTTTTCCGGAAAAGCGATAAAGCTTTTCTGCATCGCTTTTGGCCCGGAAGCATGGCAGAATGAGCAGTCCCAGCGGTTCTCCAGAATCTGGTAACTGTGAGTGACTACCTCAGGCGTCATCATACCCCACAACCGCATATTCCTCCCCCTGAGATGGTGATTGAAATCCCTCAACTCCTTCAGCGATACAAGATTGTCGCCGTTCTGGTCGATCACCTTTCTGATGTCCTCCCCTTCTATCAGCTTGGCAAGCTCTTCAAACGTAGCGGTTTTAAAGGCTTCACCCGATCCGGGTATTCGGTTTTCAATGGACATTGTAATTACGTAATCCTGTGACCCGGTATGACACGTAATACACAATAGCGAATCAATATGCAGATCAGCCTGAGTGAGCCATTTGGAATGACTTCGGATGGTTTTTCTGGTGTCATGGCACTTGGCGCATTTACTGTTGATTTCATCACCAGACATAAATACCGGCAGTTTCACTTCATGCGGATTATGGCAGTCATTGCACCTGGCTTTTGAACCATGCAGGCTTTTTGAATATTCCTCACGCACCGGATTATGACAATCGCCGCACTTTGCTATGGATGGAGCGCTGCCGTCTCCGGGATGACCCGGTGAAACCTGGTCATGACATGAAGTACATCCCACAATGGAATGTGTAGTGGCCGCAAACTTGACCGGATCAATAAACACGACTTTACCTGTCAGGCTTTTGAGCTCTTTTCGAGCGTGGCAGCTCATACACTTCTCATTACCAGTTGTAACTGTAGCCGAAACAGTTGCCGCAGTGAGCATTACAACGATTATGCTTATCCATATAGTCCTGTTAAACACATACATGGTTTCTTCCCCCCTCTTCAATACCACCGGTTATACAGCTATGGCAGCTCTGAAGTTATAAAACCAGCTTTTTTCAAACTCATGGCGTATATAGTTATTAGGTTCGCTCTTTGGGTGTCTAATCAATGCTCTCCGCGTGCCGAAATCCCAAATTTTTTCATCATAGCCTGAAAATTCGGCCTCAGTATGCCGGTCTCCTCGGCCGCTCTGGTTACATTCCAGTTGTTACGGTCAAGGGCATTGCGTACAAACAGGCTTTCCAGCGATTCAATGGCGTGATCGCGAATATGACGTTTCATCTCTTTCAGCTCTTCAGCGTTCATAGGAATATGTTCTATCATAATATTTGAAGCAGTATCTTTGCTATCCCACAATTCAAGATCCTCATTACGAATAATATCTCCTTCCGCAAGCACGACCGCCCGTTCGATGATGTTTTCCAGCTCTCTCACATTCCCAGGATACTCGTAATTTTCAAGAAAAGACATTACATCCGGCGCAACCCCTCTTATTTCTTTGCCGATATCTGTCGTATATTTTTTAAGAAAATGACGTATCAAGATAGGGATATCATGCTTTCGGTCGCGAAGCGCCGGTAGAGTGATAGGAATTATATTGAGGCGGAAATATAGATCTTCCCGGAATAACCCTTCAGATGCCATGGTCTTAAGATTTTTGTTTGTAGCGGCGACGAGGTGTATATCTATCGGCAGTAGCTGCGTACCGCCAATAGGGGTTATTTTACGTTCCTGAATTGCGCGCAGAAGTTTTGCCTGAGTAGAGAGGCTGATGTTAGAAACTTCATCCAGAAAAAGGGTGCCACCGTCGGCAATTTTGAATAGTCCGGTCTTCGTCTGAACTGCGCCGGTAAAAGAGCCTTTGACATGGCCAAACAATTCGCTCTCAAGCAAAGTTTCCGCCAGGGAAGAGCAATCGACCGCAACAAAAGGTTTATCTTTTCTGAGGCTGTTGTCATGTATCGCGCGGGCTGCCAGCTCCTTGCCCGTGCCGCTTTCTCCGGTTATAAGCACCGTACTGTTGGTTGCAGAAACATGCATAATCCGGTGATAAACTTTCTGCATCTCCTTGCTTTCACCAATAAATTGATGAAAACCATGATGGCGGCTGATATCTTCTTTGAGGCATATATCGTCCAGAGACAGATTGCGCTGGCTGAGGGCGTTTTGCACCTTTTCCAGTATAATGTCTGGTCCGAAAGGTTTTGATATATAATCGGACGCCCCATTTTTGATAGCCTCTACGGCAGTATCAATCGAAGCATAACCGGTAATCAGGATAACCGGGATGTCAGGCTGAAGTGTCCGGACGCTTTTCAATACCTCCATGCCACTCATTCCTGGCATTTTCAGATCGGTTATTATCAGGTCAAATTCACGCTGCTGCATAATTTCGATGGCGTGAAAGCCGCTTGAGCAGGTTTCAACAACAAATGATTCCCCCTCGAGAATCCGTTTCAAACCATCCCTTATTACCGCCTCGTCATCAACAATAAGAAGTCTGCTGTTTTCCATGCTGTGTCCTTTGAATTGAA